>NZ_CP094532.1:2197500-2517500 GCF_022811685.1 Chryseobacterium suipulveris | reverse complement strand
CATCGATTTTCGGGAAGAAAGTATCTGCGTCAATCGTGGTCTTTATCTCCGTAACTTCCAGTTTGTCGGCAATTTCCATCGTCTGTTCAAAAATATTTCCGCCACCGATGATGAAGATGTCTTTGTCGATTTTCTGTGCGAATTTCAGGGCTTCCTTCAAGCTTCCTACGATCAGGATTCCCTCTTCAAACCAATCGGTTTTTCTCGACACGACAATGTTGGTGCGGTTTGGCAGTGGTTTTCCGATGCTTTCGTAAGTTTTTCGCCCCATGATGATCGGATGTCCGGAAGTAATCTCCTTGAAATGTTTCAGGTCTTTCGGCAGGTGCCATGGTAACTGGTTGTCTATGCCAATTTCTCTGTTCAAGCCCATCGCGACTACCAATGTTATCATTTTTTTATAATTTTTTACAAATTTAGCACATAATTTGTATATTTGGGTATCGATTTTATAAACAATAAAAAATATAAACTATGAGAAACAGAGGTTGTATGAGCGCCGGAACCATTGGGATTGCTCTTCTCGTTATTGCCGCTATTTTATTTTTCTGGGGTAAAAATGGCTATAATAATTTTGTGACTAAAGAACAAAACGTAAACACCAAGTGGTCGAATGTTGAGACCGTGTATCAGAAACGTGCGAACCTGATTCCTAACCTTGAGAGAACGGTGAAATCTTACTCCCAGTTCGAGCAGGAAACTTTAACCAAAGTAATCGAGGCAAGGTCAAAAGCAACTTCTGTAACCATCGATCCTACGAATATGACGGAAGCCGATATGGCGAAATTCCAGGCGGCGCAAGGTGAACTGAGCGGAGCTTTGAGCAGATTGATGGCGGTGGTGGAACAATATCCCAACCTGAAAGCCGATCAGCAGTACACCAACTTCCAAAGAGAATATACCGCGATCGAAAACAGCATCAGAAGCGAAACGGTTTACTACAACGAAGCTGCTCAGGATTACAATACTACGATCAAAACTTTCCCAAACAATATTTTAGCGAATTTTACCAACTTTAAAGAAAAACCTTACTTCAAAGCTGATGCAGGTGCTCAGAAAGCGCCAGAAGTTTTCACTAATTAATGAATACCTTCCTCACAGATACTGAAATGGCTTCCCTCGTGGAAGCCATTCAAACAGCAGAAGATTGTTCCACCGGAGAAATCAGAATCCACATCGATTCCAATACCGAAGGGAACAATGCGGAGATGGCTTTTGAAGTGTTCAAGACGCTCTGCAAAGATCAGACTGCTGAAAAAAACGCTGTGCTTTTCCACGTGAATTTCGAGCGACAGTATCTCACCATTATTGGCGACGAGGGAATCCATAAGAAAGTCCACCAAAGTTTTTGGGACAGAATGCACGACCGAATCACTGCGGAATTTTCGAAGAAAAATTACTTCGGCGGTTTGCGTGATGCCGTTCTGGATACTGGTGTGGAACTTAAGAAATACTTTCCCATAATGGGAGAAAATCCAAACGAACTGCCGAATGAGCTTACGTTCTCCTAAATACTTTTTTGCGTTTCTTTTTTTAGGGCTGAATATCTTTGTTTTTGCCCAGAAAATTCCTGCAAAGCCGGCGGTTCTTTATCCGGTTTATGATGAAGTCGGACTCTTGAACCAGACCGAGAAAGACGTCCTGAACCAAAAACTCATCAAGTTTGCAGATTCTACTTCCACGGAAATCGAGGTCATCATTATTCCCACAACCGGAGGCGAAGATGTGAATTATCTCGCCACGATGTACGGACAGAAATGGGGAATCGGCCAGAAAGGAGTTGATAACGGAATTGTATTTCTTATCGCGACTGAAGACCGCACAATGTCGATCCAACAGGGAAGAGCGGTGGAGCAATATTTAACCGCGTCTGTTGCGGGACAAATCATCGACTATATTGTGACGCCCAATTTCAAGCAGGGACTTTGGTACGAAGGGATCAACCGCGGAACTACTGCATTGATGGAGGCGGTTCAGGGAAAATTTAAACCAATCGTCAAAGACACTTCCTCTGACGGCGGTTTAACTCCATTCGAAATCTTATTTATCGCTATTTTCATCGTTATTATTCTGAGTTTCCTCTTCAGAAATAAAGGCGGCGGTGGAAACTACAACAACGACGATGACGATGATGTCATTTTATCCCGACGTGGACGAAGAACTTATCCAGGCGGATTTTTCCCATTCCCTGGAAGTTTCGGAGGTGGCGGATTTGGCGGAGGTTCCGGTGGCGGTTTTGGCGGCGGCGGTTTCGGCGGATTCGGTGGCGGCGGAAGTTTCGGCGGCGGCGGTGCTTCCGGAGGATGGTAGGTTTTGCGTGGGAGAGTTGGAGAGTGGGTGAGTGGTTGAGTTGGAGAGTTGGAGAGTTGGAGATTTTATGAGTGATGAGTGATAAGTGATGGGGTGATGTGAACCTGAAACCTGAAACCTGAAATGCGAAGCATTCACGAACTCAAATAAAAAAAATAAAAAAAAATTGTGAGTAAACCTGAAACTTGAACACCCAATTTCAAACCTCAAACTTCAAACTTCAAACCATATCAAGTCCCCTCAAACAACCTCAAACCATTTCAAATTCCCTCAAATTCCCTCAAATTCCTACTGAACCGTTACGCTTCCTCCACTGCTTTCGCTTTTGTTTAAAATATTCAACGCTCCTTTTTTTATAACTACGATGTCGCCGGATGAACTTGCGGATGCTTTCAAACTGTTGGAAACCGATAAATTCACATCACCGCTGCTCGATGCCTGAATATCTGCGTTTTCGGCAATCACGTTTTTAGCGTTCAAAGTTCCCGATGATGAAGCGCGAAGGTTTGCATTTTTTGCTTTCCCTGAAATATTGACATCGCCGGAAGAAGTGACCTCCGAATTCAGATTCACTGCCCAAATTTTTCCCGAAAAATCTCCCGAGCTGGAAACGTCGATCGACAGATCATTGGCTTCCAGATCGCCTTTGACTGTTCCTGAACTCGACACGGAAATATCGGTTCTGTCCTGCGTGAATTTGTCTTTAACGATAATGGTTGCAGAGGAACTTGCCTTTAGAGCATTGAAATCTTTAGCGAAAATTTTTGCGGAAACATTTCGGGTAGAAATATTCACTCCCGGCTTGAAGTGGATGTAAAGCTCACCACCATTATTTTCAACCAAAATATCGTCCATCAAATCGGAAGGTGCGGAAATCACAACTTTTTCCTGATCGGCTTTTACCACTTCTGCAGAAATCGACTGCACCACTTTAATCTGGTCAAAATCCATTTCGAATTCTTTCTGTACAATAGTGCCACTTCCTTCCTTCGGCACGATATTTAATGGAAAACCACTTTCGCTTTTGATGTTGCATGCAAGAAGTGAAAGTGCTGAAACTGCGATTAATCCAATTGTTTTCATAAGAGCGGAATTTATTTTCGTTAAATTTAATACCTTTACAATCAATAACAATTCAAAAATGAAAAATATTACATCCGTTTTATTAATTTCTTCGCTGGCGTTTAATTCCAGCTGTACGACGATGAAAAACACTGAAAACACAAACACCGAAGTTCCCGTTTCTGACGCGGCTTTGGCGAACAATCCCTTTATGAAGAAGAGCGCGCTTCAATACCAAGCTCCGGAATTCGACAAGATTAAGGACGAACACTTTCAACCTGCGTTTGATTTTGGCTTGAAGCAGCAACTCGCGGAAATAGAAAAAATCGCAAACAGCAGATCGGTGGCGACTTTTGAAAATACCGTTTTACCGCTCGAACAAAGCGGAGCAGTATTAAATAGGGCTAAAATTATTTTTGATAATCTCACGGGTTCCAACACCAATCCGTATCTGCAGAAACTGGAAGAAGAGTATGCTCCAAAATTTGCAGCGCAGAACGATAAAATTTATCTGAACGACAACCTTTACCAAAGAATAAAGTCGATCGACCTGAACAGTTTAAAAGGCGAAGACCGACGGTTAACCGAATATTACCTGCAGAAATTTGAGATCGCGGGTGCGAATCTTTCCGCTTCCGATAAGGATAAAGTGAAAAAAATCAATGAGGAGTTGGCGACGCTTTCCACACAGTTTTCCAACAGACTTCTCGATGCGAGAAAAAACGGAGCTGTGCTGATTGATAATGTAAAGGAACTCGACGGACTTTCTGCCGACGAAATTGCCGCCGCAGCTTCTGATGCCAAAAAAGCGGGACACGACGGGAAATACCTTTTAGCTTTGCTAAATACAACTCAACAACCGCTTCTTCAGAATTTGAAAAATCGTGCGACACGTGAGAAACTCTTTAAAGCTTCCTGGTTCCGTGCCGAAAAAGGAAATGCCGACGATACTCGAAGCATTCTTGAAAGACAAGCAAAACTAAGAATGGAAAAAGCACATTTGCAGGGAAAAAAATCTTTCGCAGAATGGAAACTCCAGGACCAGATGGCGAAGAATCCAGAAAACGCAATGAACCTTTTGGCGCAGCTCGCAAAACCCGGAGTTGAAGCCGCAACCAAGGAACGCGACGAGATCCAAAAGCTGATCGATTCGCAGAAAGGCGGTTTCACCGTCGAACCTTGGGACTGGAATTTCTACGCAGAACAAGTGAGAAAAGCAAAATATGATTTGGACGAAAACCAGATCAAACCGTACTTTGAAGTGAAAACCGTTTTGGAAAAAGGAGTGTTTTTTGCTGCCGAAAAATTCTACGGAATTACCTTTAAAGAAAGAAAAGATTTGCCGGTTTACCATCCTGATGTGATGGTATATGAAGTTTTCGACCGCGACGGGAAGTCGCTTGCAATCTACTACCTCGACTTTTATACCAGAAACAACAAAAACGGTGGAGCGTGGATGAGCAATTTTGTGGAGCAGTCGCATCTTTTGGGTCAGAAACCGGTGATTGTGAATGTCTTCAATTACCAAAAACCAGCCGAAGGAAAACCTTCATTGATTTCTTATGATGATGTTTCCACCATGTTCCACGAGTTTGGGCATACTCTGCACGGACTTTTTGCCGACCAAAAATATGTTTCGATTTCGGGTACGAATACGCCGAGAGATTTCGTGGAGTTTCCTTCGCAGATCAACGAATTTTTTGCGCTCGAACCTGAAGTGCTGAAAAACTACGCCATCCATTATCAAACCAAGCAGCCGATGCCGCAATCTTTGGTGGACAAAATCAAAAATGCGGGAACTTTCAACCAGGGATATTCTACAACTGAACTGGTTTCTGCGGCGACTTTGGATATGAACTGGCATTCCGTGACCGACGAATCGCAGTTCAGACCCACTTTGGAATTCGAGAAAAATGTTTTGAATAAATATGGGTTTACGTTAAACGCAGTTCCGCCGAGATACCATTCTCCGTATTTCGCACACATTTGGGGTGGTGGTTATTCTGCAGGATACTACGCCTACATGTGGAGCGATATGCTGAATGCCGATGCTTGGGACTGGATCTCGAAAAATGGTGGAATGACGAGAGCAAACGGTGACCGATTCAGAAAATATATTCTGTCCGTTGGGAATTCTGTAGATCTGAATCAGGCGTTCAAAGATTTCACCGGAAGAACACCGAGCATTAAGCCGTTGTTGATTAATAAAGGGTTTATGAAATAATTTTTGGGGTGAATCCATTTCATTGTGAATGGTGAATCCCCGTTGAGACGTGATTTATGGTGTGTCAAGAAAACGCAAAACAATACCGTCCGGAATTTCTGGGCGGTTTTTGTTTGAGGGTAAATCCTTTCAAAGACAAACCGTAAGAGTTTTTAGCCCGGGTTGCAGCGGCATCCTTTTCCGCTGGTGGAGCGTAGCGGAATCCAGTGGAAAAGATACAGCGGAAAACCGGACCGCATTTCCAGAGAAGCGAAAACTGTGAAGCTCCTAAAAAAACACTATTTTTGTGGAAATTTTAAAATCATGCCGAAAATTTCTCTTAGAGCCCAAAATATGCCGGCTTCACCGGTTCGAAAGTTGGTTCCTTATGCGCTGCAGGCGAAGCAGAAAGGGATAAAAGTATATCACCTGAATATTGGGCAACCCGATATCGAAACGCCGCAAACCGCTTTGGACGCTGTGAAAAACAACCACCTTAAGATTTATGAGTACGCGCTTTCCGAAGGGAATCTGGAGTACAGACAGGCGTTGCAGGATTATTACCACCGATTGGGATTCACCGATTTGACGACCAACGATTTCATCGTGACCAACGGAGGTTCGGAGGCGCTGAATTTTGCCATTTCCACATTGTGCGACGATGGCGACGAGGTGATTATTCCTGAACCTTATTATGCGAACTACAACGGTTTTGCCAATACTTTCAAGGTGAATGTAGTGGCAGTTCCTTCGTCGATTGATACGGGTTTTGCGCTGCCTCCTGTTGAGGAATTCGAGAAAAAAATTACCGATAAAACCAGAGCGATTATCATCTGCAATCCTGGGAATCCTACCGGATATCTTTATACGAGAGAAGAGCTTGAAAAGTTGGCGCAGATTGCCTTGAAACACGACATCGTGATTATTTCCGACGAAGTGTACCGTGAATATGTTTATGATGGAAAGCAGCAGATTTCAATGCTTGAGTTTAAGGAGTTGAAGGACCACTGCATCATCGTCGATTCCGAATCAAAAAGGTATTCGATGTGTGGCGCAAGAATCGGCTGTATGATTACCCGTTCGAAGAAAATACACGATGCGGCAATGCTTTTCGCACAGGCAAGATTGAGTCCGGTTTTGCTCGGACAGATCGCGGCAGCTGCAGCGCACCACAACGATACGGAATACATCCTGAGAGTGCGTGAAGAATATACCAAAAGAAGAAACCTAATGGTTGATTTGTTAAACGGGATTCCCGGAGTAATCTGCCCTAAACCTCAAGGTGCTTTTTACTGCGGTGTAGAGCTTCCGATCGACGATTCCGACAAGTTTGCGCAGTGGCTTTTGGAACACTATTCCCACAACAACGAAACCATTATGGTCGCGCCGATGAGTGGTTTCTACAGCGATCCCGAACTTGGAAAAAAACAGGTGCGGATGGCTTATGTTCTGAAGGAAGACGATTTGCGAAGAAGCGTGGAACTGCTGAACGACGCGCTGCAGAAATATAAGATTGAGTTTAATCTGTAATTTAAGATACATTTGATAAAATGCCACGAATGCACGAATAAAGTGTTTGTGGCATTTTGTCTTTTAGAATTAATAAATTTGCCATAAATTATTTTAATGACCATCCAGGAAAATTATTCTTTAAAGAATCACAATACTTTCGGAGTTGATGTTTCTGCAAGGTATTTTGCGGAAGTGAGTTCGGCGGAAGAACTTATTGAGGTTTTAAAAAACCTAGCCACACTCCAACTCCCCGACTCCCCAACTCACCCACTCTTTCTAGGCGGTGGAAGCAATATTCTTTTTACGAAAGATTTTGAGGGATTGGTGATTCAGTTGAATTTGAAGGGAATTTCTGAAGAGGTAATCAATGATAATGAAGTCCAGGTAACGGCGAAAGCGGGCGAAAACTGGCACGAGTTTGTACAATACTGTTTACGTAAAGATTACGGTGGACTCGAGAATTTGTCGCTGATTCCCGGAAATGTGGGGACCTCGCCGATGCAGAATATCGGTGCCTACGGAACGGAAATCAAGGATTGTTTTGTGCGCTGCAAAGTCCTTAATCTGGAAACTTTGAAGGTGGAAAATTTCGACAACGAAAAATGCAGGTTTGGATACCGGGATTCGATTTTCAAGCAGGAGGGAAAAGGGAAGTATGTGATTTTGGAGGTCACCTTTAAACTCACCACAAAAAACCACACCATTAAAACGGAATACGGCGCGATTAAGAACGAACTGGAAAAAATAGGCGTGATGAATCCCACCATTCAGGAGGTTTCTAAGGCGGTAATTAGTATTCGCCAAAGTAAACTGCCCGATCCGAAAGTGATTGGAAATGCAGGAAGTTTTTTTAAGAATCCGACCATTTCAATGGAGCAGTTTTTAGCGGTACAAAAAAATCATCCCGATATTCCGCATTATCCGAGTGGAGATTTGGTGAAAGTTCCTGCGGGATGGTTGATCGAACAATGCGGATGGAAAGGCAAACAAATGGGAAATGTCGCTTCACACAAATTACAGGCACTTGTGATTGTCAATGCCACCGGAAACGCCACCGGAAAAGAAATCTTCGATTTTTCTTCATTAATAATAGAGTCCGTAAACAAACAATTCGGGATCGAATTGGAAAGGGAGGTGAATGTGGTGTAGTCGGAGTATGGGTGAGTTGGAGAGTGGTGTGTAGGTGAGTTTGCGCGAGAAAATTTCCCTCCCTTTAGGGTTTTGGGGTAAAGGAAATTTTTGAGTGTGTGAGTTGGAGAGTTGGAGTGTAGGTGAGTTGGAGTGTTGGAGAGTGGGTGAGTGATAGGCGATAAAATGATAAGTGATGATGAGCAGCGTATCAAACAATCTGAACCACTGAATCATTGAACCACTTAGCCATTGAACTACTTTGAACTTTGGGTCCGAAACCTGACGCCAAAATATTTTTATAATTATTTGTCTATCTGAAAATTTCTCCATACTTTTGCACTCTCAAATATTTAGTTAGTAATATAGAACATCGGGATATGTCAAGAATTTGCCAAATAACAGGAAAGCGTGCAATGGTAGGAAACAACGTTTCTCACGCTAATAACAAAACGAAGCGTCGTTTTGAAATTAACCTATTGGAGAAGAAATTTTACCTTCCGGAGCAGGAGAAGTCTGTAACTTTGAAAGTTTCTGCACACGGATTGAGAATCATCAATAGAATTGGGATTGAGGAAGCGTTGGAAAGAGCAACAAGAAACGGATTTATTAAATAAGAAGTCATGGCAAAAAAAGGTAATAGAGTTCAGGTAATCCTGGAGTGTACTGAGCACAAGGAAACCGGTGTAGCAGGAATGTCGAGATACATTACTACGAAGAACAAGAAAAATACTACTGAAAGACTGGAGCTGAAAAAATACAATCCGGTTCTGAAGAAGTACACCGTACACAAAGAAATCAAGTAATTTTTTAAAGCAATAAAAAATGGCAAAGAAAGTAGTAGCGTCCCTAAAAGACGGGTCTTCTAAAAAAATGACCAAAGTAATCAAAATGGTGAAGTCGCCTAAATCGGGTGCTTACGTTTTTGAAGAAAAAGTAATGAACGCGGATGAGGTTGACAGTTTCCTAAAGAAATAATTGCATCTCTCGAGAACATATAAAAACTATCCAATTTTGGGTAGTTTTTTTTTTGGATGAGTTTTTATTTACACGTGTAATTTTTTAGATTTTTACACGTGTTGTTAAAAATTATTCTATCTTTGTTAAAATATTAGGATGAATACCAAACTGACTTTAACGATAGATAAATCTATTATTGATGATGCGAAAGAATATGCGAAGGAAAATGGCAGAAGTCTTTCAAAATTAGTCGAAAATTATCTTTATCTTTTGTCTTTAAAATCAAAAAAGAATATTGCAAAAGATAGGGAAGATGAACTTTCTCCCTACACAAAGAGAATGATGGAACTAATAAAGAAGAACCCTGCAAGATACACCGATCTTGATTTGAAAGAAGAAAAGCTAAAACGGTTAGAAGAAAAATATCTCAAATGAAAATCCTTTTAGACAGCGATATCTTATTGGACTTCTTTTTCAATAGAGAACCTTATTTCACATACTCTAAAGAAGTTTTGGATTTATGCGAAAAGAAAAAAGTTGAAGGATTCATTACTCCGGTTATTTTTTCCAACGTTTATTATTTGTTACGAAAAAATTTTTCAAAAGAAACCTGTTTTACTTTCGCTACAGGATTGATGAATGTTGTGGATATTATTTCAATCGATAAGTCTGTTGTTCTAAAATCGCTGCAATCTGATTTTAATGATTTTGAAGATGCGCTCCAAAATTTTTCTGCTGAAAGTTCTGGTCTTAAAATTCTTCTCACCCGAAATCTAAAGGATTGTCAAAAAAGCAGTTTAAGGATTATGACCCCCGAAAATTTTCTAAATACTTTAACACCTTATAAATAATGAGTTGGTTCAAAAAAATATTCAATAAAGAAGAAAAAGAATCCCTTGATCACGGACTGGAAAAGTCCAGCCAGGGTTTTTTCGAAAAAATTTCCAAAGCGGTTGTCGGCAAATCAAAAGTTGACGAAGAAGTGCTGGATGATTTGGAAGAAGTGCTCATCGCATCCGATGTTGGCGCTTCAACGACCATTAAAATCATCGACCGGATCGAAGACCGTGTTGCCCGCGACAAATTTGTGGGAACGGACGAGCTCGACAAAATCCTCCGCGAAGAAATCACCGCGCTCTTGCTCGAAAACCCACACGCCGGAACCGGAAATGTGGACGATTACAAAAAACCTTACGTCATCATGGTCGTGGGTGTGAACGGAGTTGGTAAAACGACGACGATCGGTAAACTGGCGCATCAGTTTAAATCCGAAGGTAAATCCGTTGTTCTCGGTGCTGCAGATACTTTCCGAGCAGCCGCAGTGGATCAGTTGGTGATCTGGAGTCAGAGAGTGGGAGTGCCGATTGTGAAACAAAATATGGGATCGGATCCAGCTTCAGTTGCTTTTGACACGGTTCAAAGCGCGGTTGCAAACAATGCAGATGTGGTAATTATCGACACTGCGGGACGACTTCATAATAAAGTCAACTTAATGAACGAGCTTACCAAAATCAAAAGAGTGATGCAGAAAGTAATTCCCGATGCACCACACGAAATCCTTTTGGTTTTGGACGGAAGCACCGGTCAAAATGCTTTCGAGCAGGCGAAGCAATTCACGGCGGCGACGGAAGTGAATGCTTTGGCGGTGACGAAACTTGACGGGACTGCAAAGGGCGGAGTAGTCATCGGAATTTCGGACCAGTTCCAAATTCCGGTAAAATATATCGGAGTGGGCGAGAAAATGACGGACCTTCAATTATTCAATGGTGCGGAGTTTGTGGATTCATTTTTCAAAAAAAGAAGTTAATTGCTTGGCGGTTAACTTTTTAATTGTACCTTTATTCTGATGAAAGTGATTGGATCTCAAGAAATTTTGTGGATTTTAGGGAGCGTATTCTTGTTTTGGTCTTATGTTTGATAAATCAACTACGGAAAACAAATTCACTAAATATTAACATTAAAATTTTAAAACTATGGGTATTTTAACTTGGATCATTTTTGGTCTTATCGCAGGTGCAATCGCAAAATTCATCATGCCAGGAAATCAGAACATGGGATGGCTCATTACAATTATTCTGGGAATCGTGGGTGCTTATGTAGGTGCCTTTGTCGGGCAGCTTCTGGGTCTCGGTGATGTAACCGGATTTAATTTTGGCAGCATGGCGCTCGCTGTTGTAGGAGCTTTGATCATCCTCTGGATTTACGGAATGGCCACCAAACGTGGATAAAAAATATTGAAACAATAAAGCCGGACAGAAATTTCTGCCCGGCTTTTTTTATGTCTTGTTATAAGGTTAAAATTTAACCTGATAAGGCATTTCCATCATCACACCGCCTTTCAAGTTTGGATTTTTCAGCTGTTCGAAAATCTTGTAGTTCTCGGCTCCTATTCTGTTCTTGATAAGTTTTGCAGTTATCTCGTCTTCTTCCATTCCTTTGAAAAATTGCTCAAACTGCGACATTCTCTTAGGATAAGTTGAAACATTGTAGTCCTTCAGGTTTGCTTTTTTCGCGGCAAAGTTTATCGCGTCGGTCAAGCTTCCCAGTTCGTCAACGAGCCCGATCTGTTTGGCGCGTGTTCCGCTCCATACTCTTCCGCCGCCGACTTCATCAATCTGCTCGAAGGATTTTTTTCTGTTAACGGTTACAAAATGTACAAATCTTTTATAAGTGCCTTCAACGCTTTTGGTCATCATAGTCACTGTTCCAGGCGAAACCCCATTAATTAAAGAATAGCTATTGGAGTTGGCGTTCGTCGCAACTGCATCTGCTCTGATTCCGTTTTTTGCAGCCATTTCTTTAAGATAGGTAAATACTCCGAAAACTCCGATTGATCCAGTGATCGTGTTGGGCTCTGAATAGATTTTGTCGGCACTCATCGCAATATAATAACCCCCTGATGCTGCATAATCTCCGAGAGAAACGACAAGTGGCTTTTTCTTTTTAAGTTGTTGCAGTTCAAACAGGATTTCGTCTGATGCAGGTGCGCTCCCTCCTGGAGAGTTGATGCGGAAAACCACTGCTTTAACTTTATCGTTTTCAGTGAGATTCTTGATTTCTTTCACGAAATTTTTTGCATAAACATTGTCATATCCTTCTCCGTCGTAAATCGCTCCAGAAGCGTACAGAACAGCAACCTGGTTGTTCTTGTCGATATTGTCCTCACTAAAAGAATTGATGTATTTTGTAAAGGAAACCTTGCTTAGTTTTTCTTTTTCCTTCAGTTGAAGTTTCGATTTTAGGAATTCGTCGTATTCGGTTTTTTGCACAAGTTTATCGGCGAGTTTGTGCTGCAAGCTGAGGTCGGGAATGATTCCGTAAAGACTGTCGACAACGGTTCGGAACTGCGCGGAGTCAATTTTTCTTGAACTGGAGATTCTGGCGGAAGTGTTTTTCCAGATATCGTTTAATAAAGTGGTAAGCTGTTCCCTGTTTTCAGGCGAAATCTCATTTCTCATATAAGGTTCCACTGCAGCTTTAAATTTTCCGTGACGGATGATTTCGGTTCCAATCCCGTATTTTTCGGTGAAATTTTTAAAGAAAGGGACCTCCGTTGACATTCCTCTCAACTCAATTCCACCCGAAGGATTCAGGAAATATTGATCGGCAACAGAGCCGAGATAGTAAGCTCCCTGTGAAACGGCGTTTCCATAGGCGTAAACAAATTTTCCACTTTTCTTAAAGTCTTCAAGTGCAGCACGAATATCGTCGAGTTGCGAAATTCCCGCGCTTAATCTGTCGGTTTCGATGCTGATGCCTTTTATCTTGTCATCGGTTTTTGCTTTCTTGATGGCTTCGAGCATGTCGTAGATCAATACGTTTTTTTGGCTGTCTCCCGACGGAAACATAAATTCCTGTCTATCTTCAGTGGGACTATCGATAATGTTGGTCTTAAAATCCAGAGTAAGAATGGAATTCTTTTTGATGTTTGGTTTGCTGTCGCCGAAAGCACTTGCAGCGACCATCATCAGAATAAACATGAAGAAAATCGCAATCAGAATCATGACAGCCACTATATTTGCCAGTACATTTTTGAAAAAACTTTTCATAGTTTTATATAAATTTTAACGATATGTCGCAACATGTAGTCACTTTGTTACTCGGTAGCAATTTAGGAAATCCAGAGGAAAATATTGAAGCCGCATTAAGGCATATTCGAGAGGAAATTGGCGAGATAAAAAAAGTGAGTGAAATCATGAAAACAGCTCCTGTGGAGTTTGTGACTAGTAATTTTTTTTGTAATATTGCAGTACTGATAAAAACACAATTTTCGCCAGTAAAACTCTTGAAATCCGTCAAGAATATTGAAAAGAAAATGGGAAGGAATAAAGACACGTTTTCTACTAAAGAATATCTTGACCGGATTATTGATATTGATGTAGTGACCTACGGGAATGTTAAATTCTGGAGTTCCAGATTAGAGATTCCGCATAAAAAGCATCTTTCCCAAAGGGATTTTTCTAAAAGATTGTTGAGCCAGTTATCGGAATAAAAACACCAATATGAGATTAAATTTATTGTTAGCTCTATTCGCTCCTGTCGCATTCTTTGCTCAGAATAATTCGAAAGTTAATGATGCGGGAGATTATCCCAATGCTTATTCCAACGGATCTGCAAATGTATATCCTTTTAATAATGAAGCTCGGAAATTTAGAGATTGGTCCGTTTCTGTAGGTGGAGGCGGTGCATTTTTGCATGCAGCCGACGTAAACTCTTTCTATGATGGAAAAGTGAATTTCGGCTGGAACGGATATATCAGTCTGGATAAGCAAATCAGCCACACTTTTGCGTTGAGTTTAATGGGTTCTATGGGTAAAACCAATCAGAAAGCTTTGCTTCCGGGACAAGCCGGAGTGAAAGCAGGAGTTGGAACAGCGTGGACAAAATATCATCAAATTTCTCTTTTAGGGGATCTTAATTTTTCCAATCTCTTAAGACGTGTTGACAATCATTCAAATTTTAAATGGGCACTTCATGGCTATGCGGGAATTGGTTTACAAGGGTATAATACTTTGTTGTTAGATAACGATGCTTCACGGTGGAATGATGTTCCAAAAAGAATTCCTATTGAAATTCAGCAGGATCTTAGGATTGATTCCTTCTTCTTCCAGTTTGGTACAGGGTTGAGTTACAATTTGTCAAAACTTGTTGATATCGAAGCAAGAGTGATGTATGTGGCGACAGGCGACGATTCCTTCGATGGTGGCGGTTGGAGTTCAGATGCAAAACCTGCATATAACGCGATTACACCAGGACATTCCGATAACATGATAACCGCGAACCTTGGGCTTTCTTTCAAGCTCGGAAAACACGATACCCATCTCCGGTGGTTTGATCCATTGCAAGATGCCTATAGAAGAACAAATATTCTGGAGAATACAGTTGTAGATTTTGTTGTTTGTGAAAAAGGTGATCATGATTACGACGGTGTTTGTGATGATTGGGATAGACAGCTTGATACGCCGGCAGGAGCAAGAGTTGATGGAGCAGGTGTTGCTTTAGACATGGATTTAGACGGAGTAATTGATCTCTACGACAAGTGTGTTACCGTTCCCGGTCCAGTTGAGAATAACGGTTGCCCTCCAGCAAATACTTATGACGGTTCTAATACCGCAACAAATATTGAAGAAGTAAATAAATTTTTCGAAGGGATTGAGTTTGAACTTAACAGCGCAAAAATTAGACCTCAGTCGTTTGACAAACTTGATCAGGCAGCAGAGATAATAAAGGGACTTGATAGTAGCAACAAATTTGCAGTGATTGGTGCTACAGATGCGCGAGGTTCAGCTGCCCTTAATCAAAAGTTGTCCCAGCGAAGAGCCGATGCGGTTGTTAGCTACTTGGTGAAGAAAGGGGTTAGCTCACAGATTCTCACAGCTGAAGGGCGAGGAAAAACCGACTTGAAATATCCGGAATGTGATCCGGCAACTAATTGTCCTGAATGGAAAAACGAAGAAAACAGAAGAGTTTACTTTATTCAGAAATAATACACAATATTAATAAAATAAAATAGAGATATGAAATTAAGATTAACCAGCATTGCATTTGCCTTGATTGCTCCAGTTGCAGTTTTCGCACAGGATTCGGTTGCAGTTTCGACGACCGGTAAATATCCAAATGCATATACTTCAGGATCTGCAAATGTATCGCCTTTCACCCAGGAATCTAAGAGATTTAATGATTGGGCGGTGTCTGCAGGAGCAGGGGTGCCATTGATGCAGTCAGCCGACTTGACTTCCATTAAGGGCTTTGGAGCAGGAAAAAATCTATTTGGCTGGTCCGCATATTTAAGTGTTGACAAAGCTTTGACTCATGCTTTCGGTCTAAAGTTGCAGTATGACAAAGGTGAAACAAGACAGGGTTTTGTAGATACTAGAGACCACGTTGCCTCTACTGCGGCAGGAGCTAGAACACAGTTTGATGCGATTTCTGTTTTAGGAGATATCAATTTTTCTAATTTATTGAGAAGAGTTGATAACCACTCGCCATTCAGATGGGCGCTTCACGGTTATGCGGGAGTTGGTACTTTGGCTTACAGGGCATTTAGACAGGATCCTGGTTCTGCTTACAATCAGGCATTAATTACAGAAATAAAGCCGTTTTCTTTAGGAAGTATCTTCGGACAGGCGGGAGCTGGGCTGAAATACCGTGCTACAAAAGAATTGGATATTGAAGGTAGAATGATGTATGTAGTAAGCGGTGATGATACTTTCGACGGTGCAGGTGGAACTGGCTATAACGGCAAGAGAAATGACAACCCTTCCGACAACCTGATTAATATTTCGGTTGGGGCAACCTTAAATCTGGGCAAACACGAGTCTCATCTTTTCTGGCATGATCCACTACAGGAAATCTATTATAAACTCGATGTTCTTGCTGATAAAAACCAAGACGTGGAAGTTTGTAAAAGTGGTGATGCTGATAATGATGGAGTTTGTGATGATTGGGACAGACAACTTGACACTCCTACAGGTGCAAGAGTTGACGGAGCAGGTGTAGCGTTGGATACCGATTTGGATGGTGTTATCGACCTTTATGACAAGTGTGTTACCGTTCCTGGACCTGTTGAAAATAACGGATGTCCGTATAATAATGGAACAACTTCAGGTTCGACTTTAGTGAGCGAAGAAACAAAAACTTTAGAAGGAATTGAGTTTGATTTGAATTCAGATAGAATTCTCCCTTCCAACACGCCGATCCTTGATAACGCTATTAATTATATCAATTCAACTCCAGGATCATATAATGTGATCGGTGGAACTGATACCAGAGGAACTGACGCCTATAATCAGAAACTTTCTGAAAGAAGAGCAAACAATGTTAAGAATTATCTGATTAAATACGGTGCAGACGGTTCAAAACTTAACGTAATCGGTAGAGGTGAAAAAGACCTTAAATATCCAGAATGTGAACCAGCTATAAAATGTCCTGAATGGAAAAACAGAGCAAACCGTAGAGTTTACTTCGAAGCAAAATAATTCTTTTGCAAATCATAACAAAAAGCTGCGCAATTGCGTGGCTTTTTTGTTTTCAAACCTTAGTTTCAGTATTTTTACAAGATGATTTCCGAGCAGGATTTTTCAAGGTTAAAGACCGAGACCCTTAAACATTTTTGGGGGTTCGACACTTTTCGCGATTCCCAGGAAGAAATCATTAATTCTGTAATCTCGGGGAATGATACACTTGCGCTTTTGCCGACTGGTGGAGGTAAATCTCTGTGCTATCAACTTCCAGCGCTTATTCAGGAAGGAACGTGCATCGTGGTTTCGCCACTTTTGGCATTGATGAAGGATCAGGTTTCCCAACTAAAAATGAAGGGGATAGAAGCAGAATATCTTTCATCGGAACTCGACGAATTTGATTCAGAAACCATCCTGAACCGCTGTAAAGACGGAGTTACCAAACTCCTATATGTTTCACCCGAAAGGTTGACGAACCGGTTTTTTCTCCAAAACATCGAAGAAATAAAAGTTTCGTTTATTGCCATTGATGAAGCGCATTGTATTTCCGAATGGGGACAGGATTTTCGACCGAGTTACCAGAATATCAAAGGTTTCAGAGAAAATTTGGGTAAAATTCCCTGCCTTGCTTTAACAGCGACTGCGACTCCCAAAGTTCTGGATGAAATCCAACAGAAACTCAATTTTAAAAACCCCGCGGTTTTCAAGAAAAGTTTTCGGCGAACCAATATCCGCATCATTACTGAAAATATTTCGGATAAGTACGAACGGATCTTGAATCTGATGAGGTACAACCGATCATCAGGAATTATTTATGTAAGGACCAGAAAGGATTCGGAAGAACTTGTGAAATTTTTGAAACGGAATAATGTAGATAATGTGGATTACTTCCACGCCGGACTTCCCGTAAAAGAAAAAAACGCGAAACAGAAATTCTGGATCGAGCAGAATAACCAGGTCTTGGTTTCGACCAATGCATTCGGAATGGGAATCGACAAAGAAAATGTTCGGCTCATCATACATTTCTCACCTTCACCATCGGTTGAAAATTATTATCAGGAAATCGGAAGAGCAGGTCGGGATGGAAATGATTCCTACACTTTTCTTTTCTGGAACGATCAGGAATTGAAGAATTTTGATGATATTCTGCAACACCAGATTCCATCAAAATCTGAGTTTCAAAAAATCGTGAGTTATCTGTATTCCGCATTTCAGATTGCAGAAAATGATTTACCGGAAAATGTTTTTCAACTGCAGTTGCAGCGCATTCAGAATTTTACAAAATGCTCGCAGGCAAAAATTAGGAATGTTCTCAACTTTTTGCACAACCAGGAAATTGTTTTCTTTAATAACAACAAGTCGCACTCGTCAGTAGAATTAAAAATTTCCCACGATGAAATTGATCTACTTCCAAAGAAGGACGGTTATTTCATTGAACTCCTTCTGCGGAATATTTCAGGATTGACTACGCACAAGACGATGTTTGGCGAAATTGCTTTGAGCCAGAAAATACGAACCGACCCACATCAGTTGAAGGAGCGGCTGAAAGAAATGCAGCAACGGAATTACCTTGAATACATCGACGGTGCGCAATCCAGCATTAAATTCCTGAAACACCGCGACGACCGAGCAATCAATGGAAAATATTGGAAACTTTTCGAGCAAATCCAAAAAAATAAAATCCGCAAATGGGAAGAAATGAAATTCTTCACCAGGAACGAAGAGTTTTGCAAGATGAAAATGATCCTCTCTTATTTCGGTGAAAAAAACATCAAGAACTGCGGAAAATGTTCCGTATGCGAAAAGCAGAAAGAAAGTGTTTTCGGAAGAAATATGACCCACGAAATTCTGCAGGTGTTACGTAAAAAGCCATGCAATGTTGAGGAGATCGCGATACAACTCAACTATTACCAAAAGGAAACGATTCTTGAAAATTTGATTTATCTCCTCGATTCAGGGAAAGTGAAAATGTTGAATTTCAGGACTTATGCTGTTAAGGATTAATTTATCAATGTAACAATGTACCAATGTATCAATGTAGCAATTTACTAATGTAACAATCTAACAATGTAACACTGAAACAATATTTATTGGCAAATACCAAATTTTGAAACTTGGAACTTGAAACTTGGAACTCGAAACTCTAATCAAACCATCTCAAACAACTTCAAATAACCTCAAATCACCTCAAATCACCTCAAATGAAAATCTTATTCTTCGGAACGCCAGAATTTGCAAAAACATCTCTCGAAGCCATTTATCACTCGAACCACGAAATTGTAGGCGTAGTTACCGTTGCCGATAAAGCAAGCGGTCGCGGACAAAAAATTAACGAATCCCCCGTAAAAATTTTTGCGGTACAGAACAATCTTTCCGTTTTTCAACCGGAGAAATTGAGGAATCCAGAATTTTTGGAAGAGATGAGGAAATTGGAAGCCGATGTTTTCGTGGTCGTGGCTTTCAGGATGATGCCGAAAATATTATTCGAAATGCCGAGATTGGGAACCTTCAATCTCCACGCATCGCTACTTCCGGATTATCGCGGAGCAGCACCGATCAATTATGCGGTAATCAATGGAGAAACAAAAACCGGTGCAACCACTTTTTTCATTAATGAGAAAATTGATGAGGGAAATATCCTTTTGCAGGAAGAAATCGAAATTCTACCGAACGAAAATGCAGGTCAGCTCCACGACCGACTGATGGTAATGGGCGCAAAACTCGTGGTAAAAACTCTGGACGGACTCGCTGAAAATTCTTTGAAAGAAAAACCGCAACCAACAGTAGAACATCCAAAAAATGCCTTTAAAATTTTTAAGGAAGATACCCGAATCAACTGGAATTTAGATTCAGAAACGATCCACAACTTCATCCGAGGAATGTCGCCGTATCCGTGTGCTTTTACAACTTTGAAAATTGGGGACGAAGAAAAATCCCTAAAAATTTTCAGCGGAAGTTTTGAAATTTCAGACCATCAGAAATCCCCGGGAACTTTAGAAATTGACAAAAACACTTTCAAAATATTTACCAAAGACGGATATTACTTACCGCAAGAACTTCAACTGGAAGGAAAGAAAAGAATGAACGTGAAAGATTTCTTGAACGGTTTCCGGGAATTTGAAAATATTTCGATTGTTGGAGTCTAATCCCTGTGTTTTACCAATATCCATCCTTTGTAAGAAACGGGTTTGTTGGTGTCTGGTTCGGTCCAGTTCAGAACGTACCAATAAGTTCCGGTCGGAACAATTTTGCCGTTGGAACTCCCGTCCCAAATATAATGGCTGTCCTGAGATTTGAAGACGGCATTTCCGAATCGATCGAAAATTTCCAGAGTCACATCCTTTTTCATTACTAAATCTGAATAATCCAGCACGTCGTTTTTGCCGTCTCCGTTTGGTGTGATGACGTTAATTAGATTCAAAATCAAAAATTCTCTCGTAACACTGGTGCAGTCCTGAGAATCTTTTAAATAAATATTGCGTTTTCCCCGTGGAACATTTCTGAGAACATTTGAATCAGAGAAATTAATGCCGTCCCATGAATAGAAATATGGAGGAATTCCTCCGGAAGCAAATACGGTGGCGGTGTTTCCAGTCACGTCAATTTGATCGATCTTTGGCAGCTGTGCCTCGGTTATTTTTACGTGCTGTTTGTAAGTACATCCGTTCGAGGTAAGTTCCACCGAGTAATCACCAATCCCGACATTTGAAATACTCGACGCCGAAACACCTTCAATTCCGTTGCTCCATTTGTAGTAATCGAATCCCGAACCGGCATCTAATGTCGTGGTTGTTCCGGGACAAATGGTTTTGTCATGCAGTGATGTTGATTCGTTCGGTGTTTTTTTATTGATGGTAATCGATGCGACATTTGGGCAACCCAGAGCGGAATTTTCAAAACGGAGACCGAAAATTTTGGTCGTGTCACTCATCGTCTGGTTTGATGAAATGGGATTTATATTGTTTTTCGCATCAGCAAGCGAATTAAAAAAAGTTGGCTGAATGGTAGAATGAAATTCTCTAATGTAATCATTGAGGTTAAATGAAACCTCGCCGAAACGACCATTATCGCAAAAATCTTTAGCAAAAGTATTTTTTATCAAGGGAATCTTATTTCCGATGGTTAAGGTCACTTCGCCAAAAACGGGAGCACATCCGAAAGTGCTTTCTATTCGCATATAAAGTTTTGTAGGTGCTGTTAAAATCCATTCGTTGGCAAGCGGAGTTGCTGTGGGATTTTGGGCGTCGATCGGATTAAGGTAATATTTTGGGAGGTAACTGTTATTAAAATTAGAAATAATCTGCCGACTGACCTGATCAAAATCAACTGGGACATTTCCATCGAGCTTATTGTCACAGAGAGGATGTGTAAAGTTGCCGTGTGGAACGATTGGTTTTTCTTCGACTTCGATTCGGATTGTTCCTTTAAGAAGACAGCCACCGAGAATAATTTCAACCTCGTATTCACCGTTACTTGTAACAGTTCCGGGAACTGTGAGTTTTGGATTGGTTTCCCCTGTTAATGTTACTCCATTTTTAAACCATTGATAAGATGTTGCACCAGGAGTGGTTGCATCGAGGATTTTGTTGTCTCCTTCGCAAAGTGGATGACCATTTGAAATTAGCAAATCCTGCCCTAAATCTTTTTTGCCAACGAAACTGCCTGCTTTTAATAAAACTGCGGAATCGTAACGGTAGTTCAGGTGATCTGCAATAACTAATTTGATATGGTATTTTTCTCCTGCTACAATGTTGTCTTTTTTTGCGGTCAGTATTTTCGTTTGTCCGTTAAAGTTAGTGGGTGAATTTGAGGTGTCAGTATTAAAGCCACCAAAATAATCAATGTTTTTTTCGCACCCTCTCGCACCATTAATGGAAAGAGAACTTACCGCATCTGTTGTCCCGGGAACTAATGCTATATTAACATATTCATCGGATGAACCAGCTTTTTTTATGAGGAATTTGAAAGCATCAGAATAATGACAATTTGAAGCTTGGTACTCTTCCGAAAGAAAAATGTACTCAAAACTGATTCCTGTGGATTGGTGCGCTACGAAATCAAATTCCAGAGTGGTAGCATTTACATACGAATTGCCAATATCGGGATCTCCTAACCAGATCGTATTGTCTCCGTCATCTAAAAGTGAATTGTTGGGTCCTGGTGCTTTTGCAGCACTTCCCGTGCTCAAAATAATTCCTTTTTCAATTTCGAAAGGTAAAGTTCCCTTTTCGAAATAGCCATAACTTGCAGGTTTTCCAGACACAAAATCGGGCCATCCTTTGGCAGTGATATTGGAAACGGTGATGCAACTCGCATTCTGACTCCCAATAAAGATAGCCCGAACAAGTTGTTCAGGGGTGTAAGTTGAGGTGTCAACAGTGATGTATGGTTGCTGCGCTCTTACTTGTATTGATGAATAGAGTAGGGTTAAAAAGAAAAAAATATTAATAATTCTCAAAATCAGCTTTTTTGGGACGACAAATTTAAGCAAACAAAAAATCTCTCCCGATTTTTCAGGAGAGATTTTAATCATATTTTAAGGGAGAAATTAAGCTAAGCTTACTCTCACGTAACCTACTACTTTCAGGTCGCTGTTTACAGATTTCACATAATCAGCAACTGAGATTCCACCGTCTTTGATGAACGCTTGGTGTACCAAAGTGTTGTCTTTGTAGAATTTCTGCATTTTTCCTTTAAGGATATTGTCGATAATATTTGCAGGTTTTCCTTCTTTAGTCAAAAGTTCTCTTTCGATTTCCCATTCCTTATCGATGGTTTCCTGAGATACCATAGATTCATCAAGAGCGATTGGGTTCATCGCTGCAACCTGCATTGCAACAGATTTTGCAGCTTCTGCAGCTCCGTCAACGTTTGCAGATAGGGAAGCGATGGAAGCGATTTTGTTTCCAGCGTGGATATAAGCTCCCAAATAAGGACCTTCAATTCTTTCGAAAGATCCGATTTCGATTTTCTCGCCGATTACTCCGGTTTGCTCGATCATTTTTTCAGCTACGGTAATTCCGTGGAAGTCAGAGTTTAGGAACTCTTCTTTAGTAGCATACATCATTGCCTGCTCAGCAAGTTCGTGTGCAAGTTCCACGAAGCTTTCGTTTTTCGCAACGAAATCGGTTTCACAATTAAGGGCGATGATCGCTCCCAAAGTGTTGTCCTCGTTTACTTTTGCGATTACCGCACCTTCTGTAGATTCTCTGTCGGCTCTGTTGGCAGCAACTTTCTGTCCTTTTTTTCTAAGGTTCTCAATTGCTTTGTCGAAGTCACCTTCAGCTTCTACCAACGCTTTCTTGCAGTCCATCATTCCTGCACCCGTAATGTTTCTTAGTTTAGCTACATCTGCAGCAACCGGTGTATACATATAATTATTTTTTTAATTAAAAATTAGTTACTTTAGCTTCCAATTTTAAGCGCTGCAAAGGTAATGAATTTGCAACAAACTAAAAAGTAGATTTCCTCGTTATTATAAAAAAATTAAATCCTAAAAAACAAAATATTAATGAAAAGAGCCCTTTATTTATTCACCTTTTTGTTCTCGGTTTTCTTTTTTTCTCAATCAAAATATACGGTGGAACAGGTTGAGAAAAGTACCGATGCACAGGTGATTGCCAATTTCGTAAAATACAATCCCAACCACCCGAAAACACCGGAGTTCAAACGAAAACTCTTTGCCATCATCAACAACGACAAGTCACCTAAACAGCAATCCGCAGTCGCTAAACCTACGGTAGCGCCGATCAGTACAAAAAAATTGGAAAACGAAATTAAAAGAGACGTAGCGAAAGACGGTACCAATGACAGACACAAGAGAACCGCAGATTTGCTGAACCACCTGTTCAACAGTGATCCTTCAAGCAAAACCGCGTATGTGCAGATTGTCAATAAGTCCAAGTGCAACCTTATCGTGAAAATCAGCGGAAGACGTTTCTATAATTTGGATGTACCTGCGAACAACCAAAACTTTTTACTGCTCGACAAAGGGAGTTATAATATTACAACATCTGTTTGCGACGCCAAATATTCATCCACTAAGAATATCACTAAAGATGTCGTGATTACTTTGAATGCGCCGAAATAACGATTTCTACTTTTGAAACTGATGGAAATTCTCAGTTAGCTTTAAATATTCTTCGCTGTATTTTCTTGGAGTTTCTTCAATGGTGAAAGAATTCTCTGCCACAATTTTTTCTTCAAAGCCAAATTCGAGAACCGCCCGTTTCGGACTCGAATTTCTGATTCCGTAAACCGAAGTTTTTCTGTGGAGTTTCAGATTGTTTTCAAGGCATTTGCTTTCGAAATAACTTCCCGATTCAAACGGAATAATAACAGATAGAGTTCCGTTCGGGGTTAAAAGCTTCGACGATTTCTCAATCAGTGAGTCAAAGTTAAGTTCTGTTTGCTGCCTCGCCAAAATATCTTTTGATGAAGAATTCTCCTCAAAATAGGGCGGATTGGAAATAATCAAGTCAAATTTTTCTGATGGCTTAAAAGCTTTGAAATCTGCTTGAGAAACTTTCATCCTTTCATGAAAAGGCGACTCCCTGAAGTTTTCTTCCGCAAGTTCCGACGCATCTTTATTAATGTCGATGGCAAGGATTTCTGCATCAAGGTTTCTTTGAGCCAACATGAGCGAAATGATTCCTGTTCCTGTCCCAACTTCTAACATTTTATTTCTTCCTGAAACCGAACACAACGCGCCAAGCAAAACCGCATCGGTTCCCACTCGGAAAACGGCTTTGGATTGACGGACGGTGAATTGCTGAAAATGAAACGGCTTCATTGGAGTTGGAGTGTAGGTGAGCGGGTGAGTTGGAGAGTACTTGAAACCTGAAACTTGAAACCTAAAACTTGAAACCCGAAACAATCTTTTAATGAAACTTCAGACCTCAAACCTCAAACTCCAAACCTCTACAGATTCGTTGGCAGAGAAATCGTAAAAGTTGATCCTTTCCCCACTTCGGATTTTACTGAGATTTCGCCTTTGTAGTCTTCGACCATTTTCCGAACCATCGTTAAACCAAGTCCTGTTCCGCTGGTTTTCGAGGTAAAGTTGGGCTCGAAAATCCTGTCGTACATATCGTCGCTAATTCCGACTCCTTTATCTTCTACAGTCACAATCACACGTTTCTGCCGCTGTTCCACATCTACATTAATGATGTTGTCGCGGGTTTCATCTTTTGCCTGTTGTGCGTTGGCAACGAGATTGGTGATGATTCTGGACAGATAAATTTTGTCCATATTGATCATGATGTTTTCTTTGTTGGCGTGGAAGTAAATCTTCTCGTCGCTGAACACATTTAAAATATTTCTAATCTCGGAATTGAGGTTGAAGGTTTCGTTATTCTTCTCAGGAAGCTGTGCGAACTGCGAAAAAGCATTGGCAACAGTCGCTACCAAATCGATTTGGTCCACTACAGTCTTGCTCATCTTCTTCACTTTTTCGATGATATTGGGATCTGCCGGATCAAATTTTCTTTCGAAATTCTGGATCGTGAGTTTCATCGGGGTTAATGGATTTTTCACTTCGTGCGCTACCTGTTTTGCCATTTCCCTCCATGCTTCCTCCTTTTCTTTGAAGCTGAGCCGTTCCTTCTGTTCCTTGATTTGCAGGATCATCGAGTTGTATGCTTTTACCAACTGGTTCAGTTCGTCGTTTTGGTAATATCGGATCGGTTTCGGATCGTTTTCAAATAGGGCGACTTTGTTGATCATTTCCGAAAATTTGGTTACCGCTTTGGTAAGGTTATTCGAAATAATCCAGCTGAGCCAAACTCCGAAAATCACGATCAGCAGATTGACGAGTATAATGTAGTTAAGGTATCTTTTAAAAACATTGAAGTATGAACTATCGTTGTGGTAATACGGGAAGTACACAATGCCGATCGGTTCCAGCATATTGTTTTTCAGGATCATGTAGGAAGAAGTCACGTTGGCGTCAATCTCCGGGTCGTAGCTGTTGAAATCAACGCGTTTGTCACTTTTCAGGATCCGGTTCAGTTCAGGAATTGCAATTTTCTTTTGTGCGATCAGGTTCACGTCTTTGTTGGAAATCAGGTAATTACCTTTCAGGTCATAAATAATGATATCCTGATTGTTGATGTCTGCAATCTCAAAAATATCGTTCGAAAGAATCTGTGGCAAATCCTGGGTTTGAACGTGGTTGTGCGAAACAGAATAATCCAGAGCCGACATGAGTGACTCCGCCTTTCGCTGAAGATCGGTGCTGCTTTGCTCAATCGCGTTGTTACGTAAAATAAAAAACGAAAGCGCGGAAGAACCTGTGATGCTGAGAAAGCAGATTAGCAAGAATCCCCAGAAAACCTTGTTCCGTAAGCTGTATCCTTTGTATTTAGAAAGCGGCATTTTTTTTCATCAGTTTCGTTACGTATTTCCCGATGATGTCGAATTCCAGGTTTACAGTATCGCCAATTTTGAGCGTTTTCATATTCGTGAATTCCCAGGTATAGGGAATGATCGCCACCGAAAAACTTCCCGAACCGCTTTCTGCGACTGTAAGCGAAATTCCGTTTACCGTAATCGAACCTTGTGGAACGGTGACAAATTCGTCAGCTTCTTCATGATTAATGGTAATCACGAAACTGCCATCCAAATCCTGAATGTTTTTTACTGTCCCTATTTTATCGACATGTCCCTGAACAATATGACCATCGAGTCTACCATCAAACTTCAAACAACGTTCCAAATTCACCATGGTTCCCACTTCCCATTTTCCGAGATTGGTTTTTTCTAAAGTTTCGTTAATGGCGGTTACCTTATATTTCCCGTCATTGGTTTCCACTACAGTGAGGCAGCATCCGTTGTGCGCCAAACTTTGGTCGATTTTCAGCTCATGCGTAAATGCGCAGCTCAGGATAAAATCGATATTCGATTCTTTTTTGGTTATTTTTTCTACGGTACCGGTTCCTTCTATAATTCCAGTAAACATAATGGTAAGAGCCAAGAAGCTAGGGAAAAGAGCCAAGTGACTGACTGTTTTTTAACCTTAGATTCTTATTTTTTATAGATTAATTAATATAAAGATTTATGCTTTCAAAATTAATTCTACTAACTAAAATCTAATTTCCTAAATTTGTAAAATTCAAATAATTATCAAAGATACGATAATGAGCGCAAAACAGCATAAAATAAGGGTGGGAATTTCGATCGGCGATTTCAACGGCATTGGTCCGGAAATCATTATGAAGGCGCTGAAAGACAAATCCATCACCGATTTTTTTACCCCGGTTATTTTCGGTTCGGGAAAACTCTTTACCTACCAGAAAAATATCTTCAAACTGCAGCAGACCTTTAATTATATTAATGAAGCTTCGCACGCGCAAAGCGACAAAATCAATATGGTAAATCTGTGGAAGGACAATGTAAATGTGGATTTGGGAAAGCCAACCGAAGAATCAACCAAGATGGCAATCGAATCTCTCGAAGCTGCTACAAACGCCTTGATGAACGGTGAAGTAGATGTTTTGGTAACCGCGCCGATTAATAAGGATGAAATGTTGAAGCAGGGTTTCAAACATGCAGGACACACCGGTTATCTCGAAGAAAAATTCAACAAGAAAGGGTTGATGTTTTTGGTGACGGATGATTTAAAAGTTGCTGTTTCAACGCACCATATTCCAGTATCGAAAATTGCCGAAAACATTTCCAAAGAAAAAATCAAGAAACAAATAAAGTTACTGAACCAGTGCCTGATCGAAGATTTCTGCATCCAAAAACCAAAAATTGCCGTTCTCGGTCTGAATCCTCATGCGGGAGACGGTGGTGCGATTGGCAAAGAAGAAATCGAAATTATCGAACCTGCAATTCGCGAACTGTTTGATAACGGGGTTTTAGCTTTCGGTCCGTTTCCTGCCGACAGTTTCTTCCAACCGGAAAAGTACAGAAGTTTTGATGCCGTTTTAGCGATGTACCACGATCAGGGTTTGGCGCCGTTCAAAACTTTGGCTTATGAAGAAGGAGTGAATTACACGGCAGGAATGCCTTTTATCAGGACTTCTCCCGATCACGGAGTTGCGTATGACATTGCGGGTCAAAACCTTGCGGATGAAAGAAGTTTCTCTGAAGCGATTTTTGCGGCCATCAAAATTTTTAAGAACAGACAGGAATATAACGATTTGATGACGAATCGTTTGCGACCAAGAAAAGTTGCGGCAAACGGCGTGGATGAAGATCTGCCGGAAGACGAAAATCACTAGTAGAGAATTGCTACAGAACTTTCTCTTTTGCGAGAAATTTTCCGCCCTTTAGGGTCGGGGTTAAGAAAATTTCCGAAAAACAATCGCTCGCTTTCTGTATTTTAAATGGCTCGCAGAAATTTGTTTCAGAATTAATTTGCAATATTAAAAAAAATGCATATTTTTGCACACTCATTTTATGGACAGGTTTAGAGATTACGATGTAGTGTTTTCCGGACTGAAAAATGGCAAACACGAGTTCAGATTTGAGATAGACAAAGCGTTCTTTCAACTTTATGATACTGAACAGGAATTTACAGAACCCAAAATTGTGGGCGATGTTTTAATGGATAAACACACCACCTTCTTGGAATTCTGGATCAAAACTTCCGGAACGGTCAGTTTGATTTGCGATATCTCCAACGAAAATTTTGAGTATCCCATTGAAAATGAAATCAAGGTTCTGGTAAAATTCGGGGAAGAATACGATGACAGCGACGAGGATGTGATTACGATCCCAAGTTCTGATCACGCATTCAATGTAGCGCAGCTGATTTATGAAGATGTGATGCTCTCGATCCCGATGAAGAAAGTTTCGCCCAATCTTTCCGACGAAGATTTGGAAATCCTGGAAAAATTCGAAGCATCCGAACCGAAAACAGAAGAGCAGGAGAGCGATCCGAGATGGGACGCACTGAAAAAATTAAAAGACAAAAATTAAAAACATAATTCATTCTGAATTTTAAAATCTAAAATTTAGAATTTAAAATCTAAAGAAATGGCACATCCAAAGAGAAGACAGTCGTCAACAAGAAGAGATAAGAGAAGAACTCACTACAAAGCTGAGGTTCCGCAGTTGGCAAAAGATGCAACTTCAGGCGAAATGCACCTTTATCACAGAGCACATTGGCATGAAGGAAAACTCTACTACAGAGGTAAAGTAGTAATGGAGAAAGCAGTAGAAACTACAGAAGAAAACTAAGCGGAAAACCGCGAAAAGTCTTCGTTTTCATACAAAACCACCCGATTTTTTTCAATTTCGGGTGGTTTTTTATTGTTTTTTGTCGTTTTTTACTATCTTTGGCATATAAAATAAACACCCAAAATAATGGACATTAAAGACATCCAAAATCTAATTAAATTTGTGTCTAAAGCAGAAGTTTCTGAAGTTAAATACAAAACAAAAGATTTCGAAATCACCATCAAGACTCCACTTGCAGGAAGTGAAATGAGTTATGTGCCACAACCGCAGGTTTACCACACCGCACCACAGCAAGCTCCTGCTGCAGCTCCGGTTTCTGCACCAGCTGCTGCACCCGCAGCGACGGAATCGGCTTTAGACGACAGTAAATATGTTGCCATCAAATCACCGATGATCGGGACTTTCTACAGGAAACCTGCACCGGATAAGGACGTTTTCGTCAACGTGGGCGACGAAGTTTCCAACGGAAAAGTTGTCTGCGTAATCGAGGCGATGAAGCTTTTCAACCAAATCGAATCTGAAGTTTCAGGAAAAATCGTGAAAATCCTTGTGGACGACGCAACCCCTGTAGAATACGACCAACCATTATTCTTGGTAGATCCTTCTTAATCAAAGAAAATTGACAATTGAGTGATGGCAAAATAGTCATCCATTTTCAAATTTCCAAATTACCCAATTTTCAAATTAATTAAGATGTTCAAAAAAATATTAATTGCCAACCGTGGCGAAATTGCAATGCGGATCCTCCGTACCTGCAAAGAAATGGGAATCAAGACTGTTGCAGTGTATTCCACTGCCGATAAAGACAGTCTCCATGTACGTTTTGCTGATGAGGCAGTATGCATCGGACCTGCGATGAGCAAGGATTCCTACCTTAAAATTCCTAACATTATCGCCGCGGCAGAAATTACAAATGCCGATGCGATTCATCCCGGATACGGATTCCTTTCAGAAAATTCAAACTTCTCCAGAATCTGCCAGAAAAACAACATCAAGTTTATTGGTGCGACTCCTGAGCAGATCGACAGAATGGGCGACAAAGCCAACGCAAAAGCCACGATGAAGGAAGCCGGAGTTCCTTGTGTTCCCGGTTCCGAAGGACTGATCGATTCCTACGAAGAAGCCGTAAAAACTGCTGCGGAAATCGGTTATCCGGTGATGATCAAAGCGACCGCAGGTGGTGGCGGAAAAGGAATGCGACGAGTGTGGAACGAAACCGAATTGAAAGAACACTGGGATTCAGCGATTCAGGAAGCGGTTGCAGCATTCGGAAATGGTGGAATGTATATGGAAAAACTGATCGAAGAACCGCGCCACATCGAAATCCAGATTGCAGGTGACCAGTTCGGAAAAGCGTGCCACCTTTCAGAAAGAGACTGCTCCGTTCAAAGGAGAAATCAAAAATTGACAGAAGAAACGCCTTCTCCATTTATGACGGATGAACTTCGTGAAAAAATGGGAGAAGCCGCTGTGAAAGCTGCAGAATATATCGGTTACGAAGGAGTGGGAACCATCGAATTCTTGGTGGATAAGCACCGCAATTTCTACTTTATGGAAATGAACACCAGAATCCAGGTAGAACACCCGATTACAGAGCAAGTAATTGATTATGACTTAATTAGGGAGCAAATTCTTTTGGCTGCAGGAACTCCAATTTCGGGAATCAACCATTATCCAAAACTCCACTCCATCGAGTGCAGGATTAATGCGGAAGATCCGTTCAACGATTTCCGCCCAAGTCCAGGAAAAATTACAGAACTGAATATTCCAGGAGGTCACGGAATCCGTGTGGATACGCACGTTTACTCAGGTTATACGATCCCATCCAACTACGACTCTATGATTGCAAAGCTGATTACTACGGCTCAAACCCGCGACGAAGCGATTGCAAAAATGAGAAGAGCTTTGGAGGAGTTCTATATCGAAGGCGTAAAGACAACGATTCCTTTCCACCGACAGCTAATGGAGAACGAGGATTATCTCGCCGGAAACTACACCACGAAATTTATGGAAGATTTTGTGATGGACAAGAAATACGAGAATTAGTTCTTGAAAATATTTGATAAAACTGCCTTTTTGGGGCAGTTTTTTGTTTAGATTAATATCAGATTTTATCATTAATTTTGTAAAAAGTAAAATTCAAAAAATATGTCAACAGCAGCGAAAACCAAAAATTCAGAATATTTTATCGAACTCGAAAACCAGTACGGAGCGCACAACTATCATCCGCTTCCGGTGGTTTTAGACAAAGGGGAAGGAGTTTACGTTTGGGATGTTGAAGGCAAAAAATATTTCGATTTTCTCTCGGCATATTCTGCTGTAAACCAAGGTCATTCGCACCCGAAAATTGTGGACGCTATGGTGAATCAAGCGCAAAAATTAGCATTGACTTCCCGAGCTTTTTACAACTCAAAATTAGGAGAATACGAAAAGAAAGTGACTTCTCTTTTTGGTTTCGATAAAGTGCTTCCTATGAATTCCGGAGCAGAAGCTGTTGAAACCGCTTTGAAAATTGCCAGAAAATGGAGTTACGAAGTAAAAGGAATTAAAGGAAATGCTGCAAAGATTGTCGTTTGCGAAAATAACTTCCACGGAAGAACGACCACGATTGTCTCCTTTTCCAACGATCCCGATGCGCACAATAATTACGGACCATTCACGCCAGGATTTATTAAAATTCCTTACAATGATTTGGCTGAATTAGAATCAGTCCTAAAAGAAGACGCGGAAAACATCGCCGCATTTTTAGTGGAACCGATTCAGGGTGAAGCGGGAGTTTACGTTCCGGACGAAGGATTCTTAAAAGGCGCTTCCGAATTGTGTAAGAAATACAATGTTCTTTTCATTGCCGATGAAGTTCAGACCGGAATCGCAAGAACCGGCAGATTAATCGCCTGTCATCACGAAGACGTACAACCCGATATCCTGATTTTGGGTAAAGCACTTTCCGGCGGAATGTACCCTGTTTCAGCGGTTTTGGCGAACAATCATATTATGAACGTCATTCATCCCGGTCAACACGGTTCTACATTTGGCGGGAATCCTTTAGCTTGTGCCGTTGCTACCGCTGCTTTAGATGTGGTAGAAGAAGAAAATCTTTCCGAAAGAGCGGAAAAACTTGGACAATTGTTCAGAGCCGAAATGAAGAAACTCATCGAAAAGACCGACCTGATTGCCAATGTGCGAGGAAAAGGTTTGCTCAACGCCATCATCATCAACGATTCGCAGCATTCACCGACCGCTTGGAATTTATGTCTGGATCTGAAAAAGAACGGCTTGCTTGCAAAACCAACGCACGGAAACATCATCCGTCTCGCTCCGCCATTGGTGATTACCGAAGAACAGCTTATGGAATGCGTGGCGATTATTGAGAAAACGGTTTTGGAGTTTAAGAAAGCATAAATATTGGAACTGAAAGGCAAAGTCAGCGGTGCAATCATCACCTTTAACGAAGAAAAAAACATTCGTGAAGTTCTTGACTGTTTCGACTTCTGCGATGAGATTATCGTTGTGGATTCTTTCAGTACCGACAACACCGTAGAATTGGCGTCCGAAAATCCGAAGGTTAGAGTGTTCCAGAATAAGTTTGAGGATTTTACCAAACAGAGGAACTTTGCAATCGACAAAGCTGAAAATGACTGGATTCTTTTTCTGGACGGCGACGAACGAATCCCCGAAAAACTTAAACTCGAGATTATTGCAGAACTTAAGAAAAAGGAGAAAAAGGACGCCTACTATTTTTATAGAAAATTTTATTTTGCAGGAAAACCCATTCATTTTTCTGGAACCCAGACCGACAGGAATTTCCGGCTTTTCCGTAAAAGCAAGTGCAGATATATTGCTGAGAAGAAAGTTCATGAAACGCTTCAGGTCAAAGGAACAGTGGGTGTTCTCAAAAATAAACTGCTCCATTATTCCGTTTCCGATTATGATTCCTATCGAAAGAAAATGATTCATTACGGAGTGCTGAAAGGACAGGAACTTTTTGATAAAGGAAGGAAATACAGTGCTTTCGCTCAATATGCAAAATCATTCTTTAAGTTTTTCAAAACCTATTTTTTGCGATTAGGTTTCTTGGATGGCAAAGAAGGATTCCAACTTGCCGCTTTGCAAACCCTAAGTGTTTTTGAAACTTATCAATCATTAAAAAAAGAGGAAAAAAATCAGTAAATTTGTATTCTTTACCGGTTTTTCGAAATTGGTTTAATGATTGTAGAGAACAACGGAAGATTATTTTACTTATGAAGATTTGCGTCATCAGTTTTGATTTCTGGAATTACGATGAACACATTGTGGAGGAACTGAAAAGGAGAGGTATCGTTGCGAATCATATCAACATCGGGGCTTATCAACACAAGAGTTTTTCGGCGAGAGTTCAGAATACCATTTCCAAGATTGTTTTGAAGCGTAATCTGAAAAACAAGCAGCGACAGGAAATGATCCTTGATCAGCTGAAAAAACTCGGGAAGCAGGATCAGATTCTGGTCATCAATCCCGAATTGATCGAGCGTGAATACCACGAAGAAATCAAAAAATTTGCGGGGAAATATATCGCTTATCTTTACGACAGTTTGGCGCGTTGTCCGGCGGAACACCTTTTCGACCTCTTCGACGAAATCTTTAGTTTTGACAAAGACGATGCCAAGAAACATAACTTTCAATTAATTACCAATTACAATTATCTTCCTGAAAGTCAATTAGATAAAAATCCGTCTTTCGATATGGTATTTATTGCATCATACGATAAACGGATTGAGATTCTTTCTAAAATCACCAAGAAGCTGGACAAAATGGGACTTTCTTATTACGCCAAAATCGTTGGAAAAAAGGCGTGGAAGGAAAACTTAAATCTCGACAGTAAGCGAACTGTGTTTTTTACCCGAAGAAGATTGGCGCATAAAGACGTACCCGAATTTTATAAAAGCGGAAAAGTGCTTTTGGATCTGACCCGTGAAAACCAAACGGGATTAAGTTTTCGGATTTTTGAGGCGATGGCTTTGAAAAAGAAAATCATCACCGATAACCAAACCATCAAGGATTATGATTTCTTTAATCCCAATAATATTTTGCTATTAAAGGATGACTTATCCAACCTCGAAAAATCCTTTTTCGAAACTGATTATAAGGAATTGGATCCGGAGATTTATAGAAAATATACACTGGAGCATTGGGTAGAAAAAGTGTTTAATTTATGAATTGTAAAGTTTGTCAAAAAGCAATTCAAAGTGCTCCTGAAAATAAAAATCATACGCGTTTTCGCCAATAGGATGCACCACGGGAAAATCGGAATATGCCTCTAAAAGCCGTGGAACTTTCATTGTTTCGGCTAAAGCAAATCCAAATGACTGGTTTCCCAAATAAAATTTTGAACTTTTAATAATTTGCGCTAACTCATAGAAGTCCTTGGCGTCATAGTATTCTAAGTTTGGAACCGTTCTCTTCAAATCTTCAAATTCGTCTGGAAGTCCCACAAAAAGCAGGTTGTCATATTTTTTTAGAAAAGAATAATTCACAAAAGAATTTCGAACACGAAAACTTCGAATAATGACCACTTTATCTTTTATTACGGGATGAGGTTCCACTTGCAGAGCAGGTTTTGTAAAGTCTGGAAAAACTCCTGTTAGATGCGAGTACCAACGAACAGTTATGAAATTTAGTTCAAACGGAAATTCTCTGAATAAATCAAAATTAAGATGGATTTTTTGATTCTTGTAAACTTCAATATTGTTTAGATAAGAAACTTTTTGTAGTAATGGCAGTAATTTTGAATACAGTTTTTCATTAATCAAAAGATTCCCAGAAACATGTTTATAGGCATGTGTTTGTGCTGGCTTTCCGATATTCACGATCAAGTTGCAACGATAATTTTTGCTGAGTTCTTTGATTACGGGAAGCGAATAGATTAAATCCCCAATATGTCCCGAATGCAAAATATTTAGTTCCTGTTCGGTTTTCAGATATTTTTGGATTTCTGAAAGATGGGAAAGAAATTCTGTTTTCAATTTTTTTCTTCGTTCTTCATGACGGACGATATCCTTATATTCCCTGTATTTCTTTTTGTTGAGGTATTTATAAAAATATTTTTTTAAAAAAGAGGTATTCACTATTTATTAAGTATTTTTGCTTACTGCAAGTTTTTTGTGGATTTCTGTATTAACAAAGGTATAAAATGAATTTCAAGGAAGATAGTTTTGGAGTCAATATTTCTGGATATATCAATAAGCAATTTGGTTTGGGAGAAGGAGTGAGAGCCAATATTCGGGCGATAAAAACCACTGAAATCCCTTATGTACTTAATGACTTCAATATAGATATCTCCAAACACATCAAAGATTGCACTGATGGAACACAAAAAATTTCTGCAGAAAATCCTTACAGCATAAATTTAGTTCAGGTAAACATTGATAAATTACTTGGCTTGATCGGCGAAACGGATAGAAAATATTTTTTGGGAAAATATAATATTGCATTCTGGGCGTGGGAATTAGAAACCTTTCCTGAGGAGTCGAAAGTTTATTTTGATCTCTTCGATGAAATTTGGGTGCCGAGTAATTTTTGTACGGAAGCAATCTCTAAAGTTTCGCCTGTTCCGGTGTTAAAATTTATGCATTCTATCGAGATTGAAAAACCGACTTTAAGCAGACGAGAATTAAACCTTCCCGAGGATAAATTTCTTTTCCTCACCATGTTCGATTATTATAGTTCGATCGACAGAAAAAACCCTATTGCAACAATTGAGGCCTATGAAAAAGCATTTGGGAAAAATAATCCAGATGTAATCTTAGTGATAAAATCGTCTTTGAGTAACGAATTTCCTAAAGAAAAGCAAATCTTAATCAGCAAAATCGGAAACAACAAAAGCATTATCTTAATTGAGGAAATACTGGAAAAAAATGAGCTATACAGTTTGATGAATTGTTGCGATTGTTTTGTTTCGCTTCACCGTTCGGAAGGATTTGGATTAACAATGGCTGAATCAATGTACCTAGGAAAACCGGTTATTGCAACGGCTTATTCAGCTAACAATGAGTTTATGACAATTAACAATAGTTTTTTGGTTAAATATAAATTAGTTTCAGCAAAAGATATGTATTATTTCAGCACAGCAAAAGATTTTTGGGCAGATCCAGATACCAATCATGCAGCGGAATTAATGAAAGAAGTAATGCAAAATCTCGAGTATGCGCAAATGATTGCTGAACAAGGCAAAAAGGATGTTCATCATTTACTTTCCCCAAAATTGATTGGTGAGAAAATAGCTAACAGATTAAAGTTTATCAACATTCATCTGCACTCAAAGTCAAATGAAATGAAAAGTTCCGAAGATGGCTTATTACTTTTAGAAAATAAGCTACTGCAAAAAAAAATAGAAAAACTCAGGAGTTATTTTCCTATTCAGCTAAAGTTGTGGTTCAAAGATTTTCAGAATAAACTTACTGGCAAAAAAAGAAAATATATGTGGGAAGATTAGTGCTACCGCCAATGAGTCTTTTAGTGTGGTAGATTAAGGTGTTTTTCCAAAACCCACAAACTGCACAAATCTTCAATATTTTGATTGTAGAATTGTTCGCAGAAATTATTTGCATTCTTAATAATGTGTAAACAAATTTCGGGATTATTAATGTAGAAATTCATTTGGCTTTCCAAATCTGAGTAGTCTTCTCTTATTTCAATAAAATGTTTTCCTCCGACCAACTTGCCTTCCATAAACCACGTTTCCATAGTTGGTTTTGGCATTACTGCGATCGAGTTTGAGGACATAATCCATTTTAAATTAGTGGCGACATCATTGCCTTGCAAACTCAAAATGAATTTATAATCTAAATGTTTTTCCAGAGAAATTTTCGGTTTGTTCCATTCAGTCCTTCCTCCAAGAGTGTCGACCTGCCCTAAGTCTGTCATTGGATGTTCAAAATATCTCTCAAAAAAACGATGACGGTTGTCCTGAAAAACCGCACATCTCCCAATCAAAATATCCTTTTTATCCAAAAACTTTTTGGAATCCTTCACCCAAACAAAATGCCGCGTCTTATCGAGGTTCAGCAAAACGCTGTTTTGGTTATTTTCTGAAATCGGACGACTTTTGACGATGGACGGAAATTCGGGAACCTCGGTTACATCACCGAAGACAAAATTGAGTGGAAGATTCTCGTCAAAATATTGGGCGTATTCGTAAGTATCAAAATAGTATGCTTTTGGATTTTTTGGGTTCTTCAGATCCTTAATCAGCGCACTTTCTGGATTGGGTTGAAAAGTAGATTGGCAGTAATAATTGACCCGTTCTTTAACTTTCTGCAGTTGTTCGTCGGTAAGCTTCGCCTTCAGTTCTTCAATCCTTTTCCTGAAATCCGATCTTCCCGGAAGCAGCGTTCTGGCAAAACCTTTCAGGTACATGAGCTGTTTGCTTTGCTTTTTTACCGCCATTTCGTTTATCTGGAATAATCGTCTTCAATTCTCACGATATCGTCTTCCCCGAAATAAGTCCCGGTCTGTACTTCCACAAAAACCATCAAATTTTCAGAGCGGTTTTCGATCCTGTGATTTGCACCTTGCGGAATAAAAATGCTTTCGCCATAATTCAGCGAATGCTCTTCGTCATTTAAAACCACAACCGCTTCTCCTTCCACAATCGTCCAGAATTCCTGCCGGTGATGGTGGTACTGATAAGAAAGTCTTTGTCCCGGATTGACCTCGATTCTTTTTAATTTATAGTTGGGTTCATCTGCCAAAACAAAATATTTCCCCCAAGGTCTTTCGCCGATTTCTAACATAGAATGCGTTATTTAATGCAAAACTAAATAAAAATGAATTAATGTACCAATGTAGCAATTTACCAATTTACCAATGTACCAATGTAGCAATCGGCTTTCGGCAATCAGCTTTACAACAACTGCAACAATTGCATCAACTGCAACCATTGCAACAATATCAACAACCGCACCTTGCACCTTGCATCTTGCACCCAATGGCAACTGCAACCATTGCAACCATTGCAACTTGCACCAATTGCACCCACCTGTACCAAAATAGAACAACTTTTTTCCCTAAATTTGCAGCTTAAAATTTACAGGAAAAATGAGCAGAGTGAGAGTGCGTTTTGCGCCAAGTCCGACCGGACCGTTACATTTGGGAGGAGTGAGAACCGCTTTATACGACTATCTTTTCGCTAAAAATCAGGGCGGTGATTTCGTTTTGAGAATCGAAGATACCGATACCGCGAGATATGTGGAAGGCGCTGAAGATTATATCATGGAAGCACTGGAATGGTGCGGAATGATTCCCGACGAAAGTCCGAAACACGGCGGAAAATATGGTCCGTACCGACAATCCGAAAGAAGGGAAATCTACGACCGAAATCTCGCTGAAATCCTGAAAACTGATTACGCCTACCTCGCTTTCGACACGCCGGAAGAACTCGATGAAATCCGAAAAGATTTCGAGCAGAACGGAGAAGTTTTCGCCTACAATTACATTACACGAAACCGTCTGAAAAACTCCTTGACTTTATCTAAAGAAGAAGTTCAAAAATTAATCGATGATAAAGTTCCGTATGTCGTTCGCTTCAAAATGCCGGTGGACAGAATCCTGAATCTGGAGGATATTATCCGCGGAAAATTTTCGGTGAATACCAATACTTTAGACGATAAAGTCCTGGTGAAAAATGACGGAATGCCGACTTACCATTTCGCCAATATCATCGATGACCACGAAATGGAGATTTCCCACGTGATTCGTGGTGAGGAATGGCTTCCTTCGCTCGGACTTCACTATTTGCTATACGAAGCGATGGGTTGGGAAAGACCGCAGTTTGCGCACCTTTCATTAATCCTGAAACCAGAGGGAAAAGGAAAGCTCTCAAAAAGAGACGGCGACAAATTCGGTTTCCCAGTTTTTCCGTTGAATTTTAAAGATCCGGTAACGGGCAATATTTCAAAAGGTTATCGAGAAGAAGGTTATCTTCCCGACGCGTTCATCAATATGGTTGCACTCCTCGGTTGGAGTCCTGCGGATGATAAAGAAATTTTGACTTTGGATGAAATGGCGAAAGAATTCGACCTTCATAAAGTTCATAAAGCGGGAGCAAGATTCAGCAAAGAAAAAGCGGAATGGTTCAACCACGAATACCTGAAAGCAAAACCCGATACTGAGATTTTGTCTTTATTAAAAGATATTGAAGGAATTAATCTGAACGGTTTCGACGATGAAAAACTGCTGAGAATCATTTCATTAATGAAAGAAAGAGCCACTTTCGCAAAAGACATCTACGAAAACGGAAAATTCTTCTTCGAGCAGCCGACTTCCTATGACGAAAAAGCGGTAAAAAAAGCTTGGAATCCCGAAACCGCTGAAACAATGAAAGAGCTTTCAAGCCAACTTGAAACTTGGAACCTGGAACGTGAAACGCTGAAGCAGAATATTCACACTTTTGCCGAATCCAAATCTCTGGGAATGGGAAAAGTGATGATGCCGCTTCGTTTGGCGCTTGTTGGGGAGCTTAAAGGACCAGATGTTCCCGATATTCTCGAAATCCTCGGAAAAGAAGAAAGCATTGCCCGAATCAACAATGCGGTAAATAATATCGGGTAGTTTTCGGTAATTTTACTAAATTTGAAAGATTATTTTAAAGAAGAAAATGGAATACTTAAGTTTTGAGCTTCCGATAAAAGAGTTGATGGACCAGTACCAAACGTGTTCGCTCGTTGGTGAAGAAAGTGGGGTGGACGTGAAACTCGCCTGCTCACAAATCGAGGACAAAATCATCGAAAAGAAAAAGGAAATCTACGGAAATCTTACACCTTGGCAAAGGGTTCAGCTATCGCGCCATCCGGACCGTCCCTATACTTTGGACTTTATCAAAGGAATTGTCGATAAAGACAGTTTCCTCGAACTGCACGGCGACAGAAATTTTGCAGATGATCCAGCAATGGTTGGAGGTTTGGCAAAAATCGACGGCAAATCGGTGATGATTATCGGAACGCAAAAAGGAAGAACCACAAAAGAAAGGCAGCTCCGAAGATTCGGGATGAGCAATCCTGAAGGTTATAGAAAAGCATTGCGTTTAATGAAACTCGCTGAGAAATTCCATATTCCGGTAATCTCTTTGATCGATACACCGGGAGCTTATCCTGGTTTGGAAGCCGAAGAAAGAGGTCAGGGTGAAGCCATCGCAAGAAACATCTATGAAATGACGATGCTCAAAACTCCGATTTTTGTCTATATCATCGGTGAAGGAGCGAGTGGAGGAGCTTTGGGAATCGGTGTCGGAAACAAAGTATATATGCTCGAAAACACTTGGTACACGGTAATTGCGCCGGAAAGTTGTTCCTCAATTCTATGGAGAAACTGGGATCATAAAGAAGATGCAGCCAACGCACTGAAACTTACTCCACAAGACGCGCTGAAAGAAAAGTTCATCGACGGGATTATTGAAGAACCACTTGGTGGAGCGCATTACGAACCGCAGGTTGCTTACGACCACCTGAAAGCTTCAATCCTACAAAACATCAAAGCATTTTCAAAATTCACAGGAAAAGAGCTTGAAACCCAAAGACAGGACAAGTTCATCGCAATGGGCCAGTTTAAGGGATAAAAGAATTTTATGAAATCAAAAAGAACCTGATGCGTCTGCGTTTCAGGTTTTTTTTATTTTTTTCAGAAGGTTTTTCAGAAGAGGGAATTCTTTGAAATGACGAATAATCCTTATTTTTGAAGCATGGAAATCAAAGACAGTGTAAAGAACCTTTTTGAGCCCGAATTGGTAGAAGAACTTCTACAGGTTGGCAAACTGAAAACAGCAAAAGAAGGCGATGTCATCATTAGCATCGGTCAACCGATTGTTTACATGCCGATTGTGTTGGAGGGAATTCTTAAAGTTTCAATGATAGACGATAACGGGAAAGAACTCCTGATGTATTATCTGAATGCTGCGGATGGTTGCGCAATGACCTTTACTTGCTGTATGCAGGAGGCAAAAAGCGAAATTCAGGCAGTGGCAGAAGAAGACGTGGAAATGTGGATGATTCCTGTGGAATATATGGACAAATGGATGTCGCAGTACCCAACTTGGAAACATTTTGTGATGCGTACCATGCAGAACCGTTTCTATGAAATGCTGAAAGCACTCGATATGGTGGCATTCAACAGTCTTGACACAAGATTACTCACTTATTTAAAAGAAAAATCGAGTTTAACGGGAAAAACCGTAATCAATGTTTCACACGAGCAGATTGCCAACGACTTGGCGAGTTCACGCGTGGTAATCAGCAGAATGCTGAAGAAACTGGAGAATGACGGCAAAGTGCTTCTGTACCGTAATCAGATTAAATTGCTGAAAGATTTGTAATCCAGGTAACACTTTATTCTTTTCAGGATTCGGAATTTTGTAAAAAATCTGAATATGAAAAGCATTTGTCCTACTAAAATACACTCCGAATTGCCTTCGGGAATTCTTCTCGATATCCGCGAAAAATTTGAATTCGACACTTACAGAGCCAATTATGAACGGGTAATGAATTTGCCTTTCAGCGAATTTGAAAATATTGTGGAAACACTTAATGGAAACTAAAAGTTTATCCTGATCTGCAATAATGGTCTTCGAAGCAAAACTGCTGCACAGTATCTGAAGGAAAGAGGTTTTAAAGATGTCTCATACATCAACGGCGGACTTGTAAAATGGCAGCAAAACGATTTGGAAATCATCGGAAATCCTCCCGATTTGATTTCGCATTCACTTTCACTTACAAAGGAATGTTTATAACACGGCAATAAGCCGTGTTTTTTATTTCTGTTCAGATTAAAATGTAACCCAGGTTACGCTCTACACTTTTTCTTCAGGATAATTTTGCACCAAAATAAATCCTAAATATGAGAAAAACCTTTTTTACAGGACTTGCGGTGCTTTCCTTTCTGTCGTTTTCGGCTCAGGACACTATCAGCATTTCCAAAAAAGATTTGGAACAGAGAATCAATTCACAAAACCTTCAGGTAAAATTAGCAGAGGCCGATGTTAATTCAGCAAAAGCAGATCTTCTGATGAGCAGAGCCTCGTATTTACCTAATGTTACAGCATCTTACACCGGAATTTCTACGAATAATCCTTTGATGGCATTCGGTTCGAAACTGAATCAGGAACGTGTGGTGATGGAAGATTTCAATCCTGCAAAACTGAACAGTCCGGACAATATTTTCAATTTCGCTACGAAACTTGAAGTTCAGCAACCGATATTCAACAAAGATGCAGTCTATATGAAGAAAGCTGGCGAAGTGAAAGTGGACGTGCTGAATCTGAAGAAAGAAAGAACTGAAGATTACCTGAAATTTGAACTGAACAAAGCGTATATGCAGCTGCAGATGGCGTATAAAGCTGTTGAAGTTTTGGAAGAAGCAAAATCAACGGTCCTTGCCAACAAAAAGGTGATTGACAATTATTATAAAAACGGAATGATTCAGAAATCGGATGTTTTGGATATGAATGTTCGTGTTGCTGAGATTGAAAGCCAAATTCAGTTCGCCAAATCGAATGTGAGAAATAAATCAGATTATATTTATTTTCTGTTGGATGAAAATGCGGAAGGAAAAGTATTTGAACCTACCGAAAAACTGACCCATCAGGAGAATATCCTTCAGGAAAACCCGAAACTGAATGTTGACCGAAAAGATCTTCAGGCATACAGAAAATCATTAGAAGCTTACGATCATTTAATTAAATCATCTGAAGCGAAATTTTTGCCGAGAGTAAATGCTTTCGGAAGTTTTGAACTGCACGATAATAGACCTTATGAGTTTGGTGCCAACGGTTATTTGGTAGGCGTTCAGGTTTCCTGGAATGTTTTCGACGGAATGAAATCGAAATCTGAAATCGAAAAACAAAAAGCCGAACTGCTGAAATCTCAAACTGAAATCAAGCAATACCAAAAGCAAAGCGAGCTCGAACTGAACAAATCTTACCGACAGGTTTTGGATGCCGATAACAAGGTAAATCTTACCAAACAGGCGTGGGAACAAAGTGCGGAAGCATACCGAATCCGTAAAAACCGTTATGCTCAGGGACTTGAAAAAGCCAGCGATATTTTGAATGCTGAAACCTTAATGTCCAAAAAGGAATTGGAATATCAACAAGCAATTTTCGAATACAATACAGCTTTGGAATATTTCAAATTTCTTAACTGATAGAAATGACCTAGGATTCGGAGGTGTTAAGAAATTTTGAAGAGTTTCCGTTAAAAAATTTCCACTGTTTGAGTGGCGGCAAAAATCTTCTTTAATCCAACAAATCGAGTTCCCGCCCGAGTTTTGGAAATTTTAGGAAAGTCTTTAAAATTTTAGCCGAGAATCCAGTCTTGAATTTTTGATTCTTTTGTTTCAAGACAAAAGAATGAATAGTAAAAAATTAAAAAATAATCTCTTATGAAAAAACATATTTATCTACCCTTAATCCTTGGATCAGCCGTTCTCGGCAGTTGCTCATCCGATCCAAAAGAAATTGCCGATAACTCCAAACCGATTCATGTTACCTTAAGCAATTCAGGCGTTACCGATGCACTTGGTTTTGCCGGTGCAAGCGGAAAACTTGTTGCCAAAAACTCAGTAAATATTTCAACCAGAGTGATGGGACACATCACCAGCTTACGAGCCGATGTGGGCGATTTCGTTCGTGCCGGAGAAGGTTTGGTAAGCATTAGCAGTACTGATATTCAGGCAAAAGGAGGTCAGGCAAACGCACAGATTGCGCAAGCACAGGCCAATTATAATATCGCTGCGAAAGATTATCAGCGTTTCCAGAATTTATACAATAACGAAAGTGCTTCACAGAAGGAGCTCGACGATATGCGTGCACGCTACGAAATGGCAAAAGCAGGTCTGGATGCTGCAGGAATGATGAAAAGCGAAGTCAACGCGCAGGGAAGATATACCAATATTTCTGCTCCGATTTCAGGTGTGGTAACGGCAAAATATGCAAGTCAGGGAGACATGGCAAGTCCGGGAATGCCGATTCTTACGATTGAAAGTTCAGGAAATCTTCAGGCACAAGTGTTGGTTTCTGAGCAGGATATTACTTTAATCAAATCCGGAATGCCGGTAAAAGTTTTGATGAAGTCTACCAACAAAGAAGTGGTGGGAAATGTTGCTGAAGTCAGTCTTTCCGCGACCAACACCGGTGGACAGTATTTAGTGAAAATCAATGTTCCGCAGAGCAGAGATTACCTTCCGGGAATGTATGTAAATGTGCAGTTTCCTTTCAAAAGAAGTGGTGGCGTGAATCAGGATTTCCAGCAGTCGGTGACCGTTCCGAAATCTGCTTTGGTTGAAAACGGACAATTGACAGGTGTTTACACCGTAAGTTCAGCCAATACCGCAATGTTGCGTTGGGTAAAAACCGGTAAAGATATGGGCGACCAGGTTGAAATTCTTTCCGGACTGAACGCAAAAGAACCTTACATCGTTTCCGCCAGCGGAAAATTGTTTAACGGCGCAAAAGTAACCACAAAATAATATCGGGATACGGGATACGTGGTTCGAGATAACTCGGAACCCGAAACCCGGAACTCGTAACTCAAAAATATTATGGAAAAAGGATTCGCAGGACGTATTGCCGAATTTTTCATCAATTCAAAACTCACCATTCTGTTGATGATTGCGTTGATGATTATCGGTACATACAGTTCGACACTGATACCAAGAGAAGAGGAACCACAGATCATTGTTCCGATGGCCGATGTAATGGTGGGTTATCCCGGAGCAAGCCCTTCGGAAGTGGAAAACCGCGTGGTAAAACCTCTTGAAAAAATTATTTCAAACATCAAAGGCGTAGAGCACGTTCACGCAATGGCAATGAACGGCAGAGCGATGATTATTGTGCAGTTCTACGTGGGCGAAGATACCGAACGTTCTTACGTAAAACTCTACGATGAGTTGATGAAGAACAAAATGATGTTCCCGAAAGGCGTTTATGAACCGATTGTAAAAACCCGTTCTATCGACGATGTTCCGATGTTGGGACTCACGCTTTGGAGTGAAAACTACGACGGTTATCAGCTTCGCCAAATGACGGAAGAACTCGCTTCGGAAATCAAAAAAGTAAAAGATGTTTCGCTCACGAATGTGATTGGCGGACAGCCGAGACAGCTTCAGGTGATTCTCGACAAGGAAAAAATGGCGGAAAGTAATGTAGATGCACTTTCCGTGATGCAGATGATTCAGGCGAACAACGGAAGTTCCCAAAGTGGAAGTTTCGTGAGCAATGATGAAGAATATCTGTTGACTACAGGACAATTCCTGACTTCAAAAGAAGATGTAGAAAACCTTGTGGTAGGGACTTCCGCAAATATGCCAGTTTATTTGAAGCAGATTGCAAGAGTAGTTGACGGCGCTTCGACACCTGCCAATTATGTGAGTATGGGCTTCGGAAAACATACAGAAGCCGGACAGAAAAATCAGGCAGAGTATCCTGCAGTGACATTGGCAATTTCGAAAGTGAAAGGTGCCGATGCAATGAAGATTTCTGATGAAATTTTAACTAAAGTTGATGGTTTAAAAAAGAATTTACTTCCAAATGATGTTCACGTAGAAGTGACGAGAAACTATGGTGAAACGGCTTCATATAAAGTATCTGAACTGTTGCTTCACCTTGCTGTGGCGATTATTGCGGTGACCATTTTAGTGATGCTTGCCATGGGATGGAGAGGTGGTTTGGTCGTGTTCCTTTCAGTTCCGCTGACATTTGCACTCACGCTTTTCAGTTATTATTTCCTTGGGTATACCCTGAACAGAATTACGCTTTTCGCCCTCGTTTTCGTGGTGGGAATTGTGGTGGACGACAGTATCATCATCGCCGAAAATATGCACAGGCATTTCCACATGAAGAAACTGCCGTTTAAGCAGGCCGCCATTTATGCGATTAATGAAGTGGGGAACCCTACGATTTTAGCAACCTTCACCGTAATTGCTGCGATTCTTCCGATGGCATTCGTGTCCGGAATGATGGGGCCTTATATGTCGCCGATGCCGATTGGTGCTTCGATTGCGATGTTGCTTTCACTGTTTATTGCTTTGACGATTACACCTTATTTAGGTTATCATTTGCTCAAAGTAAAAGACGATCAGGAGCATAAAGAAGAGCAGGGACTCGAAACAACTTTCATCTACAAATGGTATAAAAAAATCGAACAGCCATTGCTTGACAGCGGTAAAAAACGTTGGACAATGCTTGGAATTACAGGAGTTCTTCTGATGATTTCAATGTTGTCATTCTTCACGAAATGGGTAGCGGTGAAAATGCTTCCGTTCGATAACAAGAATGAAATTCAGGTGGTAATTGATATGCCGGAAGGAACAACGCTTGAGAAAACGGCGGCCGTTACTAAAGATGTAGCTCAATATCTGAGAACCGTTCCGGAAGTGGTGAACTATCAGAATTATGTGGGTTCATCGGCACCGATTACGTTCAACGGATTGGTTCGTCACTACGATATGCGTGGAGCGAGCAACACGGCAGATATTCAGGTCAATCTTTTGGATAAAGGTGAAAGAAAAAAACAGTCGCACGATGTGGCCAAAATGATTCGTCCTGAAATTCAGAAAATTGCCAAAAAATACAATGCCAATATCAAAATTGTTGAAGTTCCGCCTGGACCACCGGTATTATCAACTATTGTGGCTGAAGTTTACGGCCCGAATTATGAGGAGCAGGTAAGAATTGCAGATGAGGTTCAGAAGATTCTGAATAAAACAGAGGATGTTGTAGATGTCGATTGGATGGTGGAAGCACCTCAAACGGAATTCAAAATTATCGCCGACAATGAAAAATCGATGCTGAACGGAATTGCACCACAGCAATTGGTTGGAAATCTTACTTATCTTCTTGGCGAACATTCGATTTCGACGCTGTATGACGAAAAATCCAATCAGCCGGTGAATATGGTGATGAAACTGGAGAATTCAGATAAATCAACGCTTCAGGAAATTACTTCACTAAAAGTGAAAGGGCAAATGGGCAATATGATGCCTGTAAGCGACATCACGAAAGTTGAAAGAACTGAGCTTGAAAAAAGCATTTACCGTAAAGACCAAAAACGCGTGGTTTATGTGCTTGCAGATATGGCAGGAGATCTTGAAAGTCCGGCTTATGCCATCCTTGGAATGGAAGAAAAACTGAGGAATATTCAGCTTCCGGCAGGTTACGAACTGAACGAACTGTATATGGCGCAGCCGAAAGATGAAAGCAACTACACCGTAAAATGGGACGGAGAATGGCAGATTACACTAGAAGTTTTCCGTGATTTGGGAGCAGCATTTGCCGTAGTAATCATCATTATTTATATGTTGATTGTAGGTTGGTTCCAAAACTTCAAAACACCGATTGTGATGATGGTAGCCATTCCTCTGTCACTCGTAGGAATTGTTCTTGGACACTGGATGTTGGGCGCATTCTTCACCGCAACTTCATTCATCGGAATGATTGCTCTTGCCGGAATTATGGTAAGGAACTCGGTGCTGCTCATCGACTTTATCGAAATCCGTCTGAACGAAGGAGTACCGATGAAACAGGCGATTATCGATGCAGGTGCCGTAAGAACTACGCCAATTCTTTTAACGACAGGAGCGGTAGTGATTGGAGCAGTAATTATCCTGTTCGACCCTATTTTCCAGGGATTGGCAATTTCACTGGTGTTCGGAGCAATCGTATCTACAGTGCTTACGTTGTTAGTTGTTCCGTTGATTTATTATATGACGGAGAAAAAGAAATGGGAAAAGATTCATGCCGAAATGGCTTCTGAATACGATTACCCCGGAACATCTATAATTGAAGAGTCTCCGGTTGATGAACCGGCTGCAGATTCTGATGATCAGGTAAAAAACAAAACACCATAGTTTATTTTTAATGAGAAGACCTCGCCGGAAGTCAAATTCCGGCAGGGTTTTCAAAAAAAATTCAAAACAATGAAACTACTATTAATTACAGCGATACACGAATTCGAAAAAAACATCAAAGACATCCTCACTCATTCCGGAGTAAAGGTTTTTTCCTATTCCGAAGTAAAGGGATTTAAAATCAATGGCGGAAGTCTTTCTTCAGAAAACTGGTTCTCATCAGGTATTGCAGAAAGTGATTCACTAATGTTCACCGTTTTTGTGGACGACAATTTTGTGGATTTGATTTATGAACGAATTCAGCGCTTCAATAATAAACAGGAATTTCAATCGAAAATACATATTGCGACGTTGGCCCTCGAAAATTTTGCTTAACAATTAAAATTAAAATATATGAAAACAAGAACAATTCACGCCGTAGCCGGAACCATGATTTTGGCAAGCTTATTATTAGGAATCTATGTGAACCAGAACTGGTTCTGGTTAACCGGTTTTGTAGGTGCAAACCTTTTCCAATCGGCATTTACCAACTGGTGTTTGCTAGGAAATATTCTGGAGAAATTCGGAATTAAAGATAAGGAAGGAGATAGCTGCGGTTGCTAATTAATTTTTAATAGAATAGCAGGATTTGTAATGTAGGTTACAGAATACCTGATGTTTTGTTAATAATTTGCAAAAAAAATATCATGAGAAAAATCGCTTTTTTGGTTATAGCTTTTGCTCACGCTTTTCTTCTGAAAGCGCAAACTTCATTTGATTATACGCTTTCTTTAGTGCCGGTTTCCGTGCCCGAATTTCCCGGTTTGCATTCCTTTGTACACGCGCAGCACGACGGAAAATGGCTGCTGATTGGCGGGAGAAAAGATGGCATGCATGCACGGCAACCGTTCAGTTCTTTTCCGCAAGCTTCCAATAATACGGATATTTATGTGGTAGATATCAATACGCAACAATTGTGGAGTGCGAGTGTAAACACGCTTCCTGCCGGACTGAAAGAGCAGCTGCAGAGCACTAATATGAATTTTGACCAGAACGGAACTACGCTGTACATTGTCGGCGGATACGGTTTTTCTGTCACGGCAAACGACCATATTACCTACCCGAATCTGACCTCCGTTGATATTCCTGGATTGATGAATGCGGTGATTTCGGGAACTTCAATTACCCCATTTTTTAAGCAGATTACTCATGATAATTTTGCCGTTACCGGTGGACATCTCAACCAGCTGAACGGTAAATTTTATTTGGTAGGCGGACACCGTTTCGATGGACGCTACAACCCGATGAACAACCCGACTTTCATACAGACTTATACCAACGAAATCCGGATGTTCAATATCGACAATAGCGGAACACAGCTCAGTTTCAGCAATTATTCGGTGATTAATGATCCGGTACATCTTCGCAGAAGAGATTATAATTTGGTTCCTCAGATTTATCCAAACGGCGAACCCGGACTCATGATTTCTTCCGGCGTTTTCCAGATCAATGCCGATTTGCCATTCCTCTATCCTGTTGAAATTACGGCGGCAGGACATACTCCGGTGACGGCGTTCAACCAATACCTCAGCAATTACCATTCTGCAAATGCGGCGCTTTATGATGCTTCCGCAAATGAAATGCATTCCCTGTTTTTTGGTGGAATAAGTCAGTATTATTATCAGAATGGAACGTTGATTCAGGACAATCAGGTTCCATTTGTGAAGACGATCAGTCGCGTTACGAGAAACAGTTTGGGGCAGCTTCAGGAATTCAAACTTCCACAGGAAATGCCTAATCTGAAGGGTGCGAGCGCCGAATTTCTGTACAACTGGACTAATCCGCACTATCCGAATGGAGTATTGAAACTGAACGACATTACCGAAAATTCATTTGTGATCGGGCATATTGTGGGCGGAATTCAAAGTTCTTCGCTTAACCCTTTTTCCAGTAATCAGACTGCGCTTACGTCGGCGGATGCTTCTGTGTATGAAGTGCGGCTTACCAAAAACCCGATGGCGACCGATGAGGTAATCGACGGAAGAAACCCATTTCAGATCAGCGTTTCGCCCAATCCGTTCAGTACCGAATTCAAAGTAACCTTTAACTTAGATAAAACTACGAAAATCAATTGGCTACTTACCGATGCTTCGGGCAAAATCATCCGGAATGGCTTGTCTTCAACCAAAGCGGCAGGGAAGCAAAGCTTCGATGTGCAGCTGGAGAAAAGCAGTGAAAAATTCGTGGTCCTGACCGTTATTTTTGACGATAAATTTTATGTGACCCGAAAACTATTGAGAAAGTAAAATCCTATTTTTTGGTAAAGATTTTCGGAAAAAACATTCCTGTTCTTTCTTGGTAAATAATATACTCCGGATATTTTTTCCGGAGTTGTTGTTCTTCGAAACCACATTTAAAGCGGAACAAAATGAGCAACAAAACCGTAATAAGCAATTTGAAAAGTGACATTCTGAAAACTGCATAACCAAATACGAAAAGCAGAATTCCCGAGTAAATCGGATGTCGAACGTATCGATAGATTCCCGAAGTGACGAGTTGCGAACCGGATTTCGGCGTCGGAAAAGCTGTGAGATTCCAGCGGAGCTTCAGTACAGCGACCGCTGCGATCACAATTCCAAACAGAGCTACAACGAGACCGATATAGGAGAAAACACCAGCGATTTCAAATTTTGGCAAAGGATCAAAAAGATAAAGTGCAAACAAAACCATCTGCATACCGACGAATAGGAAGTCTTTACCGCTTGTCTTCATGATTTTAGTGGATGATAAATTAACTCCAGTTCATAAAGATTAAAAAAAAGCCATCCCGATCGGAATGGCTTTCTGTGTTCTCTTACTCGAAAAGTTCGGCAGTATCTAAAACCGTTACTTTTCCGTCTTCACATCTGATCGCTTCTCCCGGAAAGTTTTGGATCATGTGGTAATCGTGTGTCGCCATCACCACGGCAGAATTATTTTCGTGCGCCACCTGTTTCAGGAGCGTCATGATTTCGTTGGAGGTTTCGGGGTCCAGGTTTCCGGTCGGCTCATCTGCCAAAATTAATTCGGGATGATTTAATAAAGCTCTTGCAATTGCGATACGCTGCTGTTCACCACCGGAAAGTTCGTGCGGCATTTTATGTTTTTTCGACTTCATTCCCACACTTGCCAATACCTCGTCGATGCGGTCCTGCATTTTTTTCTTGTCGTTCCAGCCAGTCGCTTCCAATACGAAGCGCAGGTTTTTTTCCACGGTTCTGTCGGTCAAGAGTTGAAAGTCCTGGAATACGATTCCAAGCTTCCTTCTCAGATTGGGAATATCCGATGTTCTGAGTTTCTCTAGGTCGAATCCCGCGATGTTTCCATGGCCCGCTCCGAGTGGGATATGCCCGTAAAGCGTTTTCAGCAGGGAACTTTTTCCCGAACCGGTTTTCCCGATCAGGTAGCAGAATCTGCCTTTTTTTATGTTGAGATTCACATCATTGAGAACGGTGAAATTCTTCTGCGCAATCTTGGCGTTTCTCAGGTGAATCACGTTCTGTCCTTCCTGGGTTGAATGTGGCATATCGTAGTAAAAAGATTTTTTTGGTGAATAATAGAATCAAAAATAGCGAATTACTTTTTCAGTCGCCAATTTTTAGCAAATTTTAACAACAAAAAATGCCTGAAAATTTACTTTTCAAGCACATTTTGTATATCGATAATTCCAGAGATTATCTCTTAGCGCGCGCTGCACTTACAGTTAAACTCTTTCTGCCTTTTGCTCTTCTCGCAGCCAAAACCCTTCTTCCGTTCGGCGTAGACATTCTTTCACGGAAACCGTGCTTGTTTCTTCTTTTTCTCTCGGATGGCTGGAATGTTCTCTTGCTCATTGCTCAATATTTTTAAGTATAAAACCTTGTCTTATTTTTCAGAGTGCAAAGATACTAAACTTTTTATTTTCTGCAAATTAAATTTTAAAATTTCTATTAAAATGAAAATGTTTTGGGCGTATCCCTCTCCATCGCTTACAAACGGGAATCTCTAAATTTTCCCTCTCCTCGGGTCGCGCTTTCCGCTGTATCTTTTTTATTTTGCCCGAACTTTTCCCTTCGCCAAAAATAAAAAAGGATGCCGCTGCAAATCTCATTGATGAGATTCAACGATTCTTTTAAAACAATTAAAACCATTGAGTTAATCGCTTGCGCGGCGGAAGTTCTCCTTATGCAGTTTCGGGAAAAGTTGGTGGTTTTGTTTTTCTTCAGTTTAGAGATTCTGCCATATTCCACAACAAACAAAAAAACTATCTTTGCCAATTACAATTAACCTTTTTATGTTCACGCCTTCAGAATTATTAGACATCAACCAGCTCCTGAAACCCGAAAACAAAATTGTCATCATCACGCACTACAATCCCGATGGCGACGCAATCGGTTCGTCGCTCGGTTTGAAGCACTATCTGAAGCAGAAAGGTCTCGAAGCAGATGTGATCGTACCCAACGATTTCCCGAAATTCCTGAAATGGATGCCGGAAGCAAAGAAGATCATTATCTCTGAATATAAGAGAAAACTCGCCGCAGAAACTATCCAAAATGCTGATGTGGTTTTCATCCTCGATTTCAATGCGTCGCACAGAGCGGGAAACATAGTCGGACCGTGGATTGAAAGAGCACGTGGAATAAAAATCCTGATCGACCACCACCAGCAACCGGAAGATTTCGATTTCGTTTATTCCGACACCACCATTCCTGCAACTTCGCAGATGGTTTATCACTTCATCGAAGCGATGGAGGACGAGAAGCTGGTCAATTTAGACATCGCCGAATGTCTCTACACCGGAATCATGACCGATACCGGCGGATTCCGGTTCCGTTCCACTTCGGCGACAACGCACCATATTATTGCAAACCTTATCGACAAGGGAGCCGACCCCGCGATGATTGCTTCCAACACTTGGGACACGAATACGGTTTCACGACTTCACTTATTATCATTGATTTTAAGCAGAATCGAAGTGGTGAAAGACGGAAAAGTCGCAATACTTTGGCTCAAAAGAAAGGAACTTCAGGAATATGGTTTCCAGAAAGGAGATACCGAAGGATTTGTAAATTACGGTTTGAGCATTATGGGAACCCAGGTTTCCGCGTTTTTTATGGAAGATCTTTACGAGGATTTTATCAAAATATCTTTCCGTTCCAAAGAAGATGTGGATGTGAATCAGTTTTCGAGAAAGTATTTCAACGGCGGCGGACACATCAACGCGGCGGGTGGAAAATATTTCAAATCCATCGAGGATACGATCGAGGATTTTAAAGAAAAAATTGAAGCGGAAGATTTTTGATTAAGATCATTAGGTCCTGTTTATTTTGAAGGAAATTTTCCGCTCTTTAGGGTTGGGGTAAAGAAAATTTCCGATCTAATATTTTTCTTGAATAAAACTTATACAGACTCTTAATTAAAACACCAAATGCTTCGGCAGGTTATGCAGCAGCTCCGTGTTGATAATCGCGGCGCAGATTTCAGATTTTTCCAAATGTCCGTTGTGTCCGCAATCTAACTGGTAGAACTTGATATTGGTTCTGTCGGGAAGCTGTTTTTGCAGCAGATCGTTTTTCACGGCAGTGTCGTGTTTTCCTGTAATCACCAGAATTTTTTCTGCAAAGTTTTCCATTACCGAAGTTTTGTCGGTGCGTTCGATCATTCCTTTTACCGCCGCAAGTGCAGCTTCAGGTTTTGTGGAAAGTGCAACTTCTTTCGCTAAATTGATTTTCCCTTCAAGCACATCTCTTTCGTTTTCACTAAATAGATTAGGAATCCCTGCATTCACATAATGGGGAAAGGCGTCTTTGATTACGCGGAAACTTTTTCGACGCTGTTCTTTTTTTTCGTCGTCATCGGGCAGAAATGTGGAAAAGAACAAAGTCAAGGATTTCAGCATTTCGGGAAATTTTTCGGCAAAAGCGAGTGATGCGTAACCACCCATCGAATGTCCTAAAAGATGAAATTTTTTGAGTTCCAGTTTCTCCGCAACTTTCCTTACTTCATCTGCAATCAGTTCCATCGTATGGATTTCGGCATAAGTTTTCGATTTTCCGTGTCCGGGAAGGTCAATTTTGGTGATGCGGAATTTCTTCGAGAGTTTTTCCTCCATTTCCTCCCAAATCATCAGGTTTTCCATAAAGCCGTGAAGCAGGATAAGGTCTTCTTTTCCGTTGCCGGTGATTTCGTGGTTCAGCATATTTTGCGTTTGAATTTTCGTGATGATCAAAACTAAAAATAAATATCGATATAGTCGGTTCCGATCCCGTCGCAGTTCTGCATTTCCTGCATTCGCCAATATTTTCTGTTTTGGGTGGAAAGGAAGGTTTGAGGTCCTTTTTTCACACACTCTTTTCCGTTAGCATTGGCGGTGGTGCTGTGTTTGATGGTCCCGTCAAAACTCAGTTCCTTTTCAGAAACTTGCGAGATCTCGCCTTCGATGGTGAGGTATTGTTTTCCGATTTGCTGTTTTCCGGTGACTTTGTAAAGGTTTTTTCCGATCGGCACGAACTTGATTGTTCCCGGTTTATCCCAAGAAATCCATTGCAAAGTGAGCGAATGAACTCCCGATAAATCCGGCAGACTTTGTTGCGGTGGTGCAATTTCATCTTCAGTAGGTGTGGTTTCATCGTTGAAATCATTACCAACCGAAGGTGTCGATTCTACCGGTTTTTCAACATAAATGGTTTCTTTAATGACTTTTGGTTTGCTGGTTTGCTCCGTTTTTTTGGAGCAGGAAAATGCGGTTAATAACGCTAAACCGACAACTAATTTGTTCATGATTTTGGGATTTGCTTTTATTAACCTTGCAAAGACTGTGCGAAAAATAATTTGATTAATAGATGTCGATGTACTCGATAAATCCCTCGCTGTTCACTTTGTCCTGAAGTCGCCAGAATTTTCCTTTTCCTTCATTTAAGAATGTGGTTCTTTCTGTCCGAACATATTTTTTGCCATTGATCATCTGCGCGACCCTTCCCTCAAAATTCAGATGTTTGTCGGAAACCCTTCTGATACTGCCGATTACAGAAATTTTGTTTTTGCCCGAAACTGCTTTTCCGTTGACGTCGTATTCGTCTCTTCCCGTTTTGTTGAAATTTATTTTGCCCGAAAGAGCAGCTTCATCACTGGAAAACTTCAGCGTACGCGAACCGGAAAGGTCACCGAAAATATTCTTTTGGTTAAGGATTCTGATGCTGTCGTTGTATTTTGTGCGGACGACGTTGATGCTTTCGATGATCTTTGTGCTGTCGACTTTATTTGTTAAAGTGGATTCAGAATTTTTCTTGCACGAAAGCAAAGCGATGCAAACGAGGAACAGTGCCGTTTTTTTCATAGTGAAGTTTAATGTTAACCAAATTTATTGAAAAAAACAGAAATGCAAGCGATGTTAATGAAATCAGTTTTTGGTTTTGGAATCCATTACGATTGTGACCGGACCGTCGTTGAGAAGAGAGACCTTCATATCTGCACCGAAAATTCCACTTTCGGTTTTCAAGCCCGATCTTGCGATTTCTCCTTTGAAATATTCAAATAAGGGAATGGCTTTTTCAGGTTTTGCAGCTTTGATGAAGGAGGGGCGGTTTCCTTTTTTGTAATCCGCAATGAGGGTGAATTGACTGATGCAAAGGATTTCACCAGAACTATCTTTAACGGAGAGATTGAGTTTCCCTTCACCGTCACCAAAGATTCTTAGATTCACAATTTTCTGGACAAGCCAATCTGCATCGGTTTTTTCATCTTCTTCATCAATCCCGATCAGCAGCAGTAATCCGCTGGAGATTTTCCCTACAGTCGCTCCGCCAACTTTTACTTCTGCCTGTGAAACTCTTTGTATAACCGCTTTCACGAAATTTGTTGCTAATTATTAATTAAAGAAATATTGATAAAGTTCCCGTTGCAGCATCGAAATTGTAGCGGTAGGTTTTGGGTGGGATTTGCGCGACTTTTGTAGGTTCGCCAGTAATCAGTATCCATTCTGCGCCGTCTTTTGGGCAAATTACTTTGATATTGTTCTCGACGGACAGTGTGGTGTTTTGGTCAGGACAAAGATGGGGAGCGTTTCTGTCGTAGATTTTGAAACCGTTGGTGGTGCGTACAACGATGAGTCCGCGCGTTCCGGAATTTTGCTCATCCACATAAATCCATCCACCCACGTTCTGCAGTGCGAAATAAGTTGGGAGATTCAGGTTCAGGACCACATTGATCGGTACTTGCGGAAAACAGTTGACGGTTTCTTGGCGCTCTCCGCACGAATTCATATTCAATAAACTGAAAATGAGGATGATTGAAGATAAAAATGCCAAAAAATATCTTTTCATTTAAAATAAATTTATATCTTTGCTGAACGAATTATCACAGAAAACATTGTCCGACAAATGTCGGATTATTTTTTTATACTAACGCTAAATAAGATTAATTATGGCAAGTTATGTAACCAAAGAAGGTTTAGACAAAATGAAGCAGGAGCTTGAGCAACTCGAAACCATCGAAAGACCAAAAATTACACAGCAGATTGCTGAAGCAAGAGATAAAGGCGACCTTTCTGAAAATGCGGAATACGACGCGGCAAAAGAAGCACAGGGAATGTTGGAGATGAAGATTTCTAAACTGAAGGATTTAATCGTGAATTCTAAAGTCATCAACGAAAACCAGCTCGACACCTCGAAAGTTTCGATCCTTACAACGGTTCGTCTCAAGAATAACGCAACAAAAAAGGAGCAGCAGTTTACATTGGTTCCAGACAACGAAAGCGATCTGAAATCTGGAAAGATCTCTGTAAACACGCCGATTGCAAAAGGACTTCTCGGTAAAATCGTAGGCGACACTGCGGATATCGATTTGCCGAATGGCAACAAACTTTCCTTTGAAGTTTTAGAGATCTCGCTTTAACTAAATTTTAATTTATTAAGGTGAGGTTGGAATCGTTTTTGATGTGTTATATACTTCAGCTTTTAACACTTAAATTACTGCCATGAGTTCCATTTTTACGAAAATAGTGAAGGGTGAGATTCCTTCCTATAAAGTTGCAGAAGATGAAAGGCATCTCGCTTTTCTCGACATCATGCCGATTGCGAAAGGACATACGCTGGTTATTCCAAAACAGGAAACCGATCTTATTTTCGATCTTGAAAATGAGGATTTCAAAGAACTTTGGGGTTTTGCTCAGGAAGTTGGCAAGAAAATGAAGAAGGCGTTTCCTGAGCAGCGAATCGCTGTTGCGGTAGTCGGGCTTGAAGTACCTCATGCGCACATCCACCTGATTCCCATTAACAAAATGGAGGACATGAATTTCAAGAATGTCCGTCTGAAGTTTTCTGATGAAGAATATGGCGAAATCCAGAACCTCATCAAGAGCTCGTAAATCAAAAAGATATTTCCAAAGAATCGTAACTTTGCCAACGTTTTTTTCAAAAAAAAACTGCGGCGATCTTGCCGTTATTCATTCTTAATTTTTAAATTTTTCATTACATTATATGAATCCAAACCAATGCTCGTTTTGCGGCCGGAAGAGAAAGGAAGTTCAGATGCTGGTTTCCGGTAGTGACGGGTATATCTGCGAAAGCTGCATCGAGCAGGCGCACAATATTGTTAAGGAAAGCAATGTGAAAAGTGGTTTTTCGCCTGCTGAGAAAATCGAAGACCTTAAGAAACCAAGAGAGATCAAGGAATTTCTTGACCAATACGTAATCGGGCAGGATCAGGCGAAAAAGCAACTGTCGATCGCGGTTTATAACCATTACAAAAGGTTGCTGCATGCGCAGAACGAAAACCGGGAGGTAGAGATCGAGAAATCGAACATCATCATGATTGGTGAGACTGGAACCGGAAAAACACTTTTGGCAAAAACCATCGCGAGAGAGCTTAATGTTCCGTTCTGTATCGTAGATGCCACCATCTTAACCGAAGCTGGATATGTGGGCGAAGATGTGGAAAGTATTCTTTCGCGTTTGTTGATGGTTGCGGATTATGATGTGGAAAAAGCCGAAAAAGGAATAGTTTTCATCGATGAGATTGACAAAATTGCGAGGAAATCAGACAATCCAAGTATTACGAGAGACGTGTCGGGAGAAGGAGTTCAACAGGGTTTGCTGAAGCTGTTGGAAGGAAGCATCGTCAACGTTCCGCCACAAGGTGGAAGAAAACATCCTGATCAAAAATACATCCAGGTCAATACGCAGAATATCCTTTTTATTGCAGGTGGAGCTTTTGACGGAATTAAGGAAATCATTGAAAGACGGCTGAATAAGCAGGCAATCGGTTTCAGTGCAGAGAAATTAAATAAGGTTGAAGAGGAGCAATACATTCTGAGTCAGATCAACGCGATTGATTTGCGGAAATTCGGACTGATTCCCGAACTTTTGGGAAGATTTCCAATTGTAACCTACCTTGATAAGTTGACAAAAGAAACCATGATTAAAATCATGAAAGAACCTAAAAACTCAGTTGTTAATCAGTTTGTAGAACTCTTTAAAATGGATGGAGTACGATTGGAATTTACTGATGAATCTATAGAAAGAATTGTTGAAGAGACTATAGATAAGGGACTTGGCGCAAGGGGTTTGCGGGGAACAACCGAAAAGGTTTTGGAAGATTATATGTTTGACATCACAGCAAAAAAAGACATCATATTAACAAAAAGTAATATTAAACTCTGATATTTAGAGCGTTTTTTTTTGATTAGACAGAAAAATAAGTATCTTTGTACCGAATTTTATATTCAAAAAACACACGAAACACAAAGAGATGAAAACGAAAATTTGGATATTAGGGCTTCTTGCCTTAAGCTACTTAGTGGGTGCGCAAGTCCTCACCCATGTTGACCAAAATGCAATTTTCTACATCGGTGAGAACGCCTTAGTTTATAACGGAGGCGGTGCTCAAAGTAAGGGCAACGGAAGATACGACATTCACGGAAACATGATGGTTGTTGGATCTGGTTCAGACGTTCTGAAGACGTTGGATGCTACGGGAGGAAACAAAACGGATGGAGGAAACATCATCCTGCGTTTAAACGATCCTGCAAATCACTCTTCTGCAGATAACCCATCAACTTACGGCCAACTTTATATTAATGGCCTTTCGCAAAATTCAATTACGGCAGTTGTAGATAAGGAATATCGTACTGCGAGTAACGGAACATATCAACAGATTGCGTTGCCTTTCTTCCAAAAACAAATTTCCTCGCTATCTGGAAGTGCAAATTCGATCGGAACTTTTGGTAAAACATTTACCAATGCACGCTGGAGTAAAAATGAAGTCCTTACATGGAACAATGCTATAGCGGTATCTGATAATTTAAGTATTTGGGCTAATACGCAGAAAAACACAACTTACTACATGTTTGGAGCGCTGAATTTTGATTCAGGGAATCCACCTGCATCAATGCCGACAATTTCTCCAACACCGACCGGGGCGGTTTACACCATTAAGGGAGTTCCTTTCGCAAATGGAATTTCAGAACCATTACAAAACGCAGCTCTGGGAATCAACTTTGGAATAGGTGGTAACAACCGAAATAAGTATAACGAGAAGTACAACACTTACCTGCAAGACAATTGGGATGAGCAGGTCAATCCATCGAATCCTTGGTCTGTACCAACTTTTGGCAGAAACATCTACCAGTTTGGGAATCCCTACTTTACCAATTTAGACTTAGGTTTTATAGGACTTGTTGAATCAGCTGCTATTACTGATAATAACGCAATTAGTGCAATACAGGGAATTCGTTATGATCCCGGCTCAGTAGTTACGCTTCCAACCGGAAGTACCTATTCTATCGCCGCAAAATTTGTGAATTTTACCACAGGGGTTAATCCAGCTCCTACTGGTGATGTAGGTTTGATTATCAAGCCAATGCAAACTTTTGTTCTTAAACTTAGGAATAATGACGCAGAAATTTCTGGGAACCGAACTTTGAATTTTGATAATCTGAGACGTTTCAGCAATATTCCGAGACTGGACCAAACAAGTTATTCTGTAACAGCATCAAGACCCGGCCAACTAGTAGATACGGTAAAACAACTTGGCGTAATCGGTTTGGATGAAAATGGGAAAGAGCTAGCGAGAGCTTATTATGTGGTTTATCCTACCGCAATTACCGGACATACTAGTCAGCCAACGGTTCAGTCAACTCTTGGAAGTTCAAACATTATGGGGACTTTTGAAGAGGATCCTGTAAATGGTGGATACGATACTAATTATTCAAATCTTTACTGGCTATACATTAATGAGGCAAATGAAACTGATTTCTTTGCAAAAGCTGTTCCTTTAGCTCTGTATAACACCAGTATCAAATCTCTGAAATTTGAAATCAGAGAGAATGCGCAGTTGTTACCTGATGGAGCTAAAGATTTATCCACTGGCATCGGTTTTCACTATAAAGCTGCTAACGGAGATATTTTAGATATTGCACAGAATCAGATCATCCCGGTTACCACTGACCAATACAGCTTATATTACGGTAAATCAACAACTGTTTTGGATACGGAAGGTGCTGCAAAACCGTCCCGAACAATGGTTGCTTATAATCAAATGATCGACAGTTTCTTCCTTAGATTTGATCCTGACTGGAAAAAAGCCGACGTGAAGGTTTTTGATATGAGCGGTAAACTCGTACTATCTCAAGATGGTGTCGCTGCAAACAGGGACTTTGTTTTGGATATCCCAAGAGTAAGCGCTTCCTACATTGTAACGGCAGTTTCTGATAAGGGTGAAAAAATTAGTGCGAAGATTATTAGATAGTAAAACACAAACGATGAAAGTTATTAATAAGGTTATATTTTTATTCATCTTTTTTCTGGGATTTATTTTCGTTGCGGCAGAAAATCCGCCAGCTCCCTTACCGCCAGGTGGTGGAGGTGGAGGTGTTGGACCTGGAGCTCCGGATGCTTCACTGGACATGTATCTCTATATCTTAATCGGCATTGCGATGATAATAATAATGGCATCAAATAAAATTCATAATTTTTTACCAGAAAAAAAATAAGGTCAACCCAATCATAAATCAAAAGCCAATTTTTTTGGCTTTTTTTGTGACTCATTATTTGGATACTCATCACATAAGTTTTTTATATTTGTTATATGAAAAGAATTATAGTACTCGTCAATATCTTCGTCACTGTTTCTGTGGCTGCTCAGTTTAATGTAAGTATAGAAGTCCCAGCAGATTTTACTCCCAAGGAAGTTTACCTTTACTCGCTGAATGGCTCGAAAGATATCCTTAACAGTAGAGAGACAAGAAAAGGAAACTCTTGGCAGATAAAAGTCTCGAAACCTTACACGGGAATGATGAAACTCTACTTTCCAGAAGAGAATATCTCACTTAATTTTATTTCGGAAAACAAGGATGTTAAGATGAGGTTGGAGGTTGCCAAAAACAAAGTAAGCAACGTGATCTACCTTGACGAGAGCAATGCGAAAATGAACGAACTACAGGATATACAGCAGAAAAAGGAGTATATTTTACCCGCGCTCTATCAGATCAAGGAGTATTATAAAGGGAAAGAAAACTTTGGTAAAGCACTCGAAACAGAAATTCTTCGGCTTTCACAAGGAATCGGTGATATGAGCAAATATCCTTTTGTGAATTTTTATCAAACCAACTATGCCAATTTTGTTGAAAAAAACCCTACAAGAAAGTCACCGACACATGATGATATTATTAAGTTCTTGACCAACTCCAACGAAATGCTTGAAACATCCTCTCTTTTGAGACCGGTTCTGGTTTCATATCTTAATATTGGTCCTAACACTAACCTCACTTCCGACATCGACAAACTGCTGAAAGCCGTTAATACGGAAACTCCTCGCGGACAAACGGTCTTATCAGAATTGATAGAGGTTTTTGACACCTACGGAATGCAGGATCTGAAAGATAAATATTTGACAGAAGCAAAAAATCTAAAATGTACGATTAACGACAGGTTGGCCAAAACTATCGAGACTAATAAAAACACTGAGATAGGCGCCCGCTTTCCAGACTATACTTTTAACCGGCCTTCAAATACTACTGCCAAATCAATCCATGGAGTGAAAGCCGACAGAAAAATCATTGTTTTCTGGTCGTCAACATGCTCACATTGTGAAGCCGAGCTACCCAAGATTATTGAGAAATACAGCAGCATAAAAAAACAAAACTGGGAGGTAATCGCTCTTTCTTTGGACAGTGAAAAAACTGCTTACGAAAATAAAGTGAAGAGTCTGCCTTGGATTAATGATACGGAATTAAGAGGGTGGTACAGTTCCTACGGTGAAACATACAACGTGCACGCAACGCCTACCTATTTTGTACTCGACTCGGCAAATAAGATTATTGCAAAACCTGAGCACGCATCTGATCTGATTACTTATCTTAAGCTCAATTAATTTTGTCAGATTTCAAAATATTTATATCTTTGCACCACTCAAAACCAGGCGAGGTAGCTCAGATGGTTAGAGCGCAGGATTCATAACCCTGAGGTCACGGGTTCAATTCCCGTCTTCGCTACAAACAATTCTGTAAATCAGTGATTTACGTATAACAGGGACTAAAACAGGGACTTTGAGTCCCTGTTTTTTATCTCCCTATTTTGTAATATTCTTTTTCAGCTTCTTTTTGCACATCCAGTCTTTCTATAGCTATATTAATCCGTTCGGAATTATTTTTATTAAATAAGAGCACATTTTCAATTGCTCGCTCCCCTAAATAATTTCCAGTCTCATTAATTTTCAACTGCATTTCCTTCTCCTCCCTATACTTCTCAACCAATCCCTCCCGAACATTAGGCAAATCCTCCAACCTTTTATCCAATTCAGCAATCTTATCTTCAGTAATTTTTGTCTGCTGTTCAATCTCCGTCACATTCACGCCTTTTTGAGAAAGAATATCAATTTCCTCTTGGACTTTCTCCTTTGTCAAATCAATCGTTTTTTGATAAAATGGAAGCTGGTTTTTCCAGTATTCGGCATTGTCGCCCTCTTCCTTGGAATAGCCTAAGATTCGGTTGTAGTTATGTTGCGCTTTAGTTACTTCTTCCTGAATTTTAATAAAACTGTCATATTTTCGAAGCACAAAAGCAGAATCAGCCAAAAATTTATTTTTTTCGGTTTCAATTTGCTTTTTCATCAGTTCAATTTCTATATTCGCTCTGGTTTCGGGATTCGTGATAATGGCGGTTTTCAGTTCCTGCGTGCTGATGTCAGAAATATCCAAAACATCGGCTCCCTTCTTCATTGCCTCCAAGTATCTTGCCTGTTTGGATTGCAATTTTTGAAGCATAAAGACATCAATGCTGTCATTGGTCAACATAAAGTTGATTCTTACATTTTCGTTCCTATTTCCTTGTCGCCAAGCACGACCTTCCACTTGCCGTAGAGAGGTAAAGTTGTACGGAAGAGAAAGCATGTAAATATCCGTCGTATTTTCCTGAAGGTTCATTCCTTCCTGAATCGCCTCGCTTCCGATGACCACCTTTATTTTTCCGGAATTGAAATCGTCCTGAATCTTTAAACGGTTTGGTTTGCTGGTTGCTCCGGTGATGACTCCGACTTCTTCCGGTTTGTAGCCGACCTCCCGTACCAAATATTCCCTTAGTTTCAGAAATTCCGAAACAGCTAATTCAGAGTAGATAATCTGTCCCGAATCCGGAATGTCGTTTTTGTTCTGCCGAATCAAATCCATCGTTTGTTTTAGTTTCGGAGAATCCTCTATAAACTCTTCTAAAGACGGTTCTTCTCCTTCATAATAGGGAGAAAGATATGGTGAAATCGCAATCAAACGGGCATTAAGGATATGCGTAAGAATTGCCCCTTTTTGGGTTTCGGTAAAGTTTTCATTGAGCATTTCGTATTGCTCACTCGTTAAATAGTTCTGCTCAATCTTATATTCCTTGTTGATTCGGTTGGGCCGCACCAATTCTGGATTGTCTTCTTCGCCTTTGATATCAATAAATTCAGATAAAAGTTGCTGAAACAGCGAATTGTTTTTAAAACGTCGAACATTCGCCTTGAATTTCACATCACCTTTTGCGTCAATCTCCATGTCGTTGTCTGCCTCCATAAAGGTTTCAAAGAAGGTATTCACATTGAAGTAGCCCGATTCTTCTAATCTCTTGTTCGCAATCAAGGAGAGAATAGAATAATATTCCAGTGGTTTATTGGTAAATGGCGTTGCAGAAAGCAAGGTAACATTTCTACCGTCGTTCTTTTCTTGGATGTATTGCGCAGCCATCCAAGTATTGATACCCAACTTTGAAGTCTGCTGGTTTTGATTTCTAAAGTCTGAAGCAAATCGGCGGTCTTCTATTCTTACTTTTCCTACGATATGGTTCGCGTTGTGGACTTCGTCATAAGTCAGATGGTCAAAACCAAAGTCTTCCCAATCGTAAATCTTGCCACGCTTCATTTTACCCACCAGTTCTTTTTCTTTTTCCAGTTCTTTCTGAAAATCCCTTTCGCTGATGGTGTTTACACTTCTTAATTCATTTTCTGAAATATAGGAGAACTTGGAAGCCAGATTTTGGGTAATATTTTCAGAAAAACCGATATTGTTAAAACCCTCGTAAGTGACGATGGTGATTTCCCCATCCTTGTTGTCGAATTTTGAGAGGTCGAAGTCTTTTCCGAGATTTCCCAAGACATTCACTTTGGCTTCGGGAATGGTTTCAAAAATGGTTTCCACCCACTGTTTCAGAATGCTGTCATTGGGAACGACAATCAGCGGTCTTTTTGCGTTACCTCTCTCCATCGCTTCGTGCATGGAGAGAATTCCCGACAATGTTTTTCCAAATCCAACCTCGTGTGCGAGTAATCCAACACCTTTGGTTGTCTGTCGTCCGATTCCTGCTTTTTGCACTTCGGTTAAGCGCAGTTCTCTTCCTTTAAAATTCAAATGGATTTTTGAAAACAATGGAAATTTTGAATAGTCGGGAACAGAGAGGTTGTTGTAGTTTCGGTTAAAATCTTTTACGAAACGCTCCCTTAAATCGTCCGACAACTCTTCCCTCAAAAATTTTTGAAACAAATCATTGGCTGCGGCTTTTCGTCTTTCACGAACCAAGGCATTCCGTTCCTTGTCGCTTCCCGTAACGTTTTCGTTGTCTACAAAACTTCTGACCTCCCAAGATGAGGAACCTGCAAATGCCTCACTCGAAAGTGTTCCGACAAAATCCTTGAATTTTTCAGCAAGGTTATAGGGAACGGTTGCGGTTTCCGTCTGTCTCGTGTTTTGATTCCAGCGTTCTTTTTCAACGGTTCCAAAATCAAACTGGTGGACAAATTCGTGGTTGGGACTGATGGAGATTTCATCTAAAGTTTTTGGTTTTGGAAGGACGCTTTCCAATAAAGATTTCTGCTTCTCATACTGATTTTCGGTTCCGCCAACCGAAAACTTATCTTTAAAGTCTATTTTAAGTTGCTCTAATTTTTTATAGATATTTCCTTCGCCGTAATAGAAATCGTGAACCCAATTTCCGTCAATATAGTTGGCAAACTGGTAATGCTTTCCGTGATTGTTTAATGTTCCATCGTAGGAAGTGTCCCGAAATGCCTCAATCTGTTCTTTGGTAATATCGGTGCTGTTCTGAAGCGAGGCATTCACCACTTCATCGGCTTTCAAAAATTGATATTTTAATATCCCTTTCTTGATTTCCGGTTTGGTCTGAATTCGGTATTCCGCATTTTTCTCGCTGTGTGATTGGATGATTTTATCCGCTTTTCGATGAATTTCATTAATTTGGTCTTTCGAAAAATCTTTCGGATTATCAAAAATTTGGGATTGGAGTTTGGAATACTTTTCAATTTCCTTTTCAATCGCGGGAGATTTGAATTTTACTTCATTAAGTCTGGAAAGAACTTGCTCAATTTTATCTTTCGTTTCTGAAAGGTCAATTTCTTCTGTTTTAGCGGGAATGGTTTTTTCTAAAGTTTTGCTTTTTGATTCTCCTTTAGGTTGATCAACCTCCAAAAACAAATCTTCAAAGAGGTTTCCAATTCTTTCGGTCTGCTTTTTATTTTTGAGTTGCTCAATCCTAGATAAGGCGTCCTCTAAATTTCCATAGACATAGTTTTCCAACCTCCCAAAACGGTTGGTTTTCTCTCGGGTTTCCCCTAAAATCCTGTCGGGATGTTTTTCAAAATAATTGGAAATATCTGTAGAGATTTTCTGGGAATTTTTTTGCAGAATAATAATGTCCGTTCCTACCTGAGTTCCGGCAAAAGCACCATTCGGCAGACGAAAACCTTCCAAAATATCTGCATTTTTTAGTTGGGCTTGTCGGTTCAACCAACCCGAAGGAAGCACCATTGCCACAACTCCATTGGGTTTAAGAGAATCTAAAGACCTTTTGACAAAATAGTCCTCGTATTTGGAGATTTTGGGTTCTTCTCCCAAACCTTTGTATAATCCGCGATGGTCGCCGTAGGGTGGATTACCGATAACCAAATCGTATTTTTCGGCAAATTCCTTCTTGTTGCCTTTCTCGTCGATAAACTCGGTTTCAAAGGAGCGGAGATGGATGTGGGCTTCGGGATGAAGGATTTTCGCAATCTTTGCGGTGGTTTCGTTGATTTCAAAGGCAGTGATATTGGACTTGATTCCCAATTCTTTCACTGCATACAGAAAATTTCCCGTTCCAACGCTGGGTTCCAATACCGAAATTTCCTGCCTGTTCTTAAACTGGTCTTTGATTAAATTTCTGACGGCATCTACAATCCTTGAATCGGTGTAGTATTCATCCAAAATTCCCCTGCCTTCTTTAGCTGTTCCGCCACTTTTGAATTGATGACAGATCTCTTTTAAATCCTCGGTAATGTTAAGACTTTCCTTGAGTTTAACTTGCTTATCGCTGGAAACAAAACAAGCGGCGGAAACAACTTCCGCAACTTGTTCATTGGTCAGTTTTTGACCTTTATATTTTGAAATAAGAACCCCTAATACCTCATTGTTTTGAGTAGATGTTTTTACTATTTCTGCTATTCTATTGGATACATTTCTCCCGGATACGATTCCGCCCAAGGAATGTTCTGCTCCCTCATTTTTTGCAGCATTTTGCGGTTGTGTTCCGTCAACGGGTCCTCGCTCTGGTTTTCCGACCAGATGCTTCCAGATTGTGTCTTCAAGTCCATTTCCAGCATGGTTGCCGTCCACAGCTTGTCCTCCAAAGTGATTTCCGTTTTGCTTGGGTTTGCTTCTTTGGTTAGATTCTCCAGAATTTCGTTGAGAAAGTTCGGCTCCCAAGTGCTGAGTGTCGGAAATTCCTTCGGATTGAGTTCCATCGTCTTCATTTCTTATCGTTTTTTGTTCAACTAAAGTAGTATTTTTCTCTTGAACTTGGAGTTTATTTTTTAAATATTCTTCCAGGTTTTGGTTCCCATTTTTAGAAATTCCATACAGCAGGCGGATGTCCTTGATATTTTTATTTTGAAATTCATTGAGGATTTTTTGTGTAGACCTATTTCCGTCATCATCACCGGTTAGACACAGAAATATCTTTCCGTCGTAGTTTTTGAACCTATCGACAAACTTTTCGATATTTTCTCCTGAATTGACCGTTACAAGGGTTCTGCCATTGTTCTGATTGTTCAGTTTTAAAAGTTCCAAAAAGGAATCTTTGTCGTTATTGCTGTGAAAGACAATCAGTTCGTTTTTAGTTCCCTCGATAACGGAAATTTCTGAACTAGGATGGTTTAAATAGGATGTCTCACTCACTTTTTCTGTTTTTTACGAAGTGGTTGAACTCAAAAATGTCTTTCGCCGTGTCGTCCCAGTTTTTTCTTGGAAGAAGTTGCAGGCTTACAAAGATGTCGGTCTTCTTGTTGTAGGAGTCGATGCGCTCCAATCTTCCGCCGTAGTCCTTTTCGGCGTGTCTGTAGAGGGAATAAGGCAGAATCGTGTCGGTTGGATAGATGTAGAAACGGGTATAGTTCCACGGAGAATTGACTTCGAAGCGTCTGTATTTTTTCTTGAATAACACCGTGTCGGAGAGTTTCCGCCTGTTCTTATAGTTGGGAATCATTTCTTTTGAGAAAATGGCGCCGTCCTTCTTGTTCCAAACTGGTGACGGTTTTTGTTTTTCAAGAATATCGGAAAGAATGATGTTGCCGTTTTCAGCATCCAATGGATAGCACAAAGAATCTCTCACGAGATAGGCATTTTGATTCATTTCGGGAAAGGTGTGGTCTGGAACCAGTTCGATAATTTGGTTTTCCGAATAACTCATTTTCGAGATGTGGAAACTCTGCATCTTGTCCAATCCTCTGGAGGCATCAAAATAGACATTAGAAATAAGGTCTATTCCGCCTTTTTCGGATTTGATTTCCTTGTGGCATGAACTTAAAAAAAGTATGGAAACTAGGACTAAAAATATGGATTTGATTTTCATAATGATTACATTTAAAAAAAAGCGGCAAATCAAAATTTGACTTACCGCCTTCGGATAATAGTCAGGTATTATTTATTATCGTTTGATGCTCTGTTCCTTCACATGGGCTTTTTCCTGTTTTTCTTCATTTTCCAGTCCCTGCAAGGGTTTGTTGGTGTTGATGCGGTTCATGTCGTTGTCGTAAAGGTTCAGGTTCTTGTATTGCGGATTGAGCACCGCTTTTCCTTCCATTATTTTGTCGTCCATTTCAAATTTCACTTTCACCACATTTCCTTTTTCAAGGGATTTGATGGTGTTTTCCCTGTATTCCGGCTTTTCGAAAACGAGGTTGGCTTTTTCCACGATTTTGTCGGTATCGACACCGTAGTTTTTGTAGAAATTCTGGAACATATAGTTTCCTTTCTCCGTCTTTGGCTCCTCAAAGTTGAACTGCACGAAGGCGGTTTCCGACTGGTCGCTCTTTGGGTTGTGGAACTCGATTTTCACACTTCTTCCCTCCAAAAGGTTTACTGCTTCTTTCGCGGTAAAGGTGTTTTCTCTGTTTACCGAAAAATTGTGGGTGATGTCTTCGCCTTTCTCATTCTTTAATTTGGCGTCGTAGGAGTTGAGGAAAACGCCGCCGCTTTCCGTCTTGTTGAATTTCAAGGCAAAATCGACCTTGTTTCCGGGCAGTGCCTTGTCCGATGAAGTTTTGATTTCGAATTGCTGGTTTTTGGACTTGATGCCTTTTTCCAATTCTTTGTGAAGTTTTTCATCTTCGCCGAAACCGAGGTATTTAAGCTGATTTTTTAGATAATCTACCTGGTTGAATTCTTTTTGTGTTTCCATAATGTTTGGGGTTTGATTGTTAAAATATTCTTTGTTTTTATTGAGGTGTTGTGTTAAGTCATCTCCGTTCATTTTGGCGTAATCTTTTATAGAAGGCTCTCCAATGATGTCGTCTATCGAAAATCCTGACCTTGTGGCATCCATTTCTTCTTTAAATCTCGAATGAAAATTACTTTGGCTGAATAAATTGCTCCGTTTTTTCTCATCGGGAAGAAAAAGACTTTTAAGGGAATCGATGATTTTTTCTGTTTCCTCATTTCCCTCGTAGGTAAGCAGTTCTCCGCCAACGAATAGCAAAACATGGTCTTCCGGCTTTCGATACAGCTGGATTTTTGAGGCAATCTGGCTGTAGTTCACTTTGTCGTCTTCCGTCAAGGAGATTTCAAATTCGTGCTTGGTATTACCTTCGGAATCGTCAATAAACAGTTTGACGTAATCCATTTGTGGTGGTTCTTCCATATTTCTAAAATTTTTAGAGTAACTATTATTTGGGTTGTTTTCCGATACGCCGACAATGGGTTCCGCATTCAGTTGGTTCTTGCTGAATTTGTCCACGAGATGGTTATAGACATTGATTTTGGTCTTTTCGTAAAGGGAGTGGTAGTTTCCGCTTTCCAATAAAATCGCGTCCAATGCTGTGAACCCCATCAGTTCGAGTTTTTCGCGGTATTCCTTATACATCTGCTCGTTCACATTGTTCCCATAAAGGATAACTCCCGTTCCGGCGTGGATGGTCATCAGTTCCGTCAGTTTCTCGAACTGTCGATGCTGCGGAAGAATGAATTTTCCCACGATATCGTTCGCATTGTTCAGGATGATGGCTTCCGTTTTGTCCGACAACCCAAACTTTTGACTCGAAATATAGGCGGCGGTATCTTCGGGACTATTGATTTTAAACGGCTGATAATTGGCGGCAAAAATCTGCTTGTTAAAGGAAAAGGTGCTGACTTTTCGCTGCTGTTGGTTTTGCACCGAAAGTTCCAACACTTGGTCGCTTCCCAAATCTCCGTTGAATACTAAATATTTCCCCGAACGAAGATTGATGACGATGCCGTCTTCCACCTTGATTCCCGTGTGGTCGAAGATTTCGTGCAACCTTTGCAACAACATTCGGTCGTGTTTGCTCGAAATCAGTTGTCCGCTAGGATGGTTGTGGACGAGCGTGATGCTTTCGGGCTGCATTTTGAAGACGTTTCCCGTCAACAAACGCAAATCCACCACTGTGGAAGTAATACCGCCTGTTGAAAGATGCTGAACGAGGTAGCTGTCGTCCTTGAATTTGTAGAGTGCAAAGGTGTGTTCCACCGCCTCGTCTTCGAGTGCACGGAAAAGCCAAGCCACATCGTTCACATCGGAAACTTTGGTTCCCGCCATGAATGAAAGACTTTTATTTTCCGAAAACTGTCTCTCTACGAGCGCAAAATCATTGGCGTATCCTTGATTGTCCTTTTCCCGTAGGAGGGCGGAATTTGGGTCAGCATCATTTCTCCCGCTGAAGAGTTTGTAGGGTAATACTTCGCCCGCCGACGTTTTGAGATATTGCGTATCCTCGTCCGTCGGAAATTGGAAATTCGTGTTCGGTCCATATTTGCTCTGGTAATTAATCGTTTCTGTTTCCATCTTTTCAAAAATTTATCTGCGGAATCCACGGCGTTTCTCCTGTTCCTGTACGATTTCTTCTTCGTGTTCTTCCCGGTTTCGGTTCGCGTCTTCGTACGTATCCCTGTCATTGACGTTCAGGTCAATTTCAGAATTGCCACCTTTTAAAATCTGTTTTTCATCGGGTGAGATGCTGTTCACGGTGTTGATTTCTCTTGAAACGATGTTCAAGTCGTTGGAAATTTCCTTGGCGATTTCGGGATATTGGTCCATTTTATCCATCAGAAAATTTTTCAGTTTCTGAAGTTCGTTCTTGTAGCGGTTCATTTCCACGACATCCTTTTTGTCGGCAATAATTGCGGTGAGTTCGGTGGCGTTTTTTATGAGGTCGAATTCGGCAACGATGTTGTTTTCCTTGTCGTAGATAAATGCCTTTTTCTCAAGCGAAAGTTTCTGTTCATTTTGATTTGAAAGGTCTTGAATAGTGGAATACACAATTCTGTCCTTACTGTTCTTGAGGATTTCGGAGATGCTTTTATCCCGCTCCAGAAAGATGACTTTCAGTCGGGTGTTGTTTTCCGTGAGTTGGAAGATTGCCCTGTTCTTGTCGTTGTCTGCGACGATGGTGTAGCCCTGCAGAAATTTTTGGATGTCGTCCGCTTTCAGTTTTTTTGAAAATGACAAGTCTTCGTTGATGATGCCGAACTTTTTAAGTTCTTCGGTAGGTAGGTTTTCAGTTTGCATAATAGGTTGCGATTAAATTGTTTGCTTTGTTTAGGTCGTTTAAGAAATGGTAGGGATTGATGCTTTGTCCAAACTCCTTTACCGCAAAATGCAGGTGCGGTCCGGTAGAGTTTCCGGTGTTTCCACTTTTCCCGATGATGAAGCCCGCCCTCACTTTTTCCCCGACTTTGTAGTAGATTTCGGAGAGGTGGAGATAGGAGGTTTCAAATCGGTTGAAATGTTTGATTTTGATGTAGTTTCCACCGCCTTTGGAATCCCAACCTGCTTCGGTAATGATTCCATCAAGCACGGCGTGAACATCTTCGTAGTTGGCTTTGAGGTCAATTCCGTTGTGCATTTTTGCAGTGCCGAAAATTGGATGCATCCTTGTTCCGTAAGGCGAAGTCACGCTAATTCTATTGCGCAAAGGCATTGAGATATTTTTCCGTAAACCTTCAAAGGTGGTTTCAAAATCCTTTTCCTGCTTTTTTTCGGGTTGAAAATTTTGCATCAGTTCAAATAGTGAATCTTTCATCTTTTTGTAGTCCACGTTACTTTGATTGTTTCCATTATGGTAGTTTTTAAGCATCGTCTTTAGAGAGTCGATTTGACTCGTTAACATCTTCATTGAACTTTCGGTTTCGTTTTTCAGTTCCGATTTTGGGGTGATGTTGAAGATTTCTTTCCACGATTTTTTCTCCTTTTTTTGGTTGGAATTCTCCTCTTTTGGGGTTTCCATAATTTTAAAGTCTTCCGTTTTGTGTGGTTTTGTCGGCATCAGCGTATTGAATTGAGCCATGGAATAACCGCCTGTTAAAAGGAGAATTGTTAATGTTATTATTGTCGTTCTATTTTTCATTTTTAGTAAATTCATTTACGATTAATTCAACCTCCTTATTGATTTTTCTGAAGTTGGTCATCAGGACATCGTTTTTACGATTGTTTCCCATTTTGTCGACAAATGAGTAATAGGAAGGCATTTTCACATAGTTGTGTTCTTCCTGTTTGATGGCCTTCATATCCAAATTGATTTTGCCGTTCATCGCCGAAGTTTTGTATTCCTCGGTGTCGTTTTCCTCGCCCTGAGCAATCATTCCGACCATTTCGCCAGTTTTGAGCGTCGCAATTTTTCCTGCAGGAATCATAAAGTCCATTTTCTCGTTGATGCTGGTCGTCGTTCCTTGTTGGGAGATGGATTGGGAATAGGATTTTTGCTTGATTTTTCCGAACAGTTTCTCCAGCCATTCCAGAGTATTTTTGTCCCTTGCGGAACCTGAAAGGATATTTCCAACAATGGCGGAAATGGTGTCGGCAACTTCTTTTTTGTAAAACTGTCGGAGTTGTGGGATTTCCTGAAGTCCCAATAAGACTGCCACTTTGTTGCTCCTTGCGGTCGCCACCACGTTGTCGATTTTATGTATGTAGATGGTGGGAAACTCGTCAGCAATAATTCCTCCCGGCAAATTGTGTTTGGAGTTGATGAGTCGTAAAGTCCTGTTCAAAACCGATGAATAAAGGGCGGAATTGATGTCCTGCGTTCCTGGATCGGATGCCAAAATCAGGATGGAAGGATTCTCCCTGTTCGTAATTTTTAGTTCCACTTCGTCGCCCGAAAACACCCAGAAACTTTCCTTGGTCGCCAATCGTGAGAGAAATATCTTCAAGGTTCCGACCTGTCCCTCCAACTGGTCAAATGCCTTGTTTTCATACGCCGTCTTAAAGGGAGAAAGCAGTGAGAATATTTCCTCGTTGGTAAAAAGTGTGTCAAAAATCTCCTTGTAACTTCGGTTCATAAAGGACAGGATATGTGGTAAATCCGAATATTTTCCGTCCTCGTAGGTGGCAAAAAAGTAGATACTCGACGAAAGAAAGTTGATGGCAGATTGGGTGAAAAAGGCATCGGAGCCGCCTCCCGAACTTGAACCTCCCTTTTGGAGCGACGATACCATTGACTCCGCCATTTCCTGTGCTTCCGCCAAGGTTTGGATGTATTCTTTTTTGAATGGATTTACCCTTTTGGATTTTTCTACCTCGTTCAGATTGATGACATGAAAATCGTATTCATACCCTGAATCTTTGCTTTTCTTCAACAGATAATGGTAGTAGGCAATCTGCGCCAAATCGGGAAACTTGAAATCGTAAATACACAGGCAGAAGCCTTTCGCTATCATTTGCCTGATTGCGGGATTGATGATTCCGAAAGACTTTCCACTTCCAGGCGTTCCAATCACCATCGTCCCACGAAATGGATTGATATTGACCCATCCCTTGTTGATTTTTTTACTGTATCTGAAGAGATATGGGATATTGATCGAGGTGTCCGTTTCTACAAGTTCCTGATTTTGGGCAAAACTTTCTTCCTCTACATTCCATCGGTCTTTTCCCATTTTTTGTTGCATGAGTTTTGAGATGGCGTCTGCTCCCATTTGAAGGATTACTGCACCCAAAAAAGACAATACGGCATAGATGACCTGATAAAGATTCAGCGCAGGAAAAATTTTAGGGAGTTTGGAGTTTCCTGCCTCGTTTTGCCAAACGAGTGAAGAAAAAATCATCAACAAGCCCAATATCATGGGGATTACGATTTCCGTGGCGATGTTCAAATCCTTTTTCTTCTTCGCCTTTGTCCCGACAGCGACCAATCCAATGAGAATCAGGGTCGCAAACTTTGCGTTGATGGGTGGGTAAAAGAAACTCATCTTCGAGAAATTTTTCAATAGGTTTGAAACTATAGGAATATCTGCATCGAGGTAGAAAAGCGACGCACAATCCAATGCCACGACCGCATAAACCGCCTTCTGAAGGAATCCGTAAATCTTAATTTGGTGTTGTTGTTCCTGCATTACTTCCTATAAATTGTAGTTTTTTAAAAACTCTTTCTCTTCTTCCTCAATACGGTCTTTACCATAAATCTTCACTGCAATCTCCTTATACCACGCTTTCAGATAAGCCATTTTTATAATTTCCTTTTCTATTTCCTTCTTTGCTTTTCTGAGACGGAATAAAAAAAATATGGATATGCAAGAAGCGATGAAAGCGATGAACGCCAGGAGAAGGACAATAATTAATTCTGTTGGTAATGGGTTCATAACTAAAATGTATCTGCTTTTAAAATATCTGAATAATTCACCTTCATGTCGATGGTTCTTCCCGAGAGTTGTTCCTCAATCAGGCGGATCATCATCACCTTGCTGTTCGGAAAAGTGAATTTTTTGAAGACATAGATGTTTCTGAAATTTTTCCTGAAATGTTTCGGGGCGTAAAGTCTAAAAATCGGTGTCATCTCGATGCTTTGATTGTTGGTCGCCTTGTAGATTTTTTTGTCCTCGATGGAAAATTTTAGGTCTTCGATATCGTAACTCAGGTTCGAGCTGTTTTTGAAGGTCATATCGAGAAAGATATAGTCGCTGATAACGTACACATTGTTGAGCTGCATACTGAGTTTAAGATCTTTCTGCTCCCTGATTGGATTTTCTTCCGTCTTCTTCTGGATGATGTCCATCGCAAACTTGGTCAGCTCCAAGTTGGAAAAACGGGTTTTGTCCAGTTCAATCGGCTGCATCTCTTCCGACTGGATATGGATGTTGGTCACGGTGTTTTTATTTTCCGAATTTCTGTAAATAGCCTTATATTGGGCAATAAAAGACTGACCTACAACGGTTATTATTCCTATTTTGTCGCCATTCAATAAAGAGGTGGTTTTTGCCTTTTCCTTTGGGTCGACGTTGGTAGGAGCATCCGTGATCTTGATTCTCGCGATATTGGTGTTCGGTAGATCACCCGTGAGTTTTTGGGTGGACAAATCCACATATTGGATGGGTTCCGGTGAGATGATGTGCAGGTTGACGCCCTCCGTAATCACTAGTTCGGGCAATTCCGAAATGACTTGTTCCTTGGTTGCGGTTTGGGCAATAAAAAGGTTGGATATAAGGAATAATAGGATATTGATTGCTGTTTTCATTTTTATTTCTTTTGTTGGTTTTGTGAGTCTTTAAGCTGTTTTTCGTCGATGAGAAATACATAGGAGTTGTATTTCAGTTTGGCTTTGTTGGTTTTAATGAGGTTGGCTATGGATTTGGAGGTGGAAGTGAACAATTTTGAGCCGATGCTCGTGAAAAATCCCTGTCCGCCCATATCCATCTGTGTTCCCTGTACGGAGTTGCTCCCCATTTCCCGAATCATGTCCCTGAAGACGCTTTCCGGAACATAAAGTCCCTTCAAACCGTCGATATCATAGATGGAAAGGTTGACGGGAAGAATTTCTCCCTTGGTAAATACCGAGACAATCTTGAGGTCAACCCGCTGCATGGAAAATCCCGAGATTTGCCCGTAAAGGATGGAGCCTTTCTCAATTTTTCTGTTGCCGACGAAGATGTCTTCCAACAATCGAAACCGGATTCTGCTTCCCAGAAATCCCTTGTTGTTCTCATCAATCACGGCTTTGATGAAGCTGTTCTCATTCTTTCTGTAGAAGGCATTGAACCCACTGTTGATTCCCGACTTGCCGACATTGAAGGTGGAATTGAGGAACTCGTCCATCTTTTCCCTGTTTGCCTTGAGTTTCTGTTCCGCCAATAGTTTGGCTTGGTATTCCGGATCTCTTGCTTTCTCTAAAGAATCCATAACGAGCATCTGCTGTTTTAAATATTTTACGGGGTCCTGCTGGGCATTTTGATTGCCGGATTTTGTATTTTCTGATAGTTGCTCATTATCCTGTTTTCCGTAGGATTTGTCGTTCAGCATTCTAATGATTTCGGAAGACCTTTTAAAGTCCTTGTCCTCGTTTTGTTGTTTTGGATTGTAGTAGGAAGAGTTGCCTCCTTTTGACGCTTGCTGATTTTGTCTGCTCGATACCGCCTTTAGTGAGTCTATTTTTCTTTTCTGGTCCAAGGACAACTGGTCTTCATAACTGAGCAGGCTATCCTGTTCCTTGTCCAATCCTCCGAGCATCGTCCTATTGTCGTCCTTCTTGAAAAAGGCGTCGTAGGCATCATTCTTCGTCATGATGGAGTCCCGTGTTTCTCCCAGAGATAGGGAAAGTTCTTTCGGCTTGTCTTTTTTAGAGGTGTCCTCTTTGGTAAATTGGGCACCCACATACACAAAGAGCAGCAGGAATGGCAATGCCAGAAGGGGCATCACATATTTTTTTTCCTTAAAGTTGATTTTCTTAATGTCCATGTTGCAGTTCTTGGTATTGGTTGTACAAATATTCTATTCTCAGGCTGTCTTCTTTTTGGAGTTCTTTTCGGTCTCTTTTCATTTTTAAAATTTTGAGTTCATTAACTATTTTCTCCATCTCTTTTTCTTGGTTTTTATTAATTTGCTGGGTCGTGTTGCTCTTGGAATAGAGGTTTGGGGGCTTAATCTTAAATGCCGACTGACTCGGAAAGAAAATTCCCTGTATCAGCGATCCGATAAAAGACAAGGAGAGAAAAACCATCGAATAAGTGAAAAACTTCTTCGGATTTTTTGCCGCCCATTCCAATCCCTTTTTTACGGTTTGTTTTAGAAAATTTTTCATTTTTAGTAGGAATTTTTGGTTTGGTTGGAGATTTCCTCGTTGTCGATAATCCTCCAATTTTTAAGCATCACACCGTGCGGATTGTTTGGACTTCGGATGATGTCCTCAAAGTATCCTTCGGTAATCAATTTTCTTGTAATCACGGCAGACTTTCTGGTAATCATCTGCTTTCCGAAAAAGGAGAATTTCTGTTGCTCCATATTGAGCGAGATGGAATCCGTATGAATACTGACCATGGAACTGGAGGCCACAATCTGGTTGTAGAAGCCTTTTTCCTTGAGATTGGTGTATTCTTTTTTTCCGCTGTCGTCAATGAGGTACAGTGATTTTTGAATATTCTCTTTGATGTAGGCATCATCGGGAGCCAAGGTGAAAAATAGTCGGTGGAACAGTTCAATTTGGGCTTTGTATTCTACGGGTCTGTTTAACAAGACATCGGTCTGCTTTGCCAGTACCGGAACTCCGTTGTCCAAAATGTAGATGGACTTTCTGGAATCCTGAATCATCCTATAGGCAAAGAAGAAGCCCGCCAATACGATAATTACGGCAAATGCCACCGTTCCCAATGAAACTACCTTGTTGATTTTTATTCTTTGTTCGATATTTTTGATCAGCATCTTATTTATTTTTTGTTGTTATTCATCGCACTGTTGACCATTCCCGATGCGGAACCTGATGCAGCCGATTTTGCTGCTGCTCCCGCTACTGAAGCTCCGCCCGTTTTGGCTGCCAATACCGTTGTTTTAGCGGCACTCGCCATTCTTCCTGCCGCACTCTTCATCTTGGTCATCGCACCTGCGCCTCCTGCCGTAACAATGGTGTCGGCAATGGTGGGCGTCATCAAAACCCCGATTCCCGTCACGATGTAGGCGACACAGGTAAAAAGTCCATTGTAAATCATTCCGGAATTGCTCACATAGACCATCAAGGCGTCCAGATTGGTGATGGTTCCGTTCGTTAAAAGGGTGTCGTATCGCTCAATCTCCATCTCGTAACCCGAAGCGATCAGTTGCTGACCGATATTGATGATGGTATAGGCAACAAAGGTGTACAGGTTGATGTTGATGAACTTGGAAACCCAGCTGTACAGCGAGTTTTCAAATCCTGGAACGAGTGCCATTCCCACAGCGATAGGTCCCAGAATAATAAGGATGTAGGCCCAAATTTTTTGGATGAAGAAAATAAGGTAGACACAGATTCGAAGGATGGAAAGGCAAACGAACTCGATAATTTCTGCAACCAGTTTTTGGAGCTGGAACTCCATCCGTAACTGCCATTCCTTGATGGGTTGGATGAGTTTGTCGAGTCCCTCGCTGATGTCGAACCAAGAGTCGTCTGCATCTTTGCCGGTGTTGTTGATGACGTCCTGCTTCGCATCCTCGTCAGCTTTGAGTTTGATGACGGCATCGAGTAACTGTTGCTGTTTCTTGAATCGTTGAATCCTCAAATCATTCACTTCGGACTCGATGTCGCTGAAGATGGCGATTCCCGGTTCTGCAATGGCTTCAAAGGGTGCCTGAATCAGATTGACAAATCCACTCCAGTACACCAGGGTAAATCCAATAAGGATGGGTTTGAGCATCGGGGTGATTTCCCATTCCCGGTCGCCCGCCGCCATTTGCCAACCCATGTATCCGAGATACATCAATGCTCCCAATCCTCCGATTGCCCTTCCAACCAAAGCGGAGCCGACAGCACCGTCCTGAATGCTGTTGTCCAGTTTGGTGAAGACCTCCATAAACCATTTCTCAAATGCGCCGTCGCCTTTTAAGAACTGAAGCAAATTGCTGTAGTCGCCGTCGGTTTGGGCAAAGCCAATAAACGGCAGCAATATTGCCAAGAGGCAAAATAAGGGTGTAATATTTCTTTTCATCACTAAAATTTGTGTTTGTATTGCTGCATCGTGTTGTGGACGATCTGCTTGTCTGAAGCGGGAGTCCAAGCCTGTGGCAACGCATAGGGTGAATGGTTTTTCAGAATATTTTTGTAGTCTAAAAGAAGCGTCGTCTTATCGTTGTGTTTCCTTAATTCCTGCACAAACCTTCTCCATTTGATAAGGGTGTCATGGTACATCAAAAAGCGTTTTCCTCTCGGCATATCCATAGATCTCGACATCGAATACTTTTCCTTGATTAAGTCCAATTCCTCCTGAAGTCTTTTTAAAGTTCCCGTGGTATTGAGCGTTTCGTAGGTTTGCTGGTTCTTCAGCCTCCATTCGATAAAGTTTTGAGGATTGTCTGGAAATTCGGTAATGGGTCTGAGCATCCTTTTGTAGTAGAGCAACCAGAGCGGGTCTGCATCGACCGTCGCCGAAGTCCAATGGGCAAAGTCTTGGACGCTTCTTTTATAGATGGTGTCGGATGCCGCCTTTATCTTTTTTGCCTCTTCCTCTTGAAATTTCACTTGGGCAAAACGCTGGTTTTGAAGTCCCGTCGGTTTTAGCGGTCGGATATCTTCTCCATCCTTATAATCCCTGTTTCTGCTGGGAGCCCACATTCCCCAAACGGTGGCATACGCGAAGTTGGTCTGAATCCCCAAAAGGTATTTTGGATAGGGACGCCAATCGCCCCAACTCTGGAACACCATCCTTTTGTGCTGGGCTACGATGGAGGGGTCGTTCAAACGCTTTACGGTAAACTGCCCGAATACGCCGACTGCTGTCAGCAAGAGCGGAACGAGGGCTAATTTTTTGACTAATTTTTTCATCTTTATACTTGTTGTTTTTAGTTGAATACATATTTGTATTTTTGGATAATGTCTCCGACAATGGCCTTGTCAATATTGAGGTAGTTTCTTAGTACGGGAACTTGGTACAGGTAAGGAATCTTCTTGGCGTTTTCTAACCTCAGTATAATGTAGAGGATGTTCCCGTTGATATTCCTAACTCGAGTAAACACCTTTTCAATAAGCATCTCCCTGTCCATCGGATCCATCAGGAAATCCTTGTTCTCATTCAAAATATCCTGCGTAACTTCCTGTTTGAGTTTTAAGGCCTGTTTGCCGATTTCGACATAGTATTTGGAAACCAAGACGGCATATTCTGGATGTTGCGCCGACAAGTCCAGCATTTTGTTGGAGTTGTTCGCTACCTTTCCCAGATATTGGTACAGATAGATTAACTTTTTGCTCTGCGTGAGTGCCGAGTTGACATTTTTTAGTTGTTGGTAGATGTATTCCTGAATGGCGATGACCTGTGCAGTCTTGTTTTTAATGTCGTCGTACAGTTCCTTCTGTTTTTCATAAGAGTTTAGAAATGCCTGCTCGCTTCCCAGCCTTACGCCGTGGTTGGTGGTCATCTGCACCAAGAGTTTGTCGTTGATAACAATCTGCTGTCCGCTTACAAAACCAACAGAAAAAAACAAGATTCCTCCGATAAATAGTTTTCTCATTTTTAAAAGGATTTGATGTTTTTCATAATGTTCTCGACCACCTGTTTGTCCCGATTCACATAGTATTGAAAGGCTCTTTTGTTTCGTAAGACTTTTGCCTTGATGTCCCGAATCTTTAAAAGCATATGGGTAGAATTTCTGCTCAGCGTCTTGACTTCTCCCAAGGCATAATCCAATAAAATCTTGCGCTCCGACTTTTCCATCTGGTTCATTGCCCCATAGGAAACCACAATCCCGACAATCAGCCTCGTCACCATTTGCAGATCATCCACAAACTGAACCTGTGAAGGCAGAACCGCGATGATGGAATAAGGTGCGGTACTGATTTCATGGATAATGGCTTGCTGGTTTTGGGTGATTTTCGTAATCTCCCTGCTCATCGCAATTCCTGTGGGAATCGCTTGAATGGCGAACGATACGATTCGAAGTCTGTCCTGAATTTTGGTCACCTTGTCCTTGAAATTGTTCCACTGGGTTTTGTTGGCAGTTTCCACCGTGGCATTGGCAATTTGGTTTTTCCGCATCTCCTTCTGCCTCTCGTTTTCATCCATCGTCGCCTTGATTTCTAGGTTCATCATCGGAAAGGATACGTTTTCCTGCTGCCAAGACGGCGTGGAGCCGCCACTGGATGAAGTGAGCACAAAATAAATCAGCAAGCCCCCAAACCCCCGAAGGGGGCTTTTTAAAGCGTTAATTATGGGATGTTTCATTTTCATCTTATTTTTTTACATTGTTCCCCTTTGGGGACAGGGGCTAGAAATTTCTTTTGTATCGGTTCATAATATTTTCTACAATTCCCTTGTCGGTATTGATGTATCCTGCAAATGGATTGATGGAGTTCCAGAATCCCAAACGATTGGCTTTTTCCAGTCTTAACTTGATTGCCAGAAGCCAAAGCTTTAGGTTTTTGACATTCTCGGAAATGTTGTGCAATATCTTGTATCGGTCTCCCGCAGTGGCAAGGTTCAGCTCTCCCGAGGCGAGGATGTCGGAGACATCAGTCACTATTTTTATACTCTGTTCATAGGTTTTCTGTGAAGCCTTTACCCCGAAAATGGCATATTGTGGATGTGCCGATGCCAACTGAACTACCTGCGATGAATAATTGTAGCATTTGTTGAGTTCCGAATAAATCTCCTTCACCTGGATTCCGTTCTGCAAGGTTCCCGAAACTTCCTTCAGACCTTTCAGAATCTTATTCTGAATATCGTTGGCAACCACCATCTGGGTTCCCACCCACGCTTGGGCATCCTTCAGTTTGGAGGTTTCATCAATCACATCGTTCTGCTTGGCTTTCAAGTTTTCTGAATAGAGGATCATCGCCGCCGTTACCGTCGGGTCGATGTAGGTGTTTTGGGAGAAGCCCCATGTCCCCCAAAGGGGGAGAATCAACAGGAAAAGCCTCCTCCAAACCCTCCAAGAGAGGGAATTTATTGAAAGTCCCCTTTGGGGATTTTGGGGCTTATACTTTTTCATATTCCTCGTGTTTTTGGTTGATTAATTCTGAAAAATGGATATTTCGGTTTTCCAATTCCTGCGAGATGATTTTGAAGATATTTTGCCCTTTGTGCGTCTTCTTCATCATCCTGTAATAGGAAACCACCTTTTTGTCCAATGGCTTTTGATAAAGGTTGACGAGCGATACCAAGTTTTCAAGGCTGTCTCCGAAATTTTTCAAATCGCCTACAATTTTTTGCAAAGCCTCGTCGTAGTTTCCGTATTGTTGGACATAGTATTCGACTGCGGATTTTTCTGGTTTTTCCGTGGTGTAGGTTAAATACTGCTCCAAGGAAACCTCATTGCCGTGCACTTCTCCTTTGGAACCCCGCTTCAGATAAAATTCCTTGAAACGGCTTCTTCCAAATTTGTTGTTCAAATTATTGATGGTGAAAATCTTGTTTTGTTCCACCTTGTTCAATGAAAGCAGTGATGCAATCTTGTCGAAGTTGTCCTTGAACTTGGTCTGATCCAGCAATATGAAGGTGTCCGAGTTATTAATAATACTGTCTTTTACGACGGCATTTCCGATGATGTCGTCCAATTCCTGGGTAACAACCACTGCTTCTCCCCAAAATTTCCGAACCGTCTTGTAGAGATAGAGAATATATCCGCCCATCAGTTTGCTGGCAATCGCCTTCCATGCTTCCTCGATGATGAGCGCCTTTCTTCGGTCTTTTCGGAGACGCATTTTCTGGATGAAGGTATCCATGATAATGAGTGTCACGATCGGAAACAGTTTCGGGTTGTCTTTCACATTGTCGATTTCAAAGACGATGAATGGTTCGTCAAAGAGCGTGTTGTCTGCACTTTCGTTGAGTGTCGTTCCATATCTTCCGCCTTTGTAGAAATCCTTCAGCACGAACAAGAATGTCCTTAGATTAAATTCCTTTTCGGTGATGTGGTGTTTCTTATTGTTCAGGTAAAGGGGCAGAAATTTATCGCAGTAGTCATAGAATCCGTTGAAGGAAAGTTCTTTTGCCTCCAATTTTTCTTCGAGCTCCTTAATTTTCTTGATGATGGTTTTTCGGAAGGACTCGTTCCATTCTTCCGCCGTTTTCGGCTGCCTGATAATCTCGTTGGACTTGATGAGGATGAGTTGCGTCTCATTGTAGATTTTTCTCTTATCTTCATCGTTCAAGGTTTCATAAGCTTCGTAAACCTTGTAGAATTTTTCGCTGTCGTAATTCGGGTTGTTCATATTTTTGTCCGGATGATATTCGATGGCGAGTTTTCGGAAAGCCTCCTTAATCTCGTCAGAACCTGCATCGAAAGCGATTCCCAAAATATCGTAATAGTTGTACTGTCCGTTCGACTGGTTCTCAAAATCTGAAATAATGTCTTCCTCGTGGATGTTGTATTTGTTCAGATAGAGAATGAGTTCCTCCGAGGTCTTATGCTCATACCACCTGGTTCCCGAATTGAAATATTGGTGGTAATACGACATCAGCACATTGTCCAAAATAGATTTTTGTGCGGACGACATCGTGGCATCGGGACCTTGCCAAATCAGGAAAATCAAATTGGTCAAAAATTCTATTTTTTCGATGTTGAACTCTTTTTTGTCCATCAGAAAGGGATTCATGGTGATTGGTTTTTCTTCAGTGTATTGGATGTATCTCCCGCCTTTGTATTTGCAGGTTCCCGAATAGGAATCTCCCGTGTCCACAATGACCACGTCATAATTGTAGGTCAGGTATTGCTCAACGATATTGTTCATCAGGAAGGACTTTCCAGAACCTGACGGACCGAGGACAAACTTGTTTCGGTTGTTGATTCTTCCTGTCTTCATCGGCAAGTCCGCCGGATCAACTTTCAATGGAACGCCTTGTCGGTCGGTAAAACGCAGATAAAAATTGGATTCCTCGTTCACGGGGTAACTTTCTTTAAAAAAAAAACACAAGGCCGCTTCGCTTGTCGTCATAAATAAATCGTACTCTCGAAGTTCCGTGGCATTGCCCGGAATGGCGGAGCGGAAGAGTTCGAGCTGGTTGTAGGCATTCTTGGAAACGATAATCCCCTTCGTAAAGAGCTTGTTCTCAATCATCGACTGTATCCCTTCCATTTTTTCCAGTGTATGTGTTGAAAATATTAGGGAGAAATGGGCATTGACCACGAGTTGTCCGTCGATGGCGATATTGTGCAGAAGGGTCTGGATTTCTTCTGCAATAATGGCGTTGGATGGCGAGTTGTTTGCCGCTCCCTCGTGCTTTTTCTTCTTTTTGTCGAGTTCCCGCTGTTGTTGCGCCTGCAGGGGAATGGTGATGACCTGATTGTAGATGATGGCTTCGTAATCCTCCAATTCATTGATGAAGGTGAAGTTGTCCACCGCCGTTTCCGAGGCTGCTCCGTTTCCTCCCAATATGGAAAAAGGATCTATTTCTGAAGGCAGGTCGATATTTTCGACATCCACATAGGAAATATTTTTGACGAAGCGGTTTCCGATTTGGAGATATTCGTTGGTACTTTTGATATTGTCAAAAACCGGGGTTTCCGTAAACTGCATCGACAATACACCCGAAATGTAGTATTCAAAATCTTTCTCATATAAAAATTGGGGTTCGCAACCGCTCTGCTTCAAGAGCATCAACACCTTTTGGCATTTGTCGCGAAGTTCCTTGTAACTTTTTTCGGAAAACTGGTAGTGCTTGTTTTTCTTCTTGAGTTTGTCGTCCACAATGTCCGTAAACAGGAGTACCGTTTCGATGGTTTTAAATAGTCTTCCGTCAAAATGCTCGGAGTATTTCTGCTGGAGGAACTGGTTGGAGGATTCGGCGGTATATCTCTTTTTGGAAAAGATGTCGAGTTTTTGAACGATTCTTCCTTCGCCAATAATGGATACGACTTGATTCAGCACGGTATGGAAGTTCAGGTAGTTGTCTGGGTCGGCGGAATACTGTTCCACAATGTTCTTAATTCTGATGCCGATAATCGGATTCCCGTACTGTCCGAAGAGGACATCAAAATCCCATCCAAAATCCTTTCCGTAATCGTAGCCGATGAAGGGAATGTCAAATGCCTGTTTCTTTGTCTTTACCATCTTTTAAAAATCTTTTGTTGTTGAGTTTTTTTGGAAAAATGAATATCTGGTCAAAATTTTTGGTCTTGTCGTAGAGTCCGTTTTTGTCCTGCTTCTTGAAAATGAGGTAGACACCTCCTGCGGTTACCAATAAACCTAATAATGAACCCAGCAATCCGAATTTGGATAAGATGAGTGCCGCAACCACACCTGCGCCGATGACGGCTACCGCATAAATGATGTATTTGCCTTTGAGTCCGAAGAATACAAGGGGTTTTTTGAGCCCCTTGTACAGGTAGTATCCCATCTTAAGCAAAGAATGCGGTTACAAATTCCGGAACCACGATAAGGAAGATCATCGCACCGCCGTAGCCGAGGATTTCTTTGTTGACATCCTGGTCGCCGTTCGTCCATTTGTTGTACACCCTCAATCCTCCGATAAATCCTACGAGTCCACCGACTGCCTTTAATATCAGCTTGATGGGGTCCCAATAGTCCTTAATGTCGGAAGCGGCATTGGAGATGGCGGTCGCTCCGCCCTGCGCAAGCATCGGGGTCATTGCCAGCATCACCAAGGCAAGGGTTAGAACTTTCTTTTTTGTCACGTTTTTTCTGATAAAATTTTTCATCATTTTTAAAATTTAGGTTAGTTATGTATGGTAAATTGGTTAAATCGTCGAGTGGTAAACCTTTTGTCCCTCAATATTGTCCACCAGTTTTACGTTGGTTTCAGAAAGGTTGACAAATTCTTTCCATTGGTCTTTCTTGCTCTGTGCATCATTTTTTTTCTTGGAAACTATTGGCTCAATAATTTCTGGCTTTTTGCTGATTTCCGTTTGCTGTGGCGGATTTTCATGGTGTTTGGTTTCGGGCTGTTTTGAGCTGGTCCCATCCAAATCCTCTTCCTCTTCAAATCGTTTCCTCAATTCTTCCAAACTGGGATTGTCTTCAAAATTGTTCTGTCTTTGAATCGGAATGGGTTCGCTTTTTAGGAATGATTTCGGGGTTTTGAGATTTTCCACATCCTCGATGCCGATCAAGGTGGGTTCCTCATTCTCCGCCTGTGCAAAGTCGCCGAGTGAGTATTCTTCTGCAACATCGGTCTGAACGGTTTTCTCTTTTTTTAGGAAAAGGTCGTAGACGATATTTCCGGCATAGTACAGAAAGTAGGCTCCTAAAAGGATGAGTGAGTATTTTAACATAATGTATTGATTTGAGGTTTGTGGTTTATGGATTATTTTTTTCTTGTCTCTTTTGTCTCTCGTTAAAGCGCAACTTTTTTGACCTCGCTGATCTGCTGTATAATTTCGTCGAACGGCTTCTTTACGGCGTATTTTTGCTCGTAGGTGAGTTTTCTCGTGTCGATGGTTTGGAGGCAGTTTCTCTTGAACACGGGATTTTCTAGTAGAGTTCCGTATTTTGCCAACTCGATATCCATTTCCTTTTGGTTGAGATATTTGTAGCCCTTGTCGTATTTGGAGCGGATGAAGATTCTTTCCGCCTCGCTTTCCAACAAACCCAGAAGATTTTTGAATACCAAGGTTGATTTTACGGACACATCGGAATACTCAAAGGGAATGATGATGAAGTCGCTGTACACCAAAACATCGCTGTATCTCTGGTCCAGTGTTCCCGCCAGATCGAACAGGAACAGGTCTTTGCTTTCTTTCAGGTCGACAACCTGTTCCAAGTCCTCGAAAGGCGGCTCATCGTCATCTTCGCCAATGACTTCCACCTCGTAGAGTTTGGGCAGTTCCGAGTCCGCATCCTCCCTCCATTTGTTGAAGAAGGATTTTTGGTAGTCGAAATCAAACACCTTGATCTTCCTTGTAGAAATTCTGGAGAGATAGTTGGCGAATGCGATGGCGAGGGTGGTTTTCCCTGTTCCGCCTTTTTGGGTGGCAAATGTGATGATCATTCTTATGTTCTTTTTTTATTTTTGCGTCTTTTTCTTAACTCTTCTTCGGCAGGGTCTCTCCCTGTTCCTCCCGACGGTTTGGTGAATTGGAAAATCAGGTCGTCTATGGTTCTATCCAGTTCCTTGGAAAGATTTTCATCTCTACTTTCCGGTGTCAATTCTTTGCTTGGATTGAGGAATTTTTGATAGGCATTCTCTCCAATTAAGTTTTCCAATGAACCCACATAATGCAGTTTGGAGTGGACGGCATAATATTTTCCATCTTCCGATTTTATGAGGTGGACATCCTTGTTATTCTGTGTTTCGACATAATCCTTTACCTCGTTTTTTATGGCGTTGAAAACCTCCCTGTTCTTTATTTTCTTAGACTCGAAAAGCATAAATTCTATTATAGCGTTTTCGGGATTCTGGCGTTTCAGATGCTCCATTAATATTTGTTTTGAAAAACTGTCCGCCAGATTATAGTCCTTTAGACTTTCAAAAAGTTTCTTGTCAATTTTCTCATCGGTCATCTCAAACAGGTCGTCCATCTTCATGATCTCACTTCCCTTGAACACCTTTCCCGATTTGTGGTCGATGATGCTGTATCCGAAGGGTTTCTGTCCGTCCTTGTGGTGGAAGACCACATCCAGTCCGTAGATGTCCCGCAATTTTTTCTGGAGCTCGCTCTCGAACTCTATCTTGGGTTTCCAATGGTCGCTGTGCCTTTCTTCCGGTAGCAGTGATTCCTGCGCCCTTCTGTCCTCTACCTTGAAGACTTTATTGGAACAGAGGTCTTTGTATTTGCTCAAAATGGCTTTCAGCTGTCTCATTCGTCCGTTGTCCGAATTGGGGGTAAAACTGATTTGGTTACCGTGGATGGTTTTAAGTTTTACCCCGTTCTTCAGAATGGAAAAGTCATTTTCATCATTTGTGTCTTTAGTTAGTTTGAACCCGCTTCTTTCAAGCAGGAGTTCCAGTTGGCTGAGTGAAGCAATTTGATAGTTTAGCAGTTTTTCTAATTTTTCCTCGGAACTTACTCCGTATCGTTTTTCTAGTGTATCTGCCAATGCTTTTTGGGCTTTCAAGCGTTCGTAACTGTCGTTGATTTTCTTTCCGGTCTGCTTGTCAACCCTTGTGGAGACGATATGGACGTGGTTGTTCTCGGTGTCGCTGTGGTAAACAACTATGAACGGCTGTTTTCCGTAGCCCATTTCCTGCATGAAGTCTTTGGCGATTTCGGTGATTTCTTCCTTGCCATGATTCTGATATTTTGCAGAAATGACGGCGTGGAACTGTGGTTTCTTTACCTTCTCATTTTTTGAAATGGATTTGAAGTAGTCCCGAACCTGCTCCGGACTGCTTTCCCCATTGATGAAGGAGGGAAAGTTTTTCATCAGCATCAGTTCTCCTGTTCCTTTCTCCATCTTTTTGTCGTTGTACTGAACGCCGTGAAAATCCGAGCCTGAAGCAGGAATAATCTTGACAATCATTTTGCGAGCATTTCATAGATCTTTTCGAAGATTTGGTTTTGCTGCTTCTTCAATTTGGCGATTTCTGAAAGCTTTGCGGTGAAGTTTTTCAGTTCTGATTCCGAAATAAACTTTTGTCCGTTTGCAATTTTCGCTACCTGGTTGATGTTGGTCTCTATCTTGATGAAGACGTTGTCTTGTTTTTCAATGAACGCCAGTATCTGTCTTCTTTCGTTGTCTAAAATTCTGTTCTCAACTGATGCCGTCAGTAAGTCGGTCAATGTGAGGTTTCTGTCTTTGCATATTTTTTTCCAGTCCTGTTTTTTGGTTTTGGATATTCTGAATTTTATGTAGTCTTCTTTTTCCATTAAGGACTTTGTTGAATCATCAATTAGGGCAGATAAGGCTTGATCCAGTTGGAATATCCTTGAACTTCTCCGTAGGTGTAGTAGGATGTGGACATTGCGTTTAGGGAGGTTTGCGGAATCTGGATGCTGTAATTCTCCAGCAGGGCTGGAAAATATTGCGTGGAATTTTCCGTATGCAGTAAGACAATCTGGTTGGGAATGTATCCGATGTCGCTGTAGATGCTCGCAATGCTGATGAAGGCGTTTCCCGTAATCGGTGCGGAATCAGAAGACCTGTACATCTGAAACCATACATTTACAATTCCCTGTACTTTTCTGAACAAAACCGCTCCCTTTAGTCCTCCGAAATTTTTGGTTCCGATGGTGTAATATTTTGAGGAGGTAAGATAGGCGTGGCTATTTCCCGAATAGTTTACAGGGGCGGACCAAGTTGAAGTTGCTGTCAGTGCGGCGGTGCTGTTGGGATCGAAGGTGAGTACAATTCTGTATTCGACAGGCTGTTTCTCCTTTGCGAAATTCTGCCATACGTTGCCGTCAAAATAATACATTCCTGATTCTGAAATATTGATGACCTGCCCCGAAAGATTGGAAGCCGGAGCGGTGGCAAATACAACCGCACCTTTTTTTGCCTGTGTGTAAAACTTGTTCGCCAACTGGTCGCCCGTTATCCTTGGAGGAATAATCCCGTCATGATGTGAGGTGTCGTTTGGTTTTCCTACTACATCAAAAGTAGTTTCGGGTGTCTGTGTGTTTATTCCGACCTGCGCATTGAGGTTGATGGCAAAAAGTGTCAGGAGAACATAGAGGGTTGCTTTCATTTTTTTGATTAAAATTTCTGTTGCAAAATTGGGACATCAAATCCGTGAAAACAATAGTGTTCATGGGGCGTGGGCTAAATAAGAACAATTTAGACGAGTTTAGATTCTCCGAAGATTAAAAAAGAATAATTTAGACGAGTTTAGATGCTTGAACCAGATTTGGTGATTAAAAAAAACAAGTTCCGCCGTTTTTTCCCCTTTTGCAAAAAGGCAAGACCGTCTTTGTCCCAAAACTTGAAAAGTTTGTGGGTACAAAGACACATCTTGCAACAAAAGTTTACTGATTTTTTTAGAGGTCTGAAAAGGTTCCTCGAATGCTTATATTAGGGTTGTTTTGCGGTTTTTTATGATAAAGTTGCTTTGGAAGGAAAAAAACATGGAAAACGGGGAGAATTGAGGTGTAACTTTTCTACCCACGTTTGCGAGTAGGATGTGGCTGATTTACGCAGGTTGCATGATAACCTGTAGCTAAATTACCCAACTTATTGAAAAAGATAAGTTTATTTGGTGCAGGTTTTGAAGGAAGGTGTGTCTTTTTATCATTGAAATTTTTGTCAGAATGCTTATCATTTAGGAAAATGTAGGGTGGGTCTATTTTACCCAGGTTGATTTTGAACTTGTGTCTATTTTTCGCAGGTGGTTACTTTGGGAGTGCATATTTAACAAAAGAATCGGAAGGACTGAAAATTCTGTAGATGATTATTTCAGAGTTATTTTTTAGATTTTAGTTTAGATAATCTTGGAATTAAAAATAATGAAAAAGATTCTCTTGGAAATGGGCTTTTTTACGCGGCTTTGTGATTGGGATGTGCCCAATTTACGCAGGTTGAAAAATTGCCTGTGGTTAAATCAGGCAGGTTTTTGAAAAAGATGACTTTATTTGTTGAGAATTTGCACTAATAATGCACGGAAATCCCTCGTTTCTGTAAGAAATCTTAGCATTAACAATTATTTTTTTAAAAAAAACATCAAGCTTGATACCCCAACAATTTCCTAATTTGATAGAAAAACCTTTCAATTAGCCTTAAATCCTCGGTGACAATCTCGGCACTTCCTTTGAGCTCTCTGTCAAATGGCAACTTTTTCCCAAAAGAAGTCCGCAATCCTTTTGGAAGCAAAACGTCAACATAATAGTTCCCTTTATCATCTGGAGTAAGAGAAATGTTTTGGACCTTGCCTTCAACGATTCCATATTCTTGGTATCGGTAATTATCAAGCTTTACTAAAACCTTTTGATTTGGTTTAACTTTACCGGAATTCACTGATGGAATCAACATCCGACCAACAACTAATTCCTTATCATTGGGTAGAACAGACATCACAATATCACCGGGTTTTACAAATTGGTTCTCGCCCCAAAATTGTTGGAAACTAACTACTCCTTCAGTAGAAGAAATAATGAGATAATTTTGTTCCCATTGTCTCAGTGATTTTCTTAGCTGTTCAAATAATTGGAGCGTTTGGGAGCTGTATGTAATCTTATCTTTCTCAGTATTTATTGATGCACCGCTTTTGGTTTTATTTAGATTTGAAACCGCTTCCTGCATCTGTGACAATGTTATATTGATATTTTTCAAATTTTGTTCTGCCTGTAGAAATTTTGTTTTTTCATTTTCTAGTTCCATCGCGGCAATTACACCTTGATTGAACAATTCTTGGGAGCGCAAGTATTTTTTTTGGTAAGGTCAAATTTTGTAACTTCTAAGTTCCGCTGCTGTTGTAATGTAGCAATCCTTGCCCTGTATTCCCCAAGACTTTGGTTTGCTGCAATATTTTCAGGAGCATAGGGCTTAAGACGAGTAAAAAGTTTTTCATCCTGCAATGCTTTTGCAAAACTATTGTATTCTCCCTGTATTTCGCCAAGTTTGAAGGTTGATGCCTGTTGAGTAGGGAAGTAGAGAACTTGTGATGATGACATTGAATCAACTATATCTTTTAGAGCTAGAATATCCTTGTAATCAGCAGCTGACTGAAGCACCATCATGACTTGATTTTTATTTACAGACTGATGATCTTTCACTAAAATTTTTTCAATTTTAGAATTTGTTCTTGCTTCAAGTTTTTCAGGTGGATTTTTGGAAGTTACGACTATGGGGGCAGGTATAAACTCAGGATATTTAATTACATAACTCATCAAGAGAACCATCAGGAGAATGACGAAAATTACCGTGTTTCCCCATCGAATCATCCAATGTGGCGGCTGCGTGAGAATATCCTGCACGTTTTCTGAACGTAGTTCAAGATTGTCTAATATGTCTTTTTCCTTTTCCAATTTATTATTAAATTTACTGATTATCCGTTTATGCACCTGTTATATTCGCAATTACTAGTCTGTCAAAGAGTTTGTCTCCAAAATACCGTCTGTTTAATTTGTAAATAAACTCGTTGAGATACAACTGTAAGTATTTCCTTTTGATTTTATGGTAGTTGCCCAGCAATGTCCGTTTTGCATTACTGATTGCGATATGCACCCATTTGAGTGTTTCCTTGGTGGTTTTGGCGTCTGATTTCTCGGTGACGTGCAATTCCACCAGATCGGAGATGTCAACGTAAGAAGTGCTTTTGTCCGAAAATACGATGGCATCATCCTCCATGCAGTCCCTGACCACGCCGTTGATTCCTTCACTTTGATGGCTATCCAGTACCCTGGCCTTGAAATAACGCACATGCTTCTCCTTTTTGCCCGTTTCGATATCTTCCAACGGGGTGCTTTCGGCCATCACCGCAACGTTCTGCTTTCCCTCGGCTCCCCGGCCACGTGTACCCTTGCCTCGCTCGATTTCCTTACTGGCCACCGAAAAGTTAACGAATTCTTGCGGTTTCTTTCAGCGCCGCCAATACCGCCAGCCCGTCGCGCAAGGGGCGCGGCTCGTGTGTGCGGATGAAGTCAGCTCCACCTGCGGCGGCGGCAAGCTCTGCAGCGAGTGTCGCGGCCCCGACATCCCCCGGACCACGGCCTGTGAGCGCGCGCAGAAAGGATTTGCGCGAAACAGACAGAAGCACCGGCAAATCGAAGCGCAGCCGCAATTCATCGAACCGCGCCAGCACCGAGAGCGAGGTTTCGGGAGCAGCCCCCAGAAAAAACCCCATGCCGGGATCAAGGACAAGGCGGTTGCGTTTGATACCGGCACCCGTCAGCGCCGCGATGCGCGCGTCAAAGAACGCCGCAATGTGATCCATGATGTCGCCAGCGGGTGCCTCGCGCCGATCTGCCTGCCCGTCTTGCACCGAATGCATAACGACGAGTTTGGCAGATGATTTCGCCAATTGCGGATAGAACGCAGCGTCTGGAAAACCGCGAATATCATTGAGATAGGCCACACCACGCGACAAGGCATAGGCTTGCGTCGCGGGTTGATAACTGTCGAGCGAGACGGGAATGCCATCTGCCTTGAGCGCGTCCAGCACCGGCGCGATACGCGCGATTTCTGTGTCGGACGAAACAGGCGCGGCGTCGGGATTGCTGGATGCCGGACCGAGGTCGATCACATCTGCCCCCTCGGCCATCAGCTTACGCGCCTGCGCAATGGCTGCGTCTGGCGCCAGATACCGGCCTCCATCGGAGAAACTGTCCGAGGTTATGTTGACGATGCCGAAAATGATGAGCGATTTATTCATGGGGGCTTCTATAATAATACCTAAAATCCGCAGGTAGTTAATTAGGATGTTTAAAGATTCTGATTATCCGTTTATGCACCTGTTATATTCGCAATTACTATTCTGTCAAAGAGTTTGTCTCCAAAATACCGTCTGTTTAATTTGTAAATAAACTCGTTGAGATACAACTGTAAGTATTTCCTTTTGATTTTATGGTAGTTGCCCAGCAATGTCCGTTTTGCATTACTGATTGCGATATGCACCCATTTGAGTGTTTCCTTGGTGGTTTTGGCGTCTGATTTCTCGGTGACGTGCAATTCCACCAGATCGGAGATGTCAACGTAAGAAGTGCTTTTGTCCGAAAATACGATGGCATCATCCTCCATGCAGTCCCTGACCACGCCGTTGATTCCTTCACTTTGATGGCTATCCAGTACCCTGGCCTTGAAATAACGCACATGCTTCTCCTTTTTGCCCGTTTCGATATCTTCCAACGGGGTGCTTTCGGCCATCACCGCAACGTTCTGCTTTCCCTCGGCTCCCCGGCCACGTGTACCCTTGCCTCGCTCGATTTCCTTACTGGCCACCGAAAAGTAACCCTCATCCAGTTCTATCATCCCTTCCAGTGTATACCTTGCATCCCGGTTGCCCATCGCCCTGCGGAGTTTGTGTACCATCGCCCATACCGGTTCGTAACGCTTCAATCCTAATTGCTTCTGGAGTTCGTTGGTGGAGAATCCCTTTTTTGTGCAACTCATCAGGAACATCGTTTTGTACCACACCAGAAACGGCAGCTTGGAGCTCTCCATGATCGTACCGCTGCGCAACGAGGTGCGGAAACGGCAACCTTTGCATTCATAACTCCATTTACCCTGTAACCAATAATGGGAAGTGCCCCCGCATCGCTTGCAGACAACCCCTTCCTTATCACGCTGCTCCTTGAAATGCAAACGACAATCTTCCTCCGAACCGAAATGAGCCGTAAAACTGAATATGTTCATAATCCCTGCTTTTTGAGCGCTAATATACTAAAAATATTAGGTGTGTTTGCGGAGAATCAGATTAAATTTTAAAATGTCCCAAATACGTCATAACAATATCCAAACTCTTTGTATTAACTGTGGAGCCATCATGAATACAATTATCTGTTGGAGCTATATAGTTGGTCCTTAAATCCTCCGTAGATTTTTTTTTTTAGCCATTTCATGAGTTTTTAAAAGGTTAATAAAAACAAAGTTACTAAAACGGCAAATGGGAAAAGCTACCGGAGGTTTAGTTCAACAGCTAAGTTCTTGTTGCGTGCGAATAACGAACAGTGATACCCTATTTAACGGAAGCTTCGGGAGTTTTTTTTCAGCATTATGGGTTTATCGGCGAAGGATTTTAGAGATTTACAGGGGATTTCTGAAAGAGTCTCTTTTTTGGGCGGTTTACCCGTTTTTAGTTAATTTTACAAAGTTACAGATTTAGGCGGTTGTTAAAGCTGCCGAAGCTTTAGTTCAGCGGATCTTTAAGTTATTAATTTCTTTAAAAAAATAGAAAAATCTATAATAAATCTGTTATTTCTCCAATTTATTTTTGGTTTTAAATTGGATCTATACTGTGGAAGAAGTGATGTAAGCAGGGAAGAACAGTCGATTTAAAAAAATCTATAAATGTAATTGTCCGGCAAATGAGTAAAAAAAACTTGGTTGATATCATAGAATTTTCAGAAGAGTTATCTGAACCAATTAAGACACTGAATTACGAGTGGCTTGAAAAATATTTTCGTATAGAAGAAGGTGATGTTGCATCACTTTCAGATCCCCAAAAGCATATCATAGACAAAGGCGGCCATATTTATTATGCTAAACTCAATGGTGAAATTGTTGGTACAGCCTCACTGTTAAAGAAAAGTGAAACGGTTTACGAATTAGGTAAATTGGCTGTCAGCGACAAAGCACAGGGACACGGTATTGGGACAATATTGATTGAACATTGCTTAAATATTGCCAAACAAAAACAAATAACGATACTTATTTTATACTCAAACACAACGTTGCAATCGGCTATTCATTTATTTAGAAAATATGGGTTTGAAGAAGTTGAACTTGAAAGTGGAGTTTACGAAAGAGCAAATATCAAAATGGAGAAACACTTTTAAACAGGAAAGAACAGCCGTTTTAGAAAAAAATTATAAAGAATCCAGCGGACTTTTTATCCTGGACTTTGAAAGGTCTGTCACATGCGTGTAGATTTGGGTGGTTTTAATGGAATTATGCCCAAGGAGCTCCTGAATAAAGCGGATATCGGTTCCTGTTTCCATTAAGTGAGTGGCAAAACTGTGGCGCAATCCGTGAATACCGACTTTCTTGCGAATGCCTGCCTTTTCCATCGCCTTCCTAAATACCGCCTGCGCAGACCGTACAGAATATGCCTCGCCTTCTTTACCCTCGAAAAGGTAAACCTTTGGGCGGTAGCTCAGGTAATATTCCCGCAATTCGGGCAGTAAGCTTTGGGGAAGTACGGCGATGCGGTCTTTTTTACCTTTCCCCTGTTCGATGCGCACCAGCATTTCCGCACTGTCGATATCGGAAAGTTTTAACGCTACCACTTCACTCACACGGAGCCCCATGCCGTAACACACTTTCAGAACAAGTGAATGTTTGAGATTTAGTGTGGCAGCTATTATTTTCTTGATTTCAGCTTTGCTGAGCATTTTGGGAAGCAGCAGCTTTTTCTTTGGGCGCGGAATGTCGAAAAACATTTTTTGGCGGTGGAGCACTTGCTCAAAATAAAACTTTACGGCATTCATGCGGCTGTGGATTTCGCTTTCCGAGAGTTTCAGTTTTTCGTGGCAGTAGAGGAAATAAGACCGCAAACGTTCGGGAGAAAGCTCCTGCACGGGATAACTTTTTAGGATGTAGAGCAACTGTGCAAATTCTATGCTGTAAGTGCGTAAGGTATTTTGACTGTACCGCTTCAGCAGGAGATGTTCCTGGAAACGCTGGAACTCCGGCAAATTGACAAGGTGAATTTTGGAGAGTACTGCCTTGCCGGTTATTTTCTCGGGCAGCCCAAAAAGTTTGCGGTAGTGCCTGTTATCGGTAACATACCATTTTTTTTGTGAGGCGGACCACCGTGCTTTTGTGTGTTCGCGCAGAAAGGAAATGAGCTGCCGGTCTTTTTCAAACTGCACCCAAATAACGTTGGAGCCGTTGTGAGTTCCGGAGGAAAACTGAAATCTTTTGTCTGAAAAATCCATACCACCACTGCGTATTTTTTATATATTAAAAAAAGCTAAAATCAGATGGCGTTGGATGTTATCCGCCGCCAATAATTTAAAATACGCAATCCAAATATAGCTATAAAATATTAATATACAAATACTTAATAAAGATTCAAAAAAAATTACGATTTTATGATGCTTGATTCATAAATATTCATATATTTGAGTGTTAGGCGATATCCTATGAAAATAACAGTACAAATTCAAATTTTTGTTTTTTTTGTTTTAACTTCAACAGTTTTTGGACAAACAAAAAATGCACAAAATCTTTTAGGATTAAAAGAAAATATCCCAGTTGATAAATATAAATTTTATGAAATTTGCTGTAGAAATGAAACAACATTAATTAAACGAGGAATAAATCCTATTGAAAACGAATTGCGAATCTACACTAATGGGAATGAATCTAATGCTATTGCAATTGATTCTGGTAAAATTGTAAAAATACTTGATGAAAATAATACAAAAATAGTTCTACTAAAAAATGGGGAATTTATTTATGTTTATATGAATCTTATTGAAGTAAAAGTTCAAGAAAATGATAAAATCATTAAAAATCAAAAAATTGGAAAAATTGGAACTGAGAATGATAAAAAATATCTTGGATTTGAAGTTTGGAATAAAAATGAAAAATTGAATCCAATCGAATTTTTAAAAAATGGAAAATAAAGGACATCGCCTAATAGCTAAGTTTTCGTTGCGTGCGCAGCACGAACAATGAAAACCCTGTTGAACGGAACCTTCGGCAGCTTTTGGTTGGGTATTTTCCCACACTATGGGTTTATCGACAAAAGATTTTTAGAGATACAAGAGACTTTGAGAAGAGTCTCTTTTTTTGTGGGTGATTTTGGCGAGTTTTTCTTGGTTTTATCGTGCTTTCCTTCACGTTAGGTTAACATTTCCCTTACCCAAATCCGCTAAAATGCAGATTTAGGAGCAGGTAAATTTCGGCTCATCTCCAAAAACCAACTTGGCGGACCTCGTAGATCGAACGTGGCAATCGTCACAAGATTTCCATCTTTACAACACGTACATTTCGGCTGAAAAGCTTTTGGCGGAAGCTTTTCTTTGGGCTGGATGCCTAAATTTTGTTGTAGATTTTTAAGTTTGATACGCTTCCAGGTGCTGCTCAAAAAACCATAATGACGGATTTTTACAAATCTTTTCGGTAAAATATGCATCACAAAACGGCGGATAAACTCTTCATGGCTCAAAACCATCTGCTTTTTGATGCCTTTTTGGCGGTAATCTTTGTAAGAAAAAGTTACCGTTTCCGCGTCAATTTTCCTGATTCTCTGGTTGCTGATGGCGATTTTATGCGTGTATCTGCCCAAATATTCTACCACAGATTTTGGGCTTCCAAAAGGCTTTTTGGCGTAAACAACCCAAGACTTTTCCCACAGATTTTGCCTGATTTTGGTATACTCTTCAAAGTTTTTATCTTTTAATTTCTCACAAAATTTAGCCCTGAAAACTTTACTCAAAGCCTTTACCGGAAACAAAAATTTGCCGTCTGAACGTAGATTTTTCCAAGCTCCGCTTTCATCCACTCCACCGCCCGGAACAATGCAGTGCAAATGCGGATGAAGGCTCAGATTCTGCCCCCAAGTGTGCAAAACAGCAATCATTCCCATTTTTAAACCTCGATTTTCACCAAACGTTTGAAGCGTTTCCCAGGCAGATTCAAATAAAAAATCGTACAACATTTTGGGCTCGTGAAGCGCGGTTTTGTTCAATACATCAGGAAGCGTAAAAACCACGTGGAAATAAGGTACCGGAAGCAGTTCGGTTTCCCGATTTTCAATCCATTGCTCTCGGTTTTTGCTCTGACATTTTGGGCAATGACGGTTTCGGCAGGAGTTGTAACTGATGCTTACATTTCCACATTCATCACAAGCGTCAATATGACCACCCAAAGCAGAGGTACGGCATTTTTTCAACGCTGAAAGTGTTCGTAATTGCCAAGAATTAAGTCCTAAATCTTCCAATTTTGAACCTAATTTGTTTAAAACATCGGCGACTTCGTATTGAGGTTGAGATTGAGGTTGAACTGACTGTTTTTTTGAGGTTTTTAAACCGCTCATTTTTTCCCAAATTCTGAAAAAAGGGTATCGAGCGGTGAAAAGAGTTTTTGGGTTGAAAGCTGGGCAATTTGAAGATAAACCAGCGTGGTATCGATACTTTCGTGACCGAGAAGATTTTTGATGCTCAAAATATCCATCCCATCTTCCAGAAGATGCGTCGCAAAACTGTGCCGAAGCGTATGGACACTCACTTCTTTCAGGATATTTGCCGTTTTTGATGCCTGCTTTACCGCCCACTGAACGCCGCGCTGGGAGTAACGGGAATCGAAATCGCCACCAGCACGCCCTCCACGAGGTTCTCCAAAGAGATAATCTTCCGGTTTTTCCGCTTCGATATACTTTTTGAGCCCACGAATCAGATGTTCGGAAAGTGGTAAATAGCGGTCTTTTTTGCCTTTTCCCTGAACCACTTTGAGTTGTTTTCGACCAAAATCTAAGTCGCACAAACGGAGATTTCGAACTTCCATACAGCGCAATCCGCAGCCGTAAAGAATGCCGATCAAAATTTTATGTTTTAAAAGTTTACAGCCGGACAACATCTGCCAAACCTCCTGTTTACTAAGCACTACAGGCAGTTTTTTCTCTCTTTTAATTTCCGGAAGACTCAAATAATCATAGCTCAAACCTTCCGATTTAAGCAGAAATCGAAGTCCGTAAACGGTGTGTTTAAAATACGACTGTGAAGGTGATTTTGATTTTTTCTGAAGGTAAAAAAGGTAATCGTGAATTTGCTCGGGATCCAATTCTGTAGGAATTTTTCCGAAATGTAGCGACACCGCAGCGACGTGTCTGGAGTAATTTTGAAAGGTACTTTGGCTTCTTCCCAATACAGAAACCGTACGTTCAAACCTATGCAAAAGCTCCGCAAATCCCGGAACTTCGCGCTTTGCCTGATTGATGATCTTGTTTTCTCTAAGCTCTTCTACACTCTTTTTTTTGTTGCCATTTTACTGATTTTTAATTAGTTTTACAAAGTAACTAAATATAGCGCTGAGAAAGCTACCGAAGGTTTAGTTCAACATCGCATTGGCAAAATGGCGGTTTAAGGGAGAAATTGAAAGTTTCTCCTTTTTTAGTCGCAACAGCCTTTTATATTTCCTTTTTTCTTAAATTTAGAAAATAATAAAAGGCTGTTGCTTAGCTTAGTGCAAAATTGAAAGTTTTCGCTTTCTAATCCGCCACTATCGCCAATGCGCGGCCCGTTAGCAGCCATACAACGAACGCCGTTAAAATTCCGAACTTTGTAGAATGAAAATAGAAACTAAAATGGACACAGTAACACACGAGGCAAAAACATTTGAAAACATAAACTATTCCGAGAAAAAATTATCGGGCAGAGAGTTTCTAAACTGCGAGTTTAAGAACTGTAACTTTACAAAAAGTGATTTAAGCAATAATATTTTTGAGGACTGCTCTTTTAAAAGTTGCAACTTTTCACTGACAGTATTTCGCAACACAGGGTTAAGAACCATAAAATTTATTGGTTGCAAGCTAATGGGCATTGATTTTAGCGTAGTCAATAGTTTTTCATTTTCCGTAGCTTTTCAGGACAGCATTCTTGACTATTCTTCTTTTTTTCAGTGCAAAATGAAAAAGACAAATTTCACAGACTGTTCCTTAAAACAAGTGGACTTTAGCGAAACGGATTTATCAATGGCTGTTTTCAAAAACTGCGACTTGACATTAGCTTCCTTTGTGCGGACAAACCTTGAAAAAACGGACTTCCGCACAGCATTAAACTATTCGCTTGACCCTGAACAGAACAAAGTGAAAGGAGCTAAATTTTCGCATTTAGGACTTGTGGGATTGTTGTATAAATATAATCTTGACATTGAACAGTAACAAACAGAAAGATAGAAAATGTACGGCTGCTAACAGCGGTTTTGTGAAAGTGGGGTTTTAAGGCAAAATTTAAAGGTAATTTTATATATTTGACTTCAGTCCTAATGGAAAGGTTTGGGAACAAAAATCCCCACCTCCACAAAGCCGGCGGGACGTTATCTGCAAGCATATCCAAACCCATTTCATAGAAGGAATTTCACAAAAAAACTATCTAAGAATTTAAATTATAGTAATTTTATCTTAACAAAAAGTAATAACAAACAATGAAATATTTATATTTAGCATTAGCGATTGTTCTTGAAGTTTTAGGTTCAAGTTTTATGAAAGCATCTGACGGATTTTCAAAACTTTTACCCACGACAATAACAATAATAGCATATATTGCTTGCTTTTTCTTCCTTTCTCAAGCATTAAAATCAATACCTTTAGGAATTGCTTATGCGATTTGGGGAGGTTTAGGAATTGTCTTAACTGCATTGATTTCAGTAATTATCTTTAAACAATCTTTGGATTTAGCAGCAATTATTGGAATTATTTTGATTGTTGCAGGTGTTTTTGTTATGAACTTTTTCTCTAAATCTTCAACACACTAAAAAATGCCTGCAGATAATAACTAAGCTTTCGTTGGGCTTGAAAAGCCAACAATGAAAGCCCGTTGAACGGAAGCTCCGGTAGCTTTTTGCCAGCAGTTGGTAACCTTATGGAGTTATCGTTTTTAGAATTTAGAGATACAAAGCAGTTTTTCAGAAGGACTGCTTTTTTTGTGGCATTTGGTAGCCTTTATTGGTGGGTTTCAGCGGTTTTTCTTCGCTGCAAAACACAGTTTCCCTTACCCGCAAAGTTTATTTCGCAGAGAAAGTTTGGGTGACGAAAAGAAAATCCTGTGGCGGACCACGTTGCCCGAAAATGGCAATGACCACTAGCTTTCCTTTTTTGCAACAGCGGCATTTTCTGAGCATAGTCTGGGGAACAAAAACGCTCCGTTCCACTTTTAAACTTTCTTGCAAATCCTGGAGTTTTCCACGCTTCCAGCTGCTGCTTAAAATACCGTAATGGCGGATCCTTACAAATCTTTTCGGCAGGATATGCAGACTGAAGCGCCTGATAAACTCCACATTCGATAAAGTCATTTCTTTTTTCTCGCCGCCTTTGCGGTAATCTTTGTAGGCAAAACGAACTTCTTTATCTGTGACTTCCTTAATCCGGTGATTGCTGATGGCCACTTTGTGCGTGTATCTGCCTAAATATTCGATGACTTGCTTGGGGCCACCAAAAGGTCTTTTCGCATACACAACCCAGTTTTTGGAGAAAAGCCTTTCAGTCAAGTTTTGGTCACTCATACCATTAGCTCTCAATAAAGCCACAAACTTTGCCCGGAACACTTTGCTCATTGCTTTTACGGAGAAGAGATATTTATCCGTCCTTACTTTCTTTTTCCATTTTCCCTGTTTATTGATTCCACCGCTCGGAACAATGCAGTGCAGATGCGGATGCAGGCTCAGGTTCTGCCCCCAGGTGTGTAAAATGGCAATCATTCCCAGTTGGATTCCTTCGGTTTTGCCAAACTGGTTTAAAGTCGCCCACGCCGCTTCAAACAGGGTTTTGTAAGTGAGTGTGGGATTGGCAATGGCCAAACTGTTCAGCTCTTCAGGCAGCGTAAAAACCAGATGGTAATAACTGCACGGCAATAAATCCTGCTCCCGTTTTTGAATCCATTCTTCCTTTTTATGACCTTGACATTGCGGACAATGCCGGTTTCTACACGAGTTGTAACTGATGGAAAGATTTCCGCAACTATCACACGCATCAATATGTCCACCCAAAGCGGAAGTCCGGCAATACGACAAAGCCCGAAGTGTTTTTTCCTGATGAACCGTAAAATTCTGAGTTGATAAACTGACTGCGCGCAGAACGTCGGCTACACTTCTGCCCTTACTTCGGGCTTCCATTTTTGCGGCATAAAGCGAAAACGGTATCCAAAGGACTGTGCGGTTGCTGATCCGACAGCTGACAGACATGCAAATATTCCATGGTCGATTCAATTCTTTCATGGCCCAGAAGTTTTTGAACCATAATGATCGGAACGCCGTCTTCCAGCAGATGCGTGGCGTAGCTGTGCCGCAAAGTATGGGTGTGGACTTCTTTGGTGATTCCGGCTTTTTTTGAGATGGTTTTAATCACCCACTGCACGCCGCGCTGGCTGTAGCGGGAATCAAAATCAGGTTTTTGTAAAGCGCTTTGATCTGTTTTTAAATCAATCTCTTCAATATTTCTGTTTTGATTTCCATTGAATAAATACTGAACCGGATTTTCAATTTTGATAAAAGTTTTCAGGCCACGGATTAAATGCTCGGAAAGCGGAACATAACGGTCTTTCCGGCCTTTTCCCTGCACGATATGCAGCATTTTCCGGTCGAAGTCCATATGCTGAAGTTCAATATTCCGCACTTCCATGCAGCGCAGTCCGCAGCCGTAGATGAGCCCGATGAGCAGTTTGTGTTTCAGGAGTTCGGCGGCCTGAAGCATACGCCAGATCTCTTCCCGACTCAGGATCACAGGAAGTTTCTTGACTTTTGGAATGGCGGGAAGGTGGAGGTAGCTGTAGGGCAAACCTTCGGTCTTCAGCAGAAAGCGGAGTCCGTAAACGGTATGTTTGAAGTACGTTTGGGAAGGTGTTTTGGAGCGTTGCTGGAGTTCAAACAAGTAATCTTTCACCTGTTCAGGATCTAGTTCCGTAGGCAAAGTTCCGAAGTGCAGCGCGAGTGCCGCGACATGCCGGGAATAATTATCAAAGGTTCTGGGGCTCCTGCCCAGGATTGAAATATTTCTTTCAAAGCGTTGCAAGAGTTCGGCAAAACCGTTAACTTCGCTTGAGGCACGGTTCAGAATTTTGTTCGTTCTTAAATCCTCCGGAGATTTTTTTTTGTAGCCATAGTAAATGTTTTGATTGTTAAAAAAACAAAATTACTAAAACGGCGAATCGGAAAAGCTACCGGAGGTTTAGTTCAACAGTGTATTGGCAAAAAACGGGGTGAATACTGTCTTTGAGAACTCAGTTAGCAATATCCGCAAAAAATTTTTCCTTTTACTTTTTCTCGTATATTAGCAAAAGGAAAAAATTTTTGCTCAAAGTCGGTTTCCCTTTGAAATTGTGTGCAAAGTAGCCCGTTCTTCGCCAATACTTTTTCCGTTATGTGCCATTTTTGAATGACAATGCGAATAGATACAGACAAACAAATGAATTTACTTAGTGATAAGAACGTTGCAATAATTGGTGGTGGACCCGTTGGACTGACTATGGCAAAATTATTACAGCAAAACGGCATAGACGTTTCAGTTTACGAAAGAGACAACGACCGAGAGGCAAGAATTTTTGGTGGAACCCTTGACCTACACAAAGGTTCAGGTCAGGAAGCAATGAAAAAAGCGGGATTGTTACAAACTTATTATGACTTAGCCTTACCAATGGGTGTAAATATTGCTGATGAAAAAGGCAATATTTTATCCACAAAAAATGTAAAGCCCGAAAATCGATTTGACAATCCTGAAATAAACAGAAATGACTTAAGGGCTATCTTGTTGAATAGTTTAGAAAACGACACGGTTATTTGGGATAGAAAACTTGTTATGCTTGAACCTGGTAAGAAGAAGTGGACACTAACTTTTGAGAATAAACCGAGTGAAACAGCAGATTTGGTTATTCTTGCCAATGGCGGGATGTCCAAGGTAAGAAAATTTGTTACCGACACGGAAGTTGAAGAAACAGGTACTTTCAATATACAAGCCGATATTCATCAACCAGAGATAAACTGTCCTGGATTTTTTCAGCTATGCAATGGAAACCGGCTAATGGCATCTCACCAAGGTAATTTATTATTTGCTAACCCCAATAATAATGGTGCATTGCATTTTGGAATAAGTTTTAAAACACCTGATGAATGGAAAAACCAAACGCAGGTAGATTTTCAAAACAGAAATAGTGTCGTTGATTTTCTTCTGAAAGAATTTTCCGATTGGGACGAACGCTACAAAGAATTGATTCATACGACGTTGTCATTTGTAGGATTGGCTACACGGATATTTCCTTTAGAAAAGCCTTGGAAAAGCAAGCGCCCATTACCCATAACAATGATTGGGGATGCCGCACATTTGATGCCGCCTTTTGCAGGGCAGGGAGTAAATAGTGGGTTGGTGGATGCCTTGATATTGTCTGATAATCTAGCCGATGGAAAATTTAATAGCATTGAAGAGGCTGTTAAAAATTATGAACAGCAAATGTTTATCTATGGCAAAGAAGCACAAGAAGAATCAACTCAAAACGAAATTGAAATGTTTAAACCCGACTTTACGTTTCAGCAATTGTTAAATGTATAAAATGGAATAAAACGGCACATAAAGGGTTGGTTAAGCGAAATTTTCCGTATATTCGTTTCGTTAAAACAGATGTTAGCGGGCATTGTGAAAGATACCAGCATAACAGTTAAACATTGATAAATGAAAAAAAAACTACTTTGGATATTAATTTTAGGACTGATAATAATCAGTTGCAAACAAAGGAAAACAGAAATGAAAGAGAAAATAATTAAAACAAACGGCATTGAACTCTGTACGGAAAGTTTTGGAAATAAGAAAAATCCAGCAATCCTTTTGGTAGCAGGTGCAACCGTATCAATGCTGTATTGGGACACTGAATTTTGCCAACAATTATCTGAAAAAGGATTTTTTGTTATTCGTTACGACAACAGAGATGTAGGAAAATCCACTAATTATGAACCAGGTTCTACTCCATACGATATTGTTGACTTAACTAATGACGCTATTTCAATATTGGATGGCTACAAGATTGACAAAGCACATTTTGTGGGGATTTCTTTGGGCGGACTAATTTCTCAAATAGCATCAATAAAGTTTGCCGACAGAGTTAACTCCTTAACTCTTATGTCATCAGGCCCTTGGGGAGACTCAGACCCAACTATACCTGAAATGGACACGAGTATTTTAGATTTCCATAGTAAAGCAGGTACAGTCAATTGGACAAATGAAGACAGTGTGGTAAACTATTTAATTCAGGGTGCAGAATTAATGAGTGGCAAGAAACAATTTGACAAACAAAGAAGTGAAAAACTGATAAGAGCTGAGTTCAATAGAGCCAACAATTATATAAGTATGTTCAATCACGCTGCATTGCAAGGTGGTGAAGAATATTGGAACAGATTAAACGAAATCAAACAACCCACCTTAATTATCCACGGAACAGACGACAAAATTTGGCATTATAAGAATGCAGGTTTTTTACAAGAAAAAATAAAAGGTTCAAATCTAATCACCCTTGAAGGTACAGGACACGAATTACACGTTGATGATTGGAAATCAATTATTGATGGAATAGAAAAACACATAAATGACTGATAAACAAAAACAACGCCCCGCGTGGGCCTATACGCTGCCGGCAGCACTGCTGCTGATGGCTCCTTTCGACATCCTCGCTTCACTGGCGATGGATATTTATCTCCCTGTCGTTCCAGCGATGCCCGGCATCCTGAACACGACGCCCGCTATGATCCAACTCACGTTGAGCCTCTATATGGTGATGCTCGGCGTGGGCCAGGTGATTTTTGGTCCGCTCTCAGACAGAATCGGGCGACGGCCAATTCTACTTGCGGGCGCAACGGCTTTCGTCATTGCGTCTCTGGGAGCAGCTTGGTCTTCAACTGCACCGGCCTTTGTCGCTTTCCGTCTACTTCAAGCAGTGGGCGCGTCGGCCATGCTGGTGGCGACGTTCGCGACGGTTCGCGACGTTTATGCCAACCGTCCTGAGGGTGTCGTCATCTACGGCCTTTTCAGTTCGATGCTGGCGTTCGTGCCTGCGCTCGGCCCTATCGCCGGAGCATTGATCGGCGAGTTCTTGGGATGGCAGGCGATATTCATTACTTTGGCTATACTGGCGATGCTCGCACTCCTAAATGCGGGTTTCAGGTGGCACGAAACCCGCCCTCTGGATCAAGTCAAGACGCGCCGATCTGTCTTGCCGATCTTCGCGAGTCCGGCTTTTTGGGTTTACACTGTCGGCTTTAGCGCCGGTATGGGCACCTTCTTCGTCTTCTTCTCGACGGCTCCCCGTGTGCTCATAGGCCAAGCGGAATATTCCGAGATCGGATTCAGCTTTGCCTTCGCCACTGTCGGGCTTGTAATGATCGTGACAACCCGTTTCGCGAAGTCCTTTGTCGCCAGATGGGGCATCGCAGGATGCGTGGCGCGTGGGATGGCGTTGCTTGTTTGCGGAGCGGTCCTGTTGGGGATCGGCGAACTTTACGGCTCGCCGTCATTCCTCACCTTCATCCTACCGATGTGGGTTGTCGCGGTCGGTATTGTCTTCACGGTGTCCGTTACCGCGAACGGCGCTTTGGCAGAGTTCGACGACATCGCGGGATCAGCGGTCGCGTTCTACTTCTGCGTTCAAAGCCTGATAGTCAGCATTGTCGGGACATTGGCGGTGGCACTTTTAAACGGTGACACAGCGTGGCCCGTGATCTGTTACGCCACGGCGATGGCGGTACTGGTTTCGTTGGGGCTGGTGCTCCTTCGGCTCCGTGGGGCTGCCACCGAGAAGTCGCCAGTCGTCTAACCGACGACTGGTAGCAGGCCCGCTCCGATGCGGCGCACTAACCATCGAAACCTCGTGAATGTCGGTATCCTGTCTGGCAGGATACCGCTCATTTCCCTTGTTCAGTTCATCGCCGTCGCCGAGCATCTGAATTTTCGGCATGCGGCCAAGGCACTTGGTATCAGCCAGTCGAGCGTCAGCGCGCGTGTGAAAGCGCTGGAGGATAACCTTGGTGTCCTGCTATTTGAGCGCCATGCGCGGGGCGTTCGGCTAACAGACGCAGGCAGGCACTTCATGGAGCGTGTCACGGCGGGTGTCGATCAACTCGATCACGCAGTGAAGACCGCGGAGTGACGGGCACTGGCTGGCAATGTCTAGCAACGGCAGGCATTTCGGCTGAGGGTAAAAGAACTTTCCGCTAAGCGATAGACTGTATGTAAACACAGTATTGCAAGGACGCGGAACATGCCTCATGTGGCGGCCAGGACGGCCAGCCGGGATCGGGATACTGGTCGTTACCAGAGCCACCGACCCGAGCAAACCCTTCTCTATCAGATCGTTGACGAGTATTACCCGGCATTCGCTGCGCTTATGGCAGAGCAGGGAAAGGAATTGCCGGGCTATGTGCAACGGGAATTTGAAGAATTTCTCCAATGCGGGCGGCTGGAGCATGGCTTTCTACGGGTTCGCTGCGAGTCTTGCCACGCCGAGCACCTGGTCGCTTTCAGCTGTAAGCGTCGCGGTTTCTGCCCGAGCTGTGGGGCGCGGCGGATGGCCGAAAGTGCCGCCTTGCTGGTTGATGAAGTACTGCCTGAACAACCCATGCGTCAGTGGGTGTTGAGCTTCCCGTTTCAGCTGCGTTTCCTGTTTGCCAGCCGGCCCGAGATCATGGGGTGGGTGCTGGGCATCGTTTACCGCGTCATTGCCACGCACCTGGTCAAGAAAGCGGGCCATACCCACCAAGTGGCCAAGACGGGCGCGGTCACCCTGATCCAGCGTTTTGGATCGGCGCTCAATCTGAATGTTCACTTCCACATGCTGTTTCTCGACGGTGTGTATGTCGAGCAATCCCACGGCTCAGCGCGTTTCCGCTGGGTCAAGGCGCCGACCAGCCCAGAGCTCACCCAGCTGACGCACACCATCGCCCACCGGGTGGGTCGCTATCTGGAACGGCAAGGCCTGCTGGAACGGGATGTCGAAAACAGCTATCTGGCCTCGGATGCGGTGGATGACGACCCGATGACACCCCTGCTGGGGCACTCGATCACTTACCGTATCGCTGTCGGTTCACAGGCGGGGCGAAAGGTGTTCACTTTGCAAACTCTGCCGACCAGTGGTGATCCGTTCGGTGACGGGATTGGCAAGGTAGCCGGGTCCAGCCTGCACGCCGGCGTGGCGGCCAGGGCCGATGAACGCAAGAAGCTCGAACGGCTGTGCCGGTACATCAGCCGCCCGGCGGTATCCGAGAAGCGGCTGTCGTTAACACGAGGCGGCAACGTGCGCTACCAGCTCAAGACGCCGTACCGGGACGGCACCACGCACGTCATTTTCGAACCATTGGATTTCATTGCAAGGCTGGCCGCCCTGGTACCGAAGCCCAGAGTCAACCTAACCCGCTTCCACGGGGTGTTCGCACCCAACAGTCGGCACCGGGCGTTGGTCACGCCGGCAAAACGGGGCAGGGGCAACAAGGTCAGGGTGGCTGATGAACCGGCAACACCAGCACAACGGCGAGCGTCGATGACATGGGCGCAACGGCTCAAGCGTGTTTTCAATATCGACATCGAGACCTGCAGCGGCTGCGGCGGCGCCATGAAAGTCATCGCCTGCATTGAAGACCCTATAGTGATCAAGCAGATCCTTGATCACCTGAAGCACAAAGCCGAAACCAGCGGGACCAGGGCGTTACCCGAAAGCCGGGCGCCACCGGCTGAGCTGCTCCTGGGTCTGTTTGACTGACGAGCCTGAAGGCCAACGATACCAATCAAAATGCTGCGTTCACAGCGCCGCGGCAGGGATCCGCCGTGCTGGTTGTCGGAAAAGGAGCCGCTAGTGGGAAAGAGGAGGGTAAATTTTCAGCGTTGCTGGCTCCCCGTCAGCCGGATTGGGTTGCATCGCAGGGGTGTCGAAAGAGTCAACTGCGGTCCAAAGCTGTTGGACTTGGGTGAAAAGGGCGTTTATTCTTCCTATACGTTGTTCAGAATAACATTGTTCCGCCAACAATCAATTCGGTAGATATTGAACCTGAATATAGGGATATATTTAACTTGACGTTACACCAATCACAACAACGGCAAGTGAATTACGCAATGAGTAATACTTTTGGTTTTGGCGGACACATTGCCACAAGTATTTTTAAAAAATATGCTGAATAGAGAGTAGGTGCTAACTTCGGTTTGCTCGTGTTGGCGCTAAATCGAAAGTTCAAGTATCCCAACATGTTCCTTCGTATAGAAGTTAAAAGTTGGCAATTATCGTAGAACAACCTACAGACAACACCAATATGTAACCGATAAATAATTACAAAATATGACCGACAGAGTAAACATCATCAATAACTACATCGATGGATACAACCAATTTGATATCAAAAAAATGGTTGCAGACCTTGACGATAATATTGTTTTTGAAAACATTCAAAATAATGATATAAGTTTATCGCTGAAAGGGTTAACAGCGTTTAAACAACAGGCAGAAACAGCAAAAACATACTTTGCAAAGAGAACACAGACAGTTAAATCGTTTAGGCATTTTGACAACAGCACTGAAATAGAAATTGATTATACAGCAATTTTAGCAATTGACTTTCCGAACGGCTTAAAAAAAGGGCAAAAGCTAAAGTTATCAGGAAAATCCGTGTTTGAATTTAAAAAAAACAAAGTGATTAAATTGACAGACATTAGTTGACATTAAAACCAGCGAACAAGAATATGACTTTACTAAAACATAAAAAAATTACAATAATTGGTGCCGGGCCTGTTGGATTAACAATGGCGAGATTGTTACAGCAAAACGGCGTGGACATTACAGTTTACGAGAGAGACAAAGACCAAGATGCAAGGATTTTTGGTGGGACACTTGATCTGCACAGGGATTCGGGACAGGAAGCAATGAAAAGAGCGGGATTGTTACAAACTTATTATGACTTAGCTTTACCAATGGGTGTAAATATTGTTGATGAAAAGGGCAATATTTTAACCACAAAAAATGTAAGACCCGAAAATCGTTTTGACAATCCTGAAATAAACAGAAATGACTTAAGGACTATCCTATTAAATAGTTTACAAAATGATACCGTCATTTGGGATAGAAAACTTGTTACCCTTGAACCTGATAAGGAGAAGTGGATACTAACTTTTGAGGATAAATCGAGTGAAACAGCAGATCTGGTTATTATTGCCAATGGTGGAATGTCTAAAGTAAGAAAATTTGTTACCGACACGGAAGTTGAAGAAACAGGTACTTTCAATATACAAGCCGATATTCATCAACCGGAGGTGAACTGTCCTGGATTTTTTCAGCTTTGCAATGGAAACCGGCTAATGGCTGCTCATCAAGGTAATTTATTATTTGCGAATCCTAATAATAATGGTGCATTGCATTTTGGAATAAGTTTTAAAACACCTGATGAATGGAAAAGCAAAACGCGGGTAGATTTTCAAGACAGAAATAGTGTCGTTGATTTTCTCCTGAAAAAATTTTCCGATTGGGACGAACGCTACAAAGAACTGATTCGTTTGACATCATCTTTTGTAGGGTTAGCGACACGAATATTTCCCTTAGATAAGTCTTGGAAAAGTAAGCGTCCATTACCCATAACGATGATTGGAGATGCTGCTCATTTGATGCCTCCTTTTGCAGGACAAGGCGTAAACAGTGGGTTGATGGATGCCTTGATATTGTCGGATAATCTGACCAATGGGAAATTTAACAGCATTGAAGAGGCTATTGAAAATTATGAACAGCAAATGTTTGCTTATGGCAAAGAAGCACAAGAAGAATCAACTCAAAACGAAATTGAAATGTTTAAACCCGACTTTACGTTTCAGCAATTGTTAAATGTATAAAATGGAATAAAACGGCACATAACAAACAAATTGGCAATAGAGCCGGTGAAGTACTTCTATTGAACTTTTGTGCAATGTTGAAGATTAGTAATTCTATTCAACATTTGTGCTAAAAGTCGGCTCCATCGCCAATTTGCCAAACGTTAGCGGGCATTGTGAAAGATACCAGCATAACAGTTAAACATTGATAAATGAAAAAAAAACTACTTTGGATATTAATTTTAGGACTGATAATAATCAGTTGCAAACAAAGGAAAACAGAAATGAAAGAGAAAATAATTAAAACAAACGGCATTGAACTCTGTACGGAAAGTTTTGGAAATAAGAAAAATCCAGCAATCCTTTTGGTAGCAGGTGCAACCGTATCAATGCTGTATTGGGACACTGAATTTTGCCAACAATTATCTGAAAAAGGATTTTTTGTTATTCGTTACGACAACAGAGATGTAGGAAAATCCACTAATTATGAACCAGGTTCTACTCCATACGATATTGTTGACTTAACTAATGACGCTATTTCAATATTGGATGGCTACAAGATTGACAAAGCACATTTTGTGGGGATTTCTTTGGGCGGACTAATTTCTCAAATAGCATCAATAAAGTTTGCCGACAGAGTTAACTCCTTAACTCTTATGTCATCAGGCCCTTGGGGAGACTCAGACCCAACTATACCTGAAATGGACACGAGTATTTTAGATTTCCATAGTAAAGCAGGTACAGTCAATTGGACAAATGAAGACAGTGTGGTAAACTATTTAATTCAGGGTGCAGAATTAATGAGTGGCAAGAAACAATTTGACAAACAAAGAAGTGAAAAACTGATAAGAGCTGAGTTCAATAGAGCCAACAATTATATAAGTATGTTCAATCACGCTGCATTGCAAGGTGGTGAAGAATATTGGAACAGATTAAACGAAATCAAACAACCCACCTTAATTATCCACGGAACAGACGACAAAATTTGGCATTATAAGAATGCAGGTTTTTTACTAGAAAAAATAAAAGGTTCAAATCTAATCACCCTTGAAGGTACAGGACACGAATTACACGTTGATGATTGGAAATCAATTATTGATGGAATAGAAAAACACATAAATGACTGATAAACAAAAACAACGACCCGCTAACAATGTATATAAAAAATAGGCGAAACAGTAGTAAATTCAAGGCTTTTGGCTCGTATTATACTTTGTGCTTAACCGAAAATTTGGCACTTCGAAATCGCCTACTTTTCATATACTAACCGTTATCGGCAATACGAAACAAGGTAATTCAGAAAAAACATTATATTTGTACCATAAATAAAAAGTAAGCGGAAAATGTAAAAATTAATTTCTTAGACAATCTAACAATCAGCTCAAAAAATTGGGTTCCCACTTTTGTTAAACTCAAAAAGAAATTAATTATGCTTACGATTCAAAATTTATCCTATTCACATCCCAATAAAAATACGCTGTTTACTAATTTAAGTATGACAGTAAACCAATCCGATAAAATTGCATTAATTGGCAATAATGGCGTTGGAAAATCCACTTTGTTAAAACTTATCGCTAAGGATTTAAAACCTGATGAAGGTCAAATTACTTCCCAGGCTAAACCTTACTATATTCCTCAAATTTTCGGTCAGTTTAATAAGTTAACCATTGCACAAGCCTTACAAGTTGAAACTAAGCTCAATGCTTTACACAAAATTTTAAGCGGAAGTGTAGATGAAAAGAATTATAGTCTTTTAAATGACGATTGGACAATAGAAGAAAAATGTCAAGAAGCCCTAAGCTATTGGGATATATCTGATTTATCACTATCTCAAAAATTGAGCGAATTAAGTGGAGGACAAAAAACAAAAGTCTTTCTTGCTGGTTTATTTATTCATCAACCATCATTTGTTTTATTAGATGAACCCAGTAATCATCTGGACAAATCCAGTAGAGACTTACTATACGATTTCGTTCAAACTTCAAGAGCAACTTTTATAATCGTTAGCCACGACCGAGAGTTACTTCAATTATTAAATCCTATTTATGAGCTCAACAGAAATGAAATTAAAGTTTATGGCGGAAACTATGAATTTTATAAGGAGCAAAAAGAAATTGAACAAAATGCTTTAAGCCAAGATATTCAGAGTAAAGAAAAAGCACTTAGAAAGGCAAAAGAAAAGGAGCGAAAAACAATTGAACGACAAAATCGTTTGGATAGTCGTGGAAAAAAGAAACAGGAAAAAGCAGGTGTTGCCCGAATTATGATGAACACATTACGAAACAATGCCGAAAACAGCACATCAAAAATGAAAAGTGTTCACACTGAAAAAATCGGTAGTGTTTCACAGGAATTGCAGGAACTACGTTCTTCGTTGCCAGACATTGACAAAATGAAATTCGGCTTTGACAATTCTGCATTGCACAAAGGCAAAATTCTATTTACGGCTAATGACCTCAATTTCAGTTACGACACACAACCGCTTTGGACAGAAAACCTAAATTTTAAAATCACAAGTGGCGAACGCATTGCTTTAAAAGGCAAAAACGGTTCAGGTAAAACAACCTTGATAAAACTGATTTTAGGCAACATAGAACCACAAACAGGAAAAGTTTACAGAGCAGACAACAAATCGGTTTATATTGACCAAGACTATTCGCTGATTGACGACAAACTGAAAGTTTACGAACAAGCCGAACAATTCAATACTTCGGCATTACAGGAACACGAAATCAAAATCAGGCTTAACCGATTTTTGTTTACCAAAGAAGATTGGGACAAATCTTGCAACGCTTTGAGTGGCGGAGAAAAAATGCGTTTAATGTTGTGTTGTTTAACAATCAATAATCAATCGCCTGACATTATTATTTTGGACGAGCCAACCAACAATCTGGACATACAAAACATTGAAATCTTGACAAGAGCTATTAACGAATATCGGGGGACATTGATTGTGGTTTCGCACGATGAAACCTTTTTAGAGCAGACAAACATAGAACGGACAATTCAACTCTGACAAAAGTACAGCCGCTAACATCGGTTTTGCGTCAGGCGGGGGGACGTTCTCCGTATGAAAATTTGTGCTAAATTTGAACTGTGGTTCTTCGTATCAAGTGCAGTGCTAAAAATCCCGCCCGAACGCAAAGCCGCGAACCGTTACCTGCAAGCTGAAACCAAAAATCCGACAAAATAAAATGGTTGAAACATTGATAAAAACATTGCAACAAAAATATCTTATCAAAACAAACACAATTTCTAAACAAAAAGGTGGTTGGGCTTCTTTGGCTTATAAAATAGAAGATGAAAACGAGCATTTTTATTTTTTAAAAGTTTATGAAAAAAGTCGAAAATCAACTTCTTATTTAACGGAACACATCGACCTTTATCTTCCCATTGTGGATTGGCTTGATAATCAAACTCTGCTGAAAGGAAAAATCATTCGATTGATTAAAACGCAATCTGATGATTTTAGGTGCGAAGATGAAAATTATATATATGTTTTGTTTGATTACATTAAAGGAGAAACAGTTGGAGAAAAAAATTTAACCAAAGAACAAATAACTCAATTAGCCGAAATTGTCAGTCAGTTACATCATTTAAAAAAAACTCCTTTTGACCTTTCGCAGATTTCTGAAACATTTGACCTTTCGTTTATTTCTAAACTAAACAATTGGATAGACAAAAACCTTGACCAACTAAAAACGGAAATCAAAACGGTACTGCAACCTAATCTTTCAATTATAAAAAATCAAATCAACGAATGGTATAATTTATCAAATGCTTTAAAGGAAAAAGATTTAAAATATTGTTTATGTCATACAGATATTCATCATTGGAATCTTATCACAGACAAACAAAAATTATATCTTTTGGATTGGGAAGGAATAAAGTTTGCACCACCCGAAGCCGATATTTTCAGCATTTATCAGCAACCTTATTTTGATTTGTTTATCAAAAGATATTATGAACTCAATCCTGATTATCAAATCAATGAAACGGTTTTACAATATTATCTGACAAGTAGAAAACTTCAAGATATTTTTGAGTTTATCGAACAATTACAATTTGACGAACTCAATTCGGAAGAATACAAAATCAACTTAAACTATCTGAAAAAAGAAGTTGATAACATAATATCCAAACCTAAAAACACAGCCAGCAGGTAACAAGGGTTTTGCAAGAGCGGGGCGAAAATACTCCGTTGGAGATTTTCGCTATATTTGTAGCTTAGTGCTTCGGTCGAGATTTTCTGCTGAAAATCCCCGCCCTCGCAAAGCCCCAAACCGTTGTACGACATAGTAAAACCGAACCAAACAAAATGAAAGTCAGAGAAGAAAAGTTAAGAACAATTATAGAATGGTCGGAGAAAAACGAAGATGTAAGAGTTCTTCTTCTGACAAGTTCACTTGTAAATCCTTTAGCACTTGTTGACGAATTTAGTGATTTAGACATTGAATTTGTTTTTGAGGATAATACAAATTACATTTCAGACAAAAGCTGGACGCTTAAATTCGGAAATCCAATTGCTATGATTGAAGAAGACGAAAGTTGTTTTAACCATAAACACGCAATGAAAATGCTACTTTATGAAGACGGTGTGAAAGTAGATTTTAAACTTTACAGCAAATCAAAATTTATAAAGGAAACGCAAGAGAAAGAATTACCAGAAGATTGGGATATTGGTTATAAAATTTTAATTGATAAAGATGGTATTACAAAGCAAATGCTGAAACCAACTTATCAAATTTCCATTATCAAAAAACCGTCTGAAAAAGAGTTTCAAAATCTAATAAACGATTTTTGGTGGGACACAACTTACGTGGCAAAGTGTCTTGTGAGAGATGAAATATTCTATGCGAAATTTATGTCGGAAACCGTTATTCGCACAGAATATTTAATTCCTTTAATTGAATGGCACATTGCAAGTGAACACAATTGGAACATAACGACCAATAAATATGGACGGCTTTTCAAAAAGTATCTTAACCAGGAAATGTGGGCTAAAACAGAACAAACATTTTCAGGGAGCGATATAAAGGAAAATTGGACTGCTCTATTTTCAATGACTGATTTAGTTTCAGAAATAGGAACTGAATTGTCAAAAAAATTAGAGTACAAATACCCGGATAAATTAGAAAATGACATACGAAAATATTTAGCTGGACTAAAACCCAAAACATAACTACGTTGTACAATAACTAAGCTTTCGTTTTGTCTGAAAGACAAGAAATGAAAGCCCGTTGAACGGAAGCTCCGGTAGCTTTTTGCCAGCAGTTGGTAACCTTATGGAGTTATCGTTTTTAGAATTTAGAGGTACAAAGCAGTTTTTTTAGAAGTACTGCTTTTTTTGTGGGCAGAAGTGGCACTTTGTAGGGTTTAAATGCTGTGATTTTTCGTTTCAGCATATAATTTCCCTTACCCACAAAGTTTATTTCGCAGAGAAAGTTTGGGTGACGAAAAGAAAATCCTGTGGCGGACCACGTTGCCCGAAAATGGCGATGGTCACCAGATTTCCTTCCTTGCAGCACCGGCATTTATTGAGCAAAGTCTTGGGTTTTGCTTCCGGAATCCGGATGTTTAAATCTGACTGTAAACTCTGCAGCTTCCCACGCTTCCAGCTGCTGCTCAGGATTCCGTAATGGCGGATCCGCACAAACCTTTTGGGCAGGATATGCAGACTGAAGCGCCTGATAAACTCCACATTTGATAAAGTCATTTCCTTTTTCTCCCCGCCTTTGCGGTAATCTTTGTAGCCAAAACGGATTTCTTTATCCGTAACTTCCTTGATCCGGTGATTACTGATGGCGACTTTGTGGGTGTATCTGCCTAAGTATTCGATCACCTGTTTGGGGCCGCCAAAAGGACGTTTTGCATAAACGACCCAGTTTTTGGAGAAGAGTTTGTCTATTAAATCCCGGTCGGTAATTCCACAAGCCCTTAATGAAGCCACAAACTTTGCCCGGAACACTTTGCTCATCGCTTTTACGGAGAAGAGATATTTATCCGTCCGTACTTTCTTTTTCCATTTTCCCTGTTTATTGATTCCACCGCCCGGAACAATGCAGTGCAGATGCGGATGCAGGCTCAGGTTCTGCCCCCAGGTGTGTAAAATGGCAATCATTCCCAGTTGGATTCCTTCGGTTTTGCCAAACTGGTTTAAAGTCGCCCACGCCGCTTCAAACAGGGTTTTGTAAGTGAGTGTGGGATTGGCAATGGCCAAACCGTTCAGTTCTTCAGGAAGCGTAAAAACCAGATGGTAATAACTGCACGGGAGTAAATCCTGTTCGCGCTTCTGGATCCACTCTTCCTTTTTGTGTCCCTGACACTGCGGGCAGTGCCTGTTCCGGCAGGAATTGTAACTGATGGAAAGATTTCCGCAGCCGTCACACGCATCAATATGTCCACCCAAAGCGGAAGTCCGGCAATACGACAAAGCCCGCAATGTTTTCTCCTGATGAGCTGTAAAGTTCTGGGCCGGTAAATTGATTTTGCGGAGAACTTCCGCTACAGTTCCGCCCTTAGTTCGGGTTTCCATTTTTGCGGCATAAAGCGAAAACGGTATCCAAAGGACTGTGCGGTTGCTGATCCGACAGCTGGCAGACATGAAGGTATTCCATGGTCGATTCAATTCTTTCATGGCCCATAAGTTTCTGGACCATGATGATCGGAACACCGTCTTCCAGCAAATGCGTGGCAAAGCTGTGTCGCAAAGTATGGGTGTGGACTTCTTTGGTGATTCCGGCTTTTTTGGAGATGGTTTTAATTGCCCACTGCACACCGCGCTGACTGTAGCGGGAATCAAAATCTTTACTGCTTGGATTTGGCGTATCAATCTCTTCAACATTCCTGTTTTGATTTCCGTTAAATAAATACTGATCCGGATTTTCAATTTTGATAAAAGTTTTCAGGCCACGGATTAAATGCTCGGAAAGCGGAACATAACGGTCTTTTCGGCCTTTTCCCTGTACAATGTGAAGCATCTTTCGGTCAAAATCCAAGTGCCGGAGTTCGATATTCCGTACTTCCATACACCGGAGTCCGCAGCCGTAGATGAGCCCGATGAGCAGTTTGTGTTTCAGGAGTTCTGCTGTTTGAAGCATACGCCAGATCTCTTCCCGACTCAGGATCACAGGAAGTTTCTTGACTCTTGGAATGGCGGGAAGATGGAGGTAGCTGTAAGGTAGGCCTTCGGTTTTCAGCAGGAAACGCAGCCCGTAAACAGTATGTTTAAAGTACGACTGAGAAGGGGTTTTTGATCGCTTTTGAAGTTCAAAGAGATAATCTTTGATGTCTTCCGGGTCTAATTCGGTAGGGATTTTACCGAAATGAAGCGCTAAGGCGGCAACATGCCTGGAATAATTATCAAAGGTTCGTTTGCTTCTGCCCAGAATGGAAATATTTCTTTCAAAGCGTTGCAGGAGTTCGGCAAAACCGTTAACTTCGCTAGAGGCACGATTGAGAAACTTGTTAGTCCTTAACTCCTCCGGAGATTTTTTTTTGTAGCCATTTTATATGTTTTTTAGGGTTTAATAAAAACAAAATTACTAAAACGGTGAATGGGAAAGCTACCGGAGGTTTAGTTCAACATCGTATTGGCAATAGGCGGGCTGAACGGCTTCGATTGGACATTTGTGCAAGGTTCAACATTCGTCCTTCGTTTGAACTTTTGCGCTAAAAATCCCGCCCATCGCCAATACGCGGCACGTTATCTGTCATTTTAAAAAAAAGTATGAAAAGAACAATTTTTACAATTTTAGCAACTTTACTTATTAGTTTCTCTTTTGCTCAAAATTATGAACAACAAATAGCGAAAGCAGAAGAATTTGTAAGCAAAAAAGATTTTTGTAACGCTTATGAAATATTTAAACCTCTATTAATAGATAGTAATCAAGGTACCATATACGACTATTACTATGCTTCTCTTTCTGCTGTCAATTGTAAAAAAGACGAAGATGCTTTAAACTGGCTTAATGTTGCTGCTGAAAAAGGTTTAGGATTAAAAGATGGAGAAATAGATTTTATTAAAAAAGATAAAAATTTCAAGGAATTAAAAAGCACAGAAAAATGGGCTTCAATTATCAACACTATGCAAAATAAATTTGCAGATAAAAAATTAATTGAAGAAGCAAAATCTAAAAAATGGGTTTCCACTATAACAAAGAATGCTATTCAAAAAAAAAGATCAAAATTTAATACCGCCAATTCTGGCTTTGCATTATATTATTCAAGCGCGGAAAATATCAATGTTCCATATTTAGTCTTTGTTCCCAAAAATTACAACGCTAATAAACCTACAAAAGCGATAATATATCTACACGGAGGAATTAATTCGACAGAAAATTTCAATTTTGATAAACCTGAAATAACGCAAGAACCAATTTTTAAAGTTGCAGACCATTTTAATTCCATAATTATTTATCCATTTGGTAAGAAAGATTTTGGCTGGATGAATCAAAAAAAGGCTTTTCAGAACATCTATAAAATTCTGACTCAAGTTAAATCTACTTATAATATAGATAAAAAAAATATTTATTTGGGAGGAATGTCAAATGGTGGCACAGCAACTTTTTGGTTTGCTTCTCAAAGACCAAGTATTTTTACAGGTTTTTATGCGATTTCTGCTAATCCTAAATTAGAGATTGGAAATATTAATTTCAATTTCGATAAACCTTTTTATGAAATCCATACAAAAGATGATTCTGTTTTTAAGTTTGATGATGTAGAAAAAATATATAACACAAACAAGTCAAGGAATTGGCATTTTGAATCTATAGCAAATGGTGACCACGGAATTATCTATCAACAAAACGGAAATGAAGTTCTAGAAAACTTGCTGAAAGAATTAATTGAAAATAAAAACGCCAGATAACATCGTATTGGCAATAGCGCGGAGGAATCGCAATTTTAATTATTTTTGATATTCCGCAGATTATTTTATAATAAGAAAAAGTCCGCGTTAAAGCCGCACCATCGCCAATACGTAACCGTTATCTGCCATATTATGAAGAGATTCGCTGTAGTAATTCTGATATTTTTATTTAACACTGTAAGTTCACAAAATAGGATTTATGAAATATCATTTTGTGGAAGAGAGCAAAATGTAATATTAAGAGAAAAAAATAATAAAAAATTTTCTGGAACTATCAATTCAAAATTTCATAAACAAAAAAGTAAAAGGGACATAACCAAAACAAAGAGAATAAATAAGAATATTGCGAAAATAATTATAAATGACCTTAAGAATAATGGAATATTACAATTGAAAAATGAGGATGACAAAATTAATTGTGGTGACTTTTATCTAGATGGCGATATACTAAATTTTACAGTGACAGAAAATAAAATCATTCTTAACAAGGGTTTTGATGAAGTCTATCCAGAAAGTGAATCAAAAACAATTGAACCAAATGAATGTCGAAGAAAGGCTCAATTTTTAGCCACAATTATTGACAAACAATTAAATCTTAAAAAATTACATTCGCAACAGTTCAAAAAACTTGGTTCTGGAACTTGCTACTGGACAGGAATTTCACAAGTATGTATTAAAAAGAAATGAAAAATACGGCAGATAATAGCTAAGTTTTCGTTGCGTGCGCAGCACGAACAATGAAAACCCTGTTGAACGGAACCTTCGGCAGCTTTTGGTTGGGTATTTTCCCACACTATGGGTTTATCGACAAAAGATTTTTAGAGATACAAGAGACTTTGAGAAGAGTCTCTTTTTTTGTGGGTGATTTTGGCGAGTTTTTCTTGGTTTTATCGTGCTTTCCTTCACGTTAGGTTAACATTTCCCTTACCCAAATCCGCTAAAATGCAGATTTAGGAGCAGGTAAATTTCGGCTCATCTCCAAAAACCAACTTGGCGGACCTCGTAGATCGAACGTGGCAATCGTCACAAGATTTCCATCTTTACAACACGTACATTTCGGCTGAAAAGCTTTTGGCGGAAGCTTTTCTTTGGGCTGGATGCCTAAATTTTGTTGTAGATTTTTAAGTTTGATACGCTTCCAGGTGCTGCTCAAAAAACCATAATGACGGATTTTTACAAATCTTTTCGGTAAAATATGCATCACAAAACGGCGGATAAACTCTTCATGGCTCAAAACCATCTGCTTTTTGATGCCTTTTTGGCGGTAATCTTTGTAAGAAAAAGTTACCGTTTCCGCGTCAATTTTCCTGATTCTCTGGTTGCTGATGGCGATTTTATGCGTGTATCTGCCCAAATATTCTACCACAGATTTTGGGCTTCCAAAAGGCTTTTTGGCGTAAACAACCCAAGACTTTTCCCACAGATTTTGCCTGATTTTGGTATACTCTTCAAAGTTTTTATCTTTTAATTTCTCACAAAATTTAGCCCTGAAAACTTTACTCAAAGCCTTTACCGGAAACAAAAATTTGCCGTCTGAACGTAGATTTTTCCAAGCTCCGCTTTCATCCACTCCACCGCCCGGAACAATGCAGTGCAAATGCGGATGAAGGCTCAGATTCTGCCCCCAAGTGTGCAAAACAGCAATCATTCCCATTTTTAAACCTCGATTTTCACCAAACGTTTGAAGCGTTTCCCAGGCAGATTCAAATAAAAAATCGTACAACATTTTGGGCTCGTGAAGCGCGGTTTTGTTCAATACATCAGGAAGCGTAAAAACCACGTGGAAATAAGGTACCGGAAGCAGTTCGGTTTCCCGATTTTCAATCCATTGCTCTCGGTTTTTGCTCTGACATTTTGGGCAATGACGGTTTCGGCAGGAGTTGTAACTGATGCTTACATTTCCACATTCATCACAAGCGTCAATATGACCACCCAAAGCAGAGGTACGGCATTTTTTCAACGCTGAAAGTGTTCGTAATTGCCAAGAATTAAGTCCTAAATCTTCCAATTTTGAACCTAATTTGTTTAAAACATCGGCGACTTCGTATTGAGGTTGAGATTGAGGTTGAACTGACTGTTTTTTTGAGGTTTTTAAACCGCTCATTTTTTCCCAAATTCTGAAAAAAGGGTATCGAGCGGTGAAAAGAGTTTTTGGGTTGAAAGCTGGGCAATTTGAAGATAAACCAGCGTGGTATCGATACTTTCGTGACCGAGAAGATTTTTGATGCTCAAAATATCCATCCCATCTTCCAGAAGATGCGTCGCAAAACTGTGCCGAAGCGTATGGACACTCACTTCTTTCAGGATATTTGCCGTTTTTGATGCCTGCTTTACCGCCCACTGAACGCCGCGCTGGGAGTAACGGGAATCGAAATCGCCACCAGCACGCCCTCCACGAGGTTCTCCAAAGAGATAATCTTCCGGTTTTTCCGCTTCGATATACTTTTTGAGCCCACGAATCAGATGTTCGGAAAGTGGTAAATAGCGGTCTTTTTTGCCTTTTCCCTGAACCACTTTGAGTTGTTTTCGACCAAAATCTAAGTCGCACAAACGGAGATTTCGAACTTCCATACAGCGCAATCCGCAGCCGTAAAGAATGCCGATCAAAATTTTATGTTTTAAAAGTTTACAGCCGGACAACATCTGCCAAACCTCCTGTTTACTAAGCACTACAGGCAGTTTTTTCTCTCTTTTAATTTCCGGAAGACTCAAATAATCATAGCTCAAACCTTCCGATTTAAGCAGAAATCGAAGTCCGTAAACGGTGTGTTTAAAATACGACTGTGAAGGTGATTTTGATTTTTTCTGAAGGTAAAAAAGGTAATCGTGAATTTGCTCGGGATCCAATTCTGTAGGAATTTTTCCGAAATGTAGCGACACCGCAGCGACGTGTCTGGAGTAATTTTGAAAGGTACTTTGGCTTCTTCCCAATACAGAAACCGTACGTTCAAACCTATGCAAAAGCTCCGCAAATCCCGGAACTTCGCGCTTTGCCTGATTGATGATCTTGTTTTCTCTAAGCTCTTCTACACTCTTTTTTTTGTTGCCATTTTACTGATTTTTAATTAGTTTTACAAAGTAACTAAATATAGCGCTGAGAAAGCTACCGAAGGTTTAGTTCAACATTGGTAACCGTTGCACAACCCAGATCTTTCTGCCTTAAGTTGTGAAAAGTCTATAAAAACCAACCTCTTTTAAGGCGATTTAAGAGAGGTTGTTGTTTTTAGCGGTGAGAGTTTTTTGGATTTTAGGGTGGCTTAGATGGAGGTTATTGAAGCGTTGGGAATGAGGTTCTGCCAAAACCAAAACTTCCCCTTCGGAAGGTTCATGATTTGGGCATTGCGGTGCACTTTTCGGGTGAAGAACTTCAGGTATTTCTTCAGATTGTAGGTGAGGGCAGCCATCAGAACGTGTTTGTTGGCATTTTTTATTCCTCGGGTATTCACTCTTTTCATGTTATGATGGTTGATGAGGGTTCCCAGCACCGGCTCTACGCGCGAGCTTCGGCGTTTGGTTAAGAACCGCGTGTAATTGGGATTTCGGTTGAGTTTTTCGTGCATTTCATCGTACAGTGGTTTGTAGATGCTGTCATCCAGTTTCTTGAACTTCGTGACCTTTCCGCAGCATTCCGCCCGTAAGGGACATTTGCCGCAGTCCTTTTCTGAACTTCGGTAAATGTTCTTCGAGTAGCCTTTGCTGTCGGTTTTGGTGCCTTTGAAGAGCAATACGGCATGGTTTCCGCCGGGCTTTTGGCATTCGTAACGGTTTTCGGATTTGTTGTAATAAAATCCTTCGCGTTCGGGTTTATACTGTCCGAAGTTGGGCACATAGGCGTTGATTCCTTTCTCTTTGCAGTACTTTAAGGCCTCGCCGCTGCTGTATCCGGCATCGGCCAGGACTTCATCAATCTGTATTTGGTTTAGAGACAGATTTTCGAGTGTCTGATTCATAATATCGGGTAAAATCGCAGAATCTTTACTCCCCGCTGTGCTGGCGCACGCGCCGGTAATGAGATGGTGCGCATCATCTACAGCCAGCTGTCCGGAATAATTCAGCTGGCGTGCTTTTCCGGGTTTTACAGAGATTTTCGCATCGGGATCTGTGGGGCTGTAATGCGTGTGATTGCTCAAAAACTTAGGGCGTATTTCATTCCCATCTTCATCTTTGCGTTCAGTTTTCGTATTGCCGGGCATATCTTTATAGGCTTCACGTTTCCAGTTATGGTGACGATCCACCAGCTTTTTTCGCGCAGTGGTCACCTTGTATTCACTGTTCTCCTCCAACTCATCCACGAAGGCGGAAGCGTCTTCTAAAACTTCTTTCTCCACCAAGGAATCCATGCTTGCATTGGCTTTGATGAAGGCGGAGTCTACGGCTATGCGTTTGCCCCGAACCATACCTTTCTGCACACACAGCGAAAGCACTTTTCGGAAGAGCTCCAGAAAAAGTTCCTCGCCAAAGAGCTGCCTCGTACGGCTCAGGGTAGAATGCCATGGAAGATCCTCGTCCAGGTCATAGCCCAGAAAAAGACGCACATCCAGACTGTTGCTGCAGTAGCGCAGTAAAGCCCGATCGCTGTTAATGTTGTTGAGATAGCCTACTAAAAGTATCTTGAAGAAAACCACTGGATCAATGCTCTGCTGGCCTTCTGTGCCATAATATTTTTGGGTAGATTGATACAAGAAATGCAAATCCAATTCTTGGTTTACTTTGCGATAAAGGTTATCTGCGGGAACCAAACGGTCTAAGCTCAGCTCATAAAACAGTTTCGGGGTAAAATCTTTTCGTCCTTGCATATGCTAATTTACGACAAACAAGTAACATAACCAACTGGATAACAATATTTTGTGTTATTTTTTTTAACAAAAAACCTTCACCATCAAAAAATAGTTTAACTTTGGAAAAGGAGTTGTGCAACAAGCACATTGTATTGGCAAAATGCGGGATGAAGTCTTGAATTGAAAAGCCTAAATATTTAGCCGCATATGCTTTTCAATTCCACTTTTTTTAGTAATTTAGTCATTGGGTGCTACCGAAAAGTTTACGACCTGTTTATCGTTTTTCAAGGTGTTGATTTCTGCATTTTTGGTAATTCTACCTACGATTGTGTTCATAATCTTAAATTTTAAAATGTTAATATTTTGTTAATTTTTGTTTTGTCAAAGGTCAAATGTTGGGAGTGAATTGATTTGGTATCGAGGACACTCGGCATTTTTCTTTTTTTATATTAAGTTAGAAAACAGTATTTTTTGCTGGATTTTTATTGTTTTTCCGTTGATTTCAAAGAACGTCTATGGTTGATTTGATTCGTACAACTGAGGTTCCGGCTTTTTCTTTGCCCATGAACATAGGACGGCACCATCCATACAAAACCCGATTCGGTTCCGCTGGATAAAGGCAGAAAATTCCGAATCGGGCTTGAAATCTTTTTGTCCGAAGGATTTAGGAGTGTCTGGAAAAATTGTTGGAGCTTGTGGAAAGAATTTTTTTAGAAACCCAAAAAGATTTTTTTGTGTGGGTGGTGCCGTCCTACATTTGCAAACGTAAAAGCCCAACCGCAGTTGGGAAACTTAATCAATGGACGTGGTTGTTAATGGAAAACTAAAGGAAATTCATTGGAAAATGGTTTCTCCAATGATTTAAACTGATCAAATATTACAAAACCACTCGTTCAAGTCCTTAAAATTATGATAAATTAAAGAGCAATCCTCTACATTTTTGTATTGACTTTTAATTTTTAATTTAACCGATTTCCCATTCTTATCATTGTCTAGAAAAAGTGAAATTTTCTCATATTGTTTCAGTTTTTCTTCCACCTTGAAAAACATTGCAGTTGAATTTAAAGTCAAGTAATCACAGTTTGAATTATCTGATTTGTCTAAATTTCGGTAGGTCAGATAATCGAAAAAGCCCTCAAATATGAGAATCTCGTTCTTGAGATTGTTATCATTAACAATCAACGTCACATCCTTTTTTCCCAAACATATTTTTGACTGTGGATTGCGAATCTCAAAACCTCCGGACTTATTCTGAAATCCAATTCCGAAATATTTTCTTCCTTTCAATTCGTAGTGAATTTCCTTAACCCTATGCTTTTGCTCAAAAACTCTTCGGGACTTCAGATACTGAATTAATGCAGGATGCTGGATTTCTTTGATTTCTAAAATCTGATTGCATGTTTGACCAGTAGTTTCGTGATATTTTATTTCATTTTGAACTCTAAAATCCAATGTTGAAAGGCATTTCAATGCTTCTGAAACGGAACATTTCTTTATCTGTTGGACAATTGAAATCACATCGTAACTTTTTCCATTTCCAAAATCGAACGCCTTGTTTTTGACAAAATCGACCGCCAGACTTGGAATTTTTTCCTCCCGGTCCAACGCAAAATAAAACGCAGTTTTCGGATTTTCTTTGACCGGAAACAGCCCGAACGACTCCAAAACCGCCCGAATTCCGACGTTTTGCTTGACTTTTTCGCAATTCATTTTTTTTCTTTTAATGCAAATTACTTATCCACATTTCCCTTTTAAATAAAAAAGACTTTTAATTTATTTTTATATTACTTTTAGCAAACGGCATTCTTCTTTTGCCACAAAGGATTTAATGGTGTTTTTCGGTGAGTTCAATTCCGAAAACTAGTGAGTTCAATTCCGAAATTTGGGTGAGTGCAATTCCGAAATAAAGCCTGTTTTGGGGTGAGTGCAATTCCGAATCGATTTTTCCATTTATTCTGATAACCGTAGTTATCCACAAAACAGCTAGGTTATCCACAATTTTTGTGTTTTCTAAATCTTCGGGTGAGTGCAATTCCGAATTCGATGCTGTTATTTTGTTCATTTTTAACATTTCTTTAACTTTAGTGAGTGCAATTCCGAATTGGTGGTGAGTGCAATTCCGAAATCAGACAATCATCGGATAGCCATTAGGGAATATTTCTCCCATTTTTGTATTTCTATACAAATGCTTTATGTGTGCCTGAATTTCAATAAGAAATTTTTGACCTTTAAAGTCGGTCGATGCTATCTTTCTCATTCTGCAGTTCCTAATAAATTCCTTGAAGGCTCTTTCAATCAGTTCCCTTGTCTGCGGTATATTTTCGTATTGATGGAAAAACTGGACTGTTTCGGCTTCGTCTAATCTATATCGTTTTTTGAAATAGAGCAATCTTCGGTTAATTTTATGACTTTGGTTAAAATTCTCTTGGTTTGATTCTATAAGTTTTTTTGCTTCTTCAAATGGATGAGAAAATCCTTTGGTTAAGATAGGAACAATAAATATGGAATCCTTTTCATACCTGTATTGGAAAGAAAAACTATTGTATCTGTCGAGATTGATTTTGATGGGCTTTAGAAATTTGAAGCAGAAATCTTTGGTATTTTTATAATTTAACCCAAACTTTTTATTGAAATTACCCAGCTTCAGCATTGTTCCCGATTCGGGAATTTTTGAAAGCCAGATGGAGAAAATAATGTGTTTGTTGTTTCTGATATTATACACCAGATGATAGAGTACATAATTATATTCGGGAATAACCAATAATTTTTTCAGCCAGTAACTGCTAATTAGAAATGTGGTAAAACCTCTTTGGTCATAGGTTGGCGTAGAAATAAGTCCGCCAAATGTTTTGATTTCTTTCCCTTTTGAATTAAGCGATTTGTACCATCCCATCTTAAATTTGGCGAGAAACTCATAGGCATCCACAACCTGCTTTGTGGAACCACTCGGAGAAATTTTACTGTTCCGGATTTTGATGGAGGCGAAAATGTTATTTTCTGTTTCAAATTCTTCATCAAATAGGGAAAGTTGCTTCGGACGGTCTTCGGGACGAAACTGTTCATTGCCGATAATTGCAACGATATTGAAAATGACTCGAAGCGCATTGATTGGGATGTCCGCCGCTTGTTGGTCATCAAAAATAAAGTCGTCCACGAAATGATTTCCCAGCCGAATCTTGTCGGGAACTTTTTCTCCCTTGTCCTCAAACTTCTTTCGGACATGGCGCAAATCTTTTTCAGATAAAGACATTTTCTATTCTTAATGTTCCTGATTTCTTATTTCCTGATTTCAGATGGTAATTATTTGGTTCGAACAGTTTTCTTTACTAGTTTTATTTTCTCACTTTTCAGTGTTTTGTCTCCATCAATGAGATTGTAGTGTTTGTAGGAATCAACACCAGTTGCTTTGAACACCCTTTTTTCGGCTTCTCCTATATTGGGGATCCTCACTTTCTGGATACCCAGATATTCGTAAGATATTTTATTGATGGTTACTTTTTGACCAGGTTTTAAGTCAGATATTTTCATTGTTTTAAGTTTTTACGATTTGTTAGAAATGAAATCGACTTTTTATTGATTTCATGATGTTTTCGGTCGTTTGATATTTGGAATGGAATCGACGGAAACTGTATCATCATTTTGACTATTCTTCAAATAGGGCAGGATACTTTTTAATGAGGATTTCCAGTTGGAAATGGGTCTTCCAGAACTATTCCGCCAGTCGTTTTCTAACCACGAATGATATTTTTCTTCAATTACAGAGTCCAAAAGAGGCTGATAATCCTCTAAAGTTGTTGCAAACTGAATAAATTCTTCCAATTCGGGAATAATTTTTGACTTGCTGCTTTTGGAAGTATCAGTAATGGAAACTTTATCACTAGATTTACTGATTTTGGGAACAACTTCCTTGGACGAATCGCTTCTCTTTAAAGTTTCATGTTTTTCAACAATCTCCAAACTTGGTACTTTTTCGATTTTTTCCTTCTCTATTTTCTCCAGTATGGGAATATCAGATAAGTAATTTAACAGAATTCTGTAATTACAAGGAAATCCACTTTTGGACTCAAATTCAACAAGACCCAACTCGCGAAGTTTATCTTTGGTCGGTTTTACGGTTTTTCTAGTTATTCCCAATGCATTACCGAGTGCAACATCGGAAATAACGACCTTATAACTATCGTTGTCCTTTCCTAATTTCAAAAGGTACAGATAGAGCGAAATTGCCGAAGAGCCAAGTCTTGCCTTCTGATTGAAGTCCCAAAATCGGTCGATAAGTTCCAAGTAATACATTTCTAACTGCTTGCAAAAAGTTCTATAGCCTTTTTCTTGTCGATGATGATGATGTTTCCTTTCTGAATGATGGCTTCATCCAAAATTCCTGAAGATTTAATCTTGGATGCTTTTGAAATGGAACAGCCCAGAATTTTTGCCAAACCTTTTAAACCGTATTCATACATATTTTCAGAATTTAAATTTTTAGATATCTCTAAAAATTCTTTTACGGTCAGATTGCAAAGAGGTGTTTGTGGGGTTATGTTTTCCATCAGCTGTTATCTTTAAAAAGTTCTAATGCTTTTTCCGAATCAATGATAATTTTTCTCCCATTTTGAATGATGGCTTCATCAAAAATTCCCTTACTTTTCAATTTTCCTGCATGATTTTTAGAGCATCCCAATATTCTTGCTAATCCAGAAAGACCGTAAACATACTTTTCATTAAATACCTTTTCTTGTGGGGGGGGTTCTGATGATTCTTGTTTTCTGGCATCTAAAATTTCCACAAATTCTCCTATGGTCAATTGCCAAATTGGTCTATTATAATCTTCCATTTTGAAATTTTTATTGTAATTTATTCTAAAAAAATACTTATTTGTATATATTTAACTATATTTGTATTGCAAATATAGAATAAATATTGAAATATATCTATATTTTAATCTCAAAAACAAAAAAATTTTAAAGATGACTATAACTGAAAGATTGCAAAATTACATGACCTACAAAGGGTTAAACCCCAATAAAATCACTGTTGAAGCTGGTTTGTCTGTTGGTTTAATTGGCAGAGCTATAAAAAACAACTCGGGACTCAACTCAGATACTATTGAAAAAATACTATACACTTATCCCGATTTGAATCCGGAGTGGTTTATTTCGGAATCTGGTGAAATGCTAAAAACAAACAACCAAAACATTAATAATAATGGCTCAGGAAATAATGTAAACAGCAACATTAATGGAAATATTAGTGGAAATGTTACTATTTCGCATAGCGAGTTTTCTAATATGATAGAACTTCAAAAAGGCTATCAAGAAATACAAAAAGAACTAACAGAAAGATTGAAAACCAGTCAAGAGCAACTATCGGACAGCATGAGACAGGTTACTATACTTCTTGAAATTTTAAAAAAATAACTATGAAGAGGATTTTAATAATTAGTGCTATTTTATTTGGGGGAATCGTGATTGCTCAGCAGAAGAAAAATGCTTTTAATAATTGGAAAAGTAGAGATGGAGAAATCGCACAAAAGGTTTTTACAAAATATCAGGAAAAAGAAAATAAGAAAATAGAAGATGAAAAAGCAGATTTGATAAAAACTCAAAGAAAGTTGAAAATTGAGATAGTAAATGCGGGGGACTTTGAGAAATACAATCAAAACATGTGGCTTCGTATTGTAAAAGTGAATAATGGAAATTTAGAACAGATTGTTAGTAAAAGTATTACGGAAATTTCAGTTGTTACAAATACAATGGGAAAGAATAATTGGAAAGATGAAGCGGGAGGCTTTAATTATAAATCTTTCAATGAGTTAATGAAGATTTCCCAAGAGTTTACAAATTATAGAAATGAAGCAGGATTATCAGAAAATTCATTAAAGCCCATTGAATTTATTGAAACCAGCGAGCCTGTTTTATATTTCTCTTTAAAAATCTATACCCATAAAGGCGGTTCAGAACAAACAACTTCTTCAACATTGTCCAAAACAATAAATATTTATGCCGATAACCAACTTATAAAAACTTTAAAATACTCCTTAGATGACTTGATAAAAGCAGAAGGAGTGTCAATACGGGACTTTAAATTGGGTTCTATTGAAAGTAGATAATCAATTTTTTCTAATATGAATATAAAATATCACGCTCAATTTCTTCTTGATAGGGAAAAAGACAACCCTACTGCAAAACTGCGATATCGCATTAAGTGGGATGGCAACATTGTGGCTTTCAATTTGGGATATAGGGTAGAAGTACAAAAATGGAGCACAGAAACACAACGCTGTAAAGCAAATACAACTCATGGAAACAAAAAAGTCTCGGCAAGTGTTATAAATAGAAAGATACAGTTATTTGAATCCGCTTGTGAGAAAACTTTTCAGAAATATGAAATTGATGATTTGATACCTAACCAAGACCAGTTTAGGGAATGGTTTAATGTTGAGATTGGAAGAACGCCTAAGGAAGAACTGAAATCTGAAAAGAATTTTTTTGTGATATATGATATGTTTGTTAATGAAGAATCAATTAACAGTCAATGGAATTTCAGGACTCTTCAAAAAATGAAAACGCAGAAAAAAGTATTGGAAGAATTTGACCATGATATTTCGTTTGAGAAATTTAATGAGCAATATCTTTCAAATTATCAGCGATATTTAGAAGGGAAGAATCACAAGAATTCAACAATTTCAAAAGAGCTTGCTGCATTGAAGTGGTTTTTGAAATGGGCTATGAAGAAAGGTTATACAAAAAGTGGAGAGTTTGAAAAGTTTAAACCAAAAATTAAAAATGTTCAAAAGAAAATCATTTTTTTGAACAAGTCTGAGTTAAAGAGATTTACTGAATATGAAATACCTACGGATAAAAGCTATCTTGAAAAAATAAGAGATGTTTTTTTATTTCAATGCTTTACGGGATTGAGATATTCGGATGTGTTTAATTTGAAAAGATCTGATGTAAAGGACGGTTACTTAGAGATAACAACACTCAAAACAGCAGATAATTTGATAATAGAATTGAATAGTTATAGCCGAAAACTTCTAAACAAATATATCGATGTAGAATTTGAGCATAATAAAGCTTTGCCTGTAATCAGTAATCAAAAAATGAACGATTATTTAAAAGAACTAGCTGAATTAGCTGAGATAGATGAACTAGTTACCCAAACTTATTTTAAAGGTAATGAAAGGATTGAAGAAGTTTTACCAAAATATTCACTTATGAGTACTCATGCAGGTAGGAGAACCTTTGTTTGCAATGCTTTGTCTTTGGGAATTCCACCTCAAGTGGTTATGAAATGGACAGGACATAGTGATTATAAGGCAATGAAGCCATATATTGATATTGCTGATGAAATAAAAGCAACAGCTATGGAGAAGTTTGATTCTTTTTAACGAAAATCTTTCTCGCCTAATAAGTGAATGAACAAAAATTCCTTGAAAGAAAAGTTTTTTTTAATAAGTTTAAAGTATCTTTGAAGATTGTGTACTAATTGTATGTAGTAATATGGCAACACTTGATATTCTTGAATTTCTTGATTTAGGTAGAGCAAAGTCTATTCAATCCGATAGTGAAAAACTATCGGATAGTGAAGCTGTTATCCTAAATGAAGTAAAAGAAAAAGATTTTGGTGTTGATTTAATTTATTTCAATACAGACGAAGAAACCAATAATAGTTTTCCTGCTGTTTTTCTGAAAAAAGTTGCAAATTTCAATGATGAAATATATTTAAAAGACATTGCTGAAACACAACGTAAAATTTGGAACTACAAAAAAGTATTGTTTCTGTATGTATATTCGGAAACGGAAATCCGTATCTACAATTGCTCTGAAAAACCACTTATAGTAACCAAAGATGATTTTGATTACAAAAATGAGTTACAAGAAATTGAAATTAATTCCTATCAATATTCCGACAAACAACAGTTGCAAGAACTCAATAAGCTATTTTCTAGAATTGCCATCGATACAGGAATTATCTGGACTTTAGAAGACGCGAAAATTGTTCGGGATAAAATAAATTTACAAAAAAGAGTTGATAAATATTTAGTAACCAGTTTGGTTAATACGGCTGAATATTTAAGGAGTCAAGGGTTAGAAATAGATTTCATTCATAGAATTATTCTACGGTCACTGTTCCTTTTATATCTTGAAGACAGAGGTGCTGCTGAAAAGGATTTTTATAGTCAAATCAAAAAAGATGCTGAATCATACTTTGATATTTTAGACGATGTAACAGCTACTTATGATTTATTCAAACGACTTGAAAATCATTTCAATGGTAATGTATTTACATTAGAACAAGGCGAAAATATTTCAAGAGAACAGCTTCAAATAATTAAAACTTGTTTCATTCGTGGGAACGAAAAAAACTATAACGCACAGTTCTTTGATGATTGGAGGCAATTTAGGCTTTTTAATTTCAAAATAATACAAATTGAGTTACTAAGTGAAATTTATGAAAATTTCTTAGCTGAAACCGATCCTACATTAAAAGAAAATTCTGGCACTTACTATACACCACCATCATTAGTTGAGTTTATTTTAAATGAAAAACTTCCAGTAAATAATGGAGAAACAGAATATAATGTGAAAACATTGGATCCAAGTTGCGGTTCTGGAATTTTCTTGGTTGAGAGCTTCAAACGATTGGTTAAACGTTATGAAAATGCTCATAGCATTGATAACCTTTCGGACTTTGACACTTTAGTTAAGCTATTAAAAGAAAATATTTTTGGAATTGAAATTCATCCACAAGCAATAAAAGTTGCTGCGTTTAGTTTGTATTTGGCTTTGGTTGATAAATTAGACCCTAAAAATCTATGGCAAAATAAAAATTATCGTTTACCTTATTTAGTAAACGACCCAAAGGAAAAGAATGAGCAGAAGAAAGGTCGAAACCTTTTTTGTCGGGATACTATTTCTGACTTGTCATCAATAGATGAATTGCAGAACTTTCGGCTTGTTGTAGGAAATCCTCCTTTTGGCGATAAGAACTTATTAGATACGATTAGAAATTATTGTAATAAAGAAAATTTTGCAAAAGAAAAGGTATTGCCATTTTTACATAAGGCAACTTTCTTTGCTCCTCATGGTGAAATTGCATTAATATTTAACACAAAGGTCTTAACCAATACAAGAGGAACTTACAAGAATTTCAGAGAATGGCTTTTTAATCAATGCTATGTAGAAAAAGTTTTTAACTTTTCAATCTTACGTAAAGCTAAAAAGAATTTCGGCGGACAATTGTTCGGAGATGCAACAGGTCCAATAAGTATTGTATTTTACAAAAATCATCAGCCTGATAATCGAAATGATACTATTGTTTACTATGCTCCAAAAACTTGGGTAAGGTCTAATGTTATTGAAGGATTGTCAATAGATTCGACTGATATTAAATATATTCCAAGAGAAGAATGCCAAAAGCCAGATACCAAAATCTGGAAAGTGGCAATGTGGGGAGGAATGAATGATTGGAATTTAATAAAAAAATTGAATAACTCAAAGTTTCAAACAGTCGAGAATTTTATTGTTGACAATAATATTAAATCTGGAGTTGGATTTCAATTGCTTACACAAAAAAAGGACACTCCTAAATATTCCGAAACACTTACATCGTTGGATTATTTGGATGCGGAGTGTGTAAATAAATATTTTACACCAAACGAAAAACTAAATTCTGTAAGAAATGCAATAAAAACATCTAAAGCTATTAATTTTTATAAAGAATTTTACAACGTAAATAACATTACAGAAATTGAACAATTAACTGCTTTTAGAAGATTGGGAGATATTGACGCATATATTAATCCTCACATTATTTTAAAGAAAGGTCTTGAAAACAATAGTGTTTGTGCTTCATTTATTGAAAATCAATGTTCGTTTAGAGATGGTGTTTATGGCTTTTACACAAATGAAAGTAAAATTGATGAGCTTTATAAGTTATTGAGTTTTTTCAATTCAAAATTTAGCACTTATTATTTGTTTATGACAATTTCATCGTATGGAATTGAACGCGAGCAAATAATGAAGAATGAATATTTGTCAATTCCTTTTTCGTTAAATGATGAACAAGGATTGAAGATTATAGAGGCTACAAAAGAACTTTTAATCAAAATGAAATCAAAATCTTTTTTAAATAATGATTTTGAAGAACAGGATTTGAAAAATTTCATTAATGAAAATATTGATTCTACAATTCTTAATGGTTTCAACTTTGAAGAATATGAAAAAGTATTAGTATCAGATGCAATATTGTATAACTTAGATTTATTTCATAATCAGGAAAAGTCAAAAGCAATTTTACCTGCGACCGAAAAACAACCTGAAGAATACGCTCAAATAATATCTTCAGAACTCAATGAATTTCTTGAAGGACAAAATGTATTTGCAAATGCAACTGTTTACAATCTAAAAGGTTTAAAATCATCGCCTTTGATGATGATAAAAATATCCCACGAGAAAACTAAAAAAGAAATTTCTATCTCTAATGAAAACATTGGTGATGAATTAATGAGACTTGACCAATATTTGTGGGAACAGAAAGCGAAAAACATATATTTCAGAAAAAAACTCAATTACAAAAGAGGGGATGACATTTATATCATTCGTCCTAATCAACGTAGATTTTGGTCTCAATCAATGGCTTTTGAAGATGCCTCCGAATTAATTCTTGAAATTTTAAACGGAGTACACGATGAAGCTTAGTGAGATTTACAGAAGGGCTTTTGAGGATGATTGTATAGAATTAGTTGTTAATGCATACAATTTAGCCATTGTAGAAAAGAAATATCAAACCGATTGGCTTGAAAATGATTTTTCAGAATTATTATGTTATTATGTCAATGAAAGTCAATTTTCTATAGATAAAGGCATTACTTGTAAAACTGAAAATAAGCTGTTTTCTAATGCAGAAAATCAGACAAAAGGTTTTGCAGATAAATTACCGAGAATTGATTTCGTTTACTTTAAAATATGGAAAGAGCAAAGGTTTCATTACTACATGGAAGCTAAAAGACTAAAAGAAAAAGACTCCAAACTGAAAAGATCTTATATCAAGGAAGGAATGCAAAGGTATCTTTCTGAAAAATATCCAATGGGTTGTATGTTAGGGTATTTACTTGAAGGTAATGCTGACGAAACTAAAAACGGGATTAACTCTCTTTTAATAAAAGATAAAAGAAACTCTGAAGTGCTAAACCTTGAATCTCACAATCTTATAAAATCCTATTATGAATCCAATCATTCCAAAATTGGAATTCTTAAGCATTTGATTTTTGACTTTACAAATAATCAAAATTAGTCCCTACTTAAAAAATCAGGGACTAAAACAGGGATTATCTAAACATATCTATTGGTTTTTGATTGGTTATAAAATTTCATAAACCGCTAATAATCTGTTTTTTAATTATTTACTGTGTTTTATTGTGATATAAAGATACTCCCGTCTTCGCTACAAAATTCCAACTAAATGTTGGAATTTTTTGTTTAAGATAGACCGTGGTGAAATTGTCTATTTTTTTTGATTATGTTGATTTCGGTTCATTTGTTTTAGGATTCCAAAAAAGTATCGTCATTAAAGTAAATTATTGCTATTTCAAGGATTGCTTTTTTTTGTCTTTATTGGTAACAAACGGGACTAATCATTACTGATATATGTTGCTATCTTTTATAAAACATAAAAAGATAATCAAAATCTGATGAATGAAAAACCAAAACTAACTTTGTAGATAATTTTCTACATATTTGAAAAAATAATTTTGAAATTAGAAATATTAGTGTTACTTTTACATCGCTGAAATAATGACCCCTGTTGTTATGGAGGCAATAAATTTTTTTTCATCATTTGTGTTTTTAGAATCGTATCGCAAGATGCGATTCTTTTTTTACACTATTGAGCTGAAGATTCGTATCGAAGGAGTAAATCCACGAAGTACGAATACGTGACACTTCCTTCCTGCTGATTGCTTTTCAGGAAAAGGTCGTTGGTGAATCCGAAAAACGCATCGAGGAAACCAGCATGTCGCCTGTTAAACATTCTTTCGGCAAATCGGTCCCGTTTCATTTCCTCAGAATATTGGTTGATGATTGATTTTACGAATTTTTCATCTTCGCTTGCTATGGCGTTCAGTAAAGATTTTAAGACAAAATATTCCGTGCTGTACCGCAACTCGTCGTTGGTTGAATTTTTCCCGATCAGGTAGCCGATAAAGTTTGCTTCCTGCTCACGCGCATACCCGAGCTGGTGCGCGCTTTCGTGCGCGAGTGTGAACGGAAGATAAGTCGACGGCAGTTCCGAATTGTAGTTCGCTTCCGCGGTAAACGGGTTGTAGTATCCCAAAATTCCCGTGTAGCTCATCACGCCTTTAAATAAACTGGGTTTGAAGGAATTGATTACGCCCGCTTTTTTATCATTAATAAATTGTGGAAGTACGGCTTGCTGCTTCAGAATTTCAGATTTTAGCGCCTTTTTTCGATACACTTTAAAAACGCCGTATCGGTCCTCGTCAACTAAATACCTGGTTTGTTTGCATTGTTCGAGGTACTTCAAAGCTAAAGCTTTCATTGCTTCAACATCAGGTTCTTTCTGCGGAAGTTTTTCGATCAGCGGCTTTTGAAAATAAAGCATTCCCCAAAATATCTGGTAGGTGAAATAGAGCACATTTAACAATACCAAAAACTTAATCAAACCTGAATTTCTGCTTTTTTTATTAATAATTTTAATGATGAGAAAAACCGTTACAATTCCCAGCAGAACATAGAACACATCGCCCACAGAAAACGGTAAAAATGAAAATAACTTTTGATGGAGACCTTTCTGAAACTCAAAGAAATTTTCAAATTTGTAAACCGCCGTCGGCACTTTTGACAGTACAAAAAACAAAAGAAATTGGGCAAGTAATAAACCCGCCCAAAAACTCTTTCTTCTGAATATTTTATTTGTTTTAATGGCCACCTTTTGAATCTAAATTGCCCAGTTCAATTCCCTGAGATTTCAAAATTCCAGGAACCCGAATCGCGTAGAAAGCAAGATACGCAAAACAAAGCACTCCCACAATATAGCTGAAGTGGATGTTGGTCGCATCGGCAAGCATTCCCTGGATCCACGAAATAATTCCACCACCCATAATCATCATAATCAGGAATCCTGACCCTTGATTCGTATGCTTACCAAGTCCGTTGATCGCCAAAGCAAAAATACACGGCCACAAAGTGGAGCAGAACAAACCTACACTCGTAAACGCATAAACTGAAGTCATACCTGTAGTCAGCATTCCGATGACGAGCGCCAAAATTCCCATCAGTGAAAAGATCAGGAGCATTCTCGCAGGATTTCCTTTACTCAGGATATCGCAAACAATCATCACCAAAATAATTACACCATAAATATAGAAATGCGAAAGGTCGTGTTTCGCAATCGCGTTTACCAAAAGGAAAACTCCGAACGCGAGATAAGGCGCCAAAAACCTAAGAATCTTCTTGATCCCCGCGTTGAAATCAAATGCTTCAACCGCTCCGGTCCATCTTCCGATCATTAAGGATGCCCAGTATAAAGAGATGTAAGGTGCAACATCTTTCGTCTCGAATCCTAAAGATTTTTCCATATACGCAGGAAGGTTTGCCGCGGTTGCAACTTCTACTCCCACATAAACGAAAATGGCGATCATTCCCATCACCAACTGTGGATATTTCAGTGCGGAATCTCGGTGTTCTGCTGGAACTGAATCGTCAGTATTTTCTTTAATGGTCGGCGTCACTTGCGGCAGCGACGAAAACTTCAAAAGTACCGCCACCAAAACAAAAGCCGCTCCCAAAACAAGATAGGGGATTTTTACGGACTCAATGCTTGCATCCGTATTCGAAGCGGTTGCGGAACCAAAAATCGCAAATGCCACGATCAACGGTCCAATCGTGGTTCCCAAATTATTGATTCCTCCTGCCATCGTCAAACGTTGAGATCCAGTTTCTACTGGTCCGACTTCGATTGCCAAAGGATTTGCTACAATCTGCTGCAGCGAAAATCCAAGTCCCACCGTAAACAGTCCCGAAATCATCAATGGAAACGAGCCCATATTTGCTGCGGGATAAAAAAGTAATGTTCCCGCTGCTGAAATCAAAAGTCCAGTAATCAAACCGTTTTTGTAACCGATTTTGTTGATCAAATCCTGCTTCAGTGCTTTTGAAATAAACATATAGATCAGCGAACCGACTGTATATGCGACATAGAAAGCCACTGCAACATACTGGCTCTGGCTCTGTGTGAGGTTGAATGCCTTCTTGAAAACGGGAATTAAAATATCGTTACTCGCTGCAACGAATCCCCAAAAGAAAAATACGGTAACCAACGGAACGAATTGCGCCCAATTGGTTTGCTTAGAATAGTTTGCGTACATTATTAATGATTTCTTAAAAACAAATATAACTATTTTCTGTTCCCCATTTGGTTTTCCAGAACATTTTTTATTTCGCCGTAGGCAATAGATTTCAGTTCAGCGGCAGATCTGTCGGGCTCCAAAATATCGTTGAAAAAAACCTTCACTTTTCCAGGGTGGCCTTTCGAATTATCAAATGGGAACATTTCCTTCAAGCCCACAAAAGTAAACACCGCAATCGGCGCATTGTGCTTTGAGGAGAGGATAAACGCGCCGTCTTTAAAACTGTCGAGCAAAATCGAGGTGTCATCGGGAACGCCGCCTTCGGGAAAAATCACGATGCTCTGTCCTTCCTGCATTCTTTCGGCGCATCTTCGGTACACATCGGCGCGGCTTTTCGCGGAACTTCTATCGACCATCACGCAGATTCTCTTATAGATCGTCCCAAAAATCGGAATTTTCACCAGTTCCTTTTTTCCCACATAACACAGCGGATGATGCGGCATCAGAATACACGGCAACATCACATCCATAATCGAGGTATGGTTTGAGATAAAGACATACTGCCGGTATTTTTCGATCTTTTTCTCAGTCAGATTTTTCAGGTCATACCGAAAACCCATCCCATAAAACATCCCGTAACACCACACTCGAATAAATCTATATGCGTACTTATAATGTTCTTTCCTGATCGAAAGAATCAGCACGGGGATTCCAAGTAGAATGGTGAGCACGGCTCCCAGAATTATCATCCATCCGCGCCAAATATAATTAAGAAGTTTAGTCATTTACAAAGTTTCTTTTTTCAGTAGCAAGCTATTTTTCGCTTCTCACAATTTCGGTCCCGCTGTCCGCTGTATCTTTTTTGGCAGTCGGTTCCTGCACGAAGTTGAAATGGCGAGAATGCCAAAAAAGGATGCCGCTTCCATCGGGGCTAAAAACAAAAGTAGTTTATTTTTCAGAACAACTCTCCCAAAGCTCACTTCCGTTTCCTGTCTTCCATCTTCGCATTTCGTAATTCGTAATTCGTCCTTCGTCCTTCGTCCTTCGTCCTTCGTCCTTCATCTCATCCATTAAAAATCACCCTCTTCTTCACCGAATAATTCAGTGCCGAAACCAATAGAATTGCTGAAATCTTGCTCAGCATTTCCTGGCTGAATACGAAGAATCCCGCATCGAAATGCTCTTTAAACACATATCTAAAAAATATCTGGAAGAAGGTCAAGCTCAAAATTGTGGAAAGGAACGAAACGAACATAAAGTACGCAAACTCCCTTTTCTTCGAGTGCTTCCCGCGTTCGAAAACAAACCAGATGCTCAGAAAATAGTTGGTGATAATTCCGCAGGTGGTGGAAAAAACATTACTCAGCGGAAAGTGGATCCCGTTAAAATTGGTCTCCTGAGAAAACAGCTGCGGAAGATAAACACTAAATATCTTGAAAGACCCGATCTCGACAACAGCACTCAATGCACCTGCAATGATGAAGAAGAAAACCTGTCGCTGCTTTAGTAATAGTGCTTTCATTAAAATATACTTCCGACGACAAATTTAGAACTTAATGTTAAACATTTTTAATATCTGTTAAAATATTTTTTTCATTCATTTTTATTTTTAATTTTAATCATTGAAACAAGAGCACTACCTGATAAATTTTTCATTTTCAATAAATTGCGAGCGTGATTTTTATCTTGAACAGTACATTTAATTGATGTTTTTTAATTAAGCAATCACAAAACTAAAAATGAAAAATACAAGACCATACAGAAAATTCAGGCCGCAACAGGCAAAAATTGAAGAACTCGAAAAAAGCAGTCCGCGGTTCAAAAGAATTTATTCTGAGTACGAATTGATGTCGGATGAATTGTGGAACCTCGAAAACAGCGATATTTCCAATATACCCGACGATTTTCTGAACGCCATCAAACAGCAGACGGAATACCTCGAAGACGAAATCGGCGACTGGCTTTTGCAGGATGCTGAAAAAGAGATCCGATAAAATTGACAATATTCCGATATTGTGCAAAGACTTGTTATGGTTTCAGAAAATAAATATTCTTGCTTAACAATCAATTTCTTACAAAAATTTTGTATATCCTTCTTAAGCGATAGCGCCTTTGTTTAGCTTAAAATATGCAGCTTGATAATAAATTATTTCGTTGCGAACTTTGCGAGAAAAAATATACTCGTAAAGCAAAACAAGGTAAGTTATTTTTTTTAGTCCATTGAAAAAAAAGTCTTTGTAGCAGACAAGAACACGAGTTTTTTGCAAAAAATATCCTGAAAATAATCCCGCTTCTCAACACTCCAACTCATAGAAATATGGGTTTTTCTTTTTATTGGAATATCTTTGCAAAAATTCTGGCACCGAATCTTATTTATGGTTATCAACCTCAAGCAAAATAAAAACTTTAAACTTTTCAAATTGGTTTCCGCAGTTGCACAGCAGAACAATCAGTCGGTGTACATCGTCGGTGGATTTGTGCGCGATTTGCTGATGAAAAGACAAATGCCGACCGACATCGATTTTGTAACTGAAAGTTCAGGGATTTACCTCGCAAAGAAAATCGCCCAAGAAATCAATCCAAAACTAAAAGTTTCGGTGTTCAAAACCTACGGTACCGCAATGTTTAAACATAACGGACTCGACCTGGAATTCGTCGGTGCACGAAAGGAAAGCTATTCCGAAGATTCCCGGAAACCTTCGGTAGAAACAGGAACTTTGGAAGACGATCAAAAACGAAGGGATTTCACCATCAATGCGTTGGCAATTTCGCTGAACAAGGAGAATTTCGGCGAATTGATTGATCCTTTCGATGGAATTTCGGACCTCCAAAACAAAATCATCAGAACGCCGCTTGAACCTTTGCAAACCTATTCCGACGATCCTCTAAGAATGATGAGAGCCATTCGTTTCGCCGCGACTTTAAATTTTCAGATTGAAGAAAATTCCCTTGAAGCCATAAAAAAAGAAGCCGAAAGAATCAAAATCGTTTCCATGGAAAGAATTATGGTAGAATTCAACAAAATCATGCTTTCCGAAAAACCGTCCGTCGGTTTAAAACTAATGGAACAAACAGGACTTTTACCTTTAATCATACCCGAACTCACCGCTTTAAAAGGAATCGAAGAAGTGGAAGGACAAACCCACAAAGACAATTTTTGGCACACTTTGGAAGTGGTTGACAATATTTCTAAAAATACCGACAACCTTTGGCTTCGTTGGGCGGCGTTGCTTCACGACATCGGAAAAGCACCGACAAAAAAGTTCGACAAAAAAAATGGCTGGACTTTTCACGGGCATGAATTTTTGGGTTCAAAAATGGTAAAGAATCTTTTCTACCGCTTGAAACTCCCTCTTGGGAGCGACATGAAATATGTTCAAAAATTGGTGAAACTTTCATCAAGACCCATCGCATTAATAGATGATGGAACTTCGGATTCTGCTTTGAGAAGATTGCTTTTTGATTCGGGTGAAGATTTGGAAGATTTGTTCACGCTTTGCAAAGCCGACATCACCACCAAAAATTCCTCGAAACAGGAAAAATTCAAAAAGAATTTCGAATACGTTGCCCAAAAAATCAAGGAAGTTGAGGAAAAAGACAGCATCCGCAATTTTCAGCCCCCGATTTCGGGAGAAGAAATCATGGAAATGTTTAACCTGCAACCAAGCCGCGAAATCGGAATCCTAAAAGAAAAAGTAAAAGAAGCAATTCTGGAAGGCGAAATTACCAACGATAAAGAAGAAGCGAGAAGTTTTGTGATTGAAGAAGCGAAACTTTTAGGCTTGAAAATAAACTAAACCTAACAAGTTTTAAAACTTGTTAGGTTTCCTTAAAATTGAAAACCCTTTCTAACATAGTGTTAGAAAGGGTTTTCTGTTAAACAATTAATAAACCTTAATTCTTGTAAAAACCGTTGGTTCCGATTCCTGTCGTAATGGTTTTAAGAAGATTTCCTGAAAGATTGTAAATTCTTACGTCATTATCTTTTGAAAAAGAAGGGTCCGAAACAAATACTTTGTCATCAATCACATTGAAACCGTAAACATGACTTGTCGTTACATCAAACATTGCAGTTGCAGCGGTTCCGTTATAGGAATACAATTTTTTTCCTGAAGTCAAGAAATATATTTTTCCGTTGTCAACCGCCAATTTTAGGGCACCTGAAACTCCTGCTAATTTGGTTTGTGCAGCTGTTCCCGTTTTTGCATCAATTTTATAAATGTACGAATTGCTGTAATCCGAACTCAAAACATACACATTGGAATTATCTGCAATCATATCACGAATAATGGTGTCGTCCGTTAAAGTGATGGTTTTATCCACATTGTTTGTGGCAGGATTAATTCTGGAAATCGTGTGGCCTGTAGGAAGCTCATTATAATTCGCATCATAAGTTACACCGTCGGTTTGCACATAAACAAATCCATCAGCAGAAACGATTTTTTCTGCATAACGGTCAAAATTGATGCTCTTCACAAAGGCATTGGAATTATCGTAAATATTCACTTTTCTTACATCAAAGAAGTTGTTGTTGGTAACATAAGTGTTGTTTCCTGAAAATGCGATATATCGTGCTTCGTCCAGGTTTGCCGTGATTGTTCCCGTTTTTTTGAAAGTGTATCTGTTAACAATTTCAATTTTATTAGGAACGTTTGTTACCAAAAAGGCATTATCACCTTTAAATCCAACGGATTGAAACACATTTCCCAAAACAGCATTACTGTTGTTGGTGCTAAAAATATTGTTTTCCAATTTCGATAAATCGTTTGAGATAAAGCTTACCGAAGCTGTAGGAGTTAAAAATCCGCCCTCGTTCGCAATCAAAATTCCGTTTTCGTATGCACCTTTTGGAGTTGGAGCAGGAATTGGGTCGTCGTTTCTACAAGAAATGTTGAAGAGTAAAGTTCCCGCAAGAACAAGAGTTAAAATTTTTGAAATTTTCATTTTTAAATATTTAAAAGTTAATGAATAAGTTAGCGCTGTAATTTCTTTTTGGCAGAGGAAAATAAGCGGTTGTTTCGTAGATTTCGTCAAACACATTATTTACCTTAAAACCTAAACAATAGATTTTTAGAACCGTGAAATTTAATCCTGCATTCATCACAAAATAGGGTTGAATAGCACTGCTCAATTTTTCATCGGAAGTGGTGAAAGTCAGTCCATTATACATTCCCTGTAAAAATATTTCCGCGAAATCATAACCGTAGGAAGCATTTCCAAAGATTTTATATTTCGGGACGTAAGTGAGAAATTGATTGGTTTCCAAATCTTTTGAATGCGTGAAAACATATCCCGCTGAAATTTTTGCTTTGTTTTTTCCAAAAGTTTTTTCAAAATCGAGTTGAGATTCTAAACCGTAACTTTCAACTTTGCTGGTGTTGATCGGTGACGCAATTCCCACCGAAGTCGGCAACCAACGAATCATATTTTCAATCCTCATATAATAAGGAGTGAGGTTGAGCTTGAAACCTTTATGTGCAAAATTATTTCCTAATTCTGCTTGATGCGAAACTTCAGATTTCAAGTTTAAATTTCCGCCCGGTTTCCAATACAAATCGTTGAAACTGGGATACCTGAAATTTTTAGAAAAGTTGAAAACAGCAGAATACCAATCAGTTGCTTTAAATTTTCCCGAAAAAGAATAAATAAACGGACTTTCAATTTTCTCCACAAAATCTTTTTTTGCACCTATTTCAAAATAGAATTTTTGATTCGGAATCCAACGGAGCAAACCCGCAAACGAACCTGCATTTCTACTCACGTCTTTGATTCCCGATTGGTAACCTTCCGCTTTGTTTAACTGATATTCAGCGATGAGGTTTAAGGCAATTTTGTCGTTGAATACATAATTGAAATCATTTTTCGCAATGTAACTTTTTCCTGTTCCGCCGCTGCTTTTTGGTCGGTCTATGTAGGCGAAATACTGAAATTCTTCCTCAAGAAAAGCGAGCCGCAAAATGTTCTGCACTTTCATAGATTTAAAATCCCAACTCGCCAAACTCCTGAAATTGTTGGTTAAATATTTCGTTTTTGTGGCATATTCAGAAAAAACAGGGTAATGTTGAATTCCGCTGTACAATTGCGTTTGCCAAGAAACGGTGTTTTTCTGATTGATTTTGTAGCCGAAACCCAGGTTGAAAGTTTTGCTGCGGTATTGTCCGTTCAGATTGATGTAGTTTTTTTCGGGAACTTCATAGTCGTTTTCGCTTTCCACGTAATTTCCTGAAACTTTCACGCTGATTTTTTCGTCGCTGTAAGAGGATTTTAAAAATGTATTCAAAGTTTTAAAGGAACCATATTCTGCAAATAAACTGTTATGAAAACCTTTATTAAAAGTCAACTCATTATTTAAGTGAATCGTTCCGCCGATTGCAGAGCTGCCGTAAATTACACTTCCGCCGCCTGATTTTACTTGCAGATTGTCATAACCAAGAAGGTTCAAATTATTAATATCGCCTTGTCCTAAAAATTGTGAATTCACATTAATTCCGTTCCAAATAAATGCGGTTTGTTGCGCCGTAGTTCCACGGAAAGAAGGTGAGGAAACCATTCCACGACCGTTTTCTTTAATATAAATCGGTGATTGAAAGCGCAGAACTTCTGAAAGATTCGTCGAATTTTTTAATAAATCTGCCTGCTCTAATTTTGATATTTTTAGAACTTTTTTGGAGCTATTTAACTGATTGTCGAAAATGTAAACCGTGTCAATCGTTTTCTCTTGAGCAAAACCCCAAAAAGAAAAAAGCAGAAAGGCCGCCGAAAAAAGGTCAGTTTTAGTCATTGTCAGAACTTTTCCTCCGAAAGTTTTTTAATTTAAAGTTAACTTTCAGCAAGGTCTCCTGACTTTCACATTTCAACTCCTTCTCGCTTTTCGCAATGGATTGTTTGTTGAAAATTTTACTTGCGTCTTCCGTCTTCGGACTTCAGACTTTTTCGTGATTTACAGTTGCGGGGACAGTCCGCGGATTTCACGCGATTCCCTTTTCTGAAAGTAGGGCAAAGATAAGGTTTTAAATACGAAATACGAAATACCCTGCCTATCGGCAGACAGGGAATTACGAAATCGGAATTAATAATGAATAATTAATAATGAAAAATGGGAACCAAAACGCACCAATTGCAACCAACTGCACCCATCTGCACCTACAACCAACTAAGTTTTATCAACCTTTCCCTTTCAAATATTTATACGTTTCAATCTGCGAGCGGATTTCGGTCTTGCCAGTTTCCACATAACGGTTGCTCATTCGCTTGTCGAGAATTCTGGCTTTTACGTTGTCGCTCAGCTGTATTTCAAGAATGTCTTTAATCTCTTTCTTTAAACTTTTCTGGTTGATTCTTGCGGCGGCTTCAATTCGGTAGTCGAGGTTTCGCGTCATCCAGTCGGCGGAGGAAATATAGATGTCTTCATTGCCCTTGTTGTAGAAATACATTACTCTCGCGTGTTCCAGATATTCGTCAACAATGCTGATCGCCTGGATTTTTTGTTTGAATTCCTTCTGGTTCACGGCGCAGTAAATTCCGCGGACGATCATTTTTACGACTACTCCTGCTTTTGCGGCTTCATAAAGTTTGATGATGAGGTTTCGGTCGCTCAGCGAATTAACTTTGATAATCATCTCGGCTTTTCGCCCCGCCTTTGCTTCCTCGATTTCGCGATCGATGTGGTACACGATTTTTTCGCGCATAAACTGCGGACAAACCAACAAATTTTTGCAGGTTTTCAACGCGGGCATAATGTCGTCTTTTGGTTTTCTCAACACGTTGAACACTTTGTTAATGTCTGCCATGATTCCTCTGTCAGCAGTCATTAGCAAATGGTCGCCGTAAATCCTTGCGGTTTTTTCGTTGAAGTTTCCTGTGCTTACAAAACCATACTGGATCGTTTTTCCGTGGGCTCTTTTCTTGATGACGCAGAGCTTGGCGTGGACTTTTTTGTTAGGAATTCCGACCAGAACTTTCACGCTTTCCTGCTCCAGAATTTCTTTCCATTCCAGATTGCTTTCTTCATCGAATCTTGCGCGGAGTTCGAGCATTACGGTTACTTCTTTTCCGTTTCTTGCGGCGTTAATCAGCGCGTTCACGATTTTTGAATTACTCGCCAATCGGTATGCCGTGATCTGGATGGTTTTCACGTCGGGATCCATCGCTGCTTCCCGCATCAAATCGATAACGGGAGTGTAGGTGTGATATGGAAAGGTGAGGAGTACGTCGTGTTTCTGAATTACGTCGGTCACTCTTTTTCCAACAAATTCGGGGTGGTCGAAAGATGTTCTTTCAACAGGGTTTTTATAGCTTTTGAAGACATCGGGGAAATCCATAAAATGACGGAAGTTATGAATTTTTCCACCAGGAATAATGCTGTCTCTTTTCGTTAAACTCAGTTTGCGGATGAGGAATTCAAGCAGTGCTTTGTCCATTTCCTTGTCGAAGACGAAACGTGTCGGTTTCCCTTTTCGTCGGGCTTTAATGCCTTTTTGTATTTTTTCGGCAAGAGTGGTTTTAATGTCGTTGTCTAAATCAAATTCGGCATCTTTGGTCACTTTGAAACAGTTGGCCTCGAAATCATCATACCCGAAATACGAGAAAATATGCGGAAGGTTGAAGGTGATCACATCTTCGAGCAGCATAACGTTTTTCTCGTCTTTGTCATCGGACGGAAGTAGCACAAATCTGCCCACAATTCTCGACGGAATTTCGATAATGGCAAATTTGCTTTCGTACTGCCATTCTTTGCGGCGCATCGCAATTCCGAGGTAGAGGGATTTGTCCCTTAAATAAGGCATCGGAACATTTTCGTGAAGAAGAATCGGGATCACGTTGCTTTCCACCACTTCATCGAAATATTTTCTCACAAATTTTTTCTGTTCGTCGGTCAGTGTTTTTGCGGTTCTGATGAAGACTTTCTGCTCCGCCATTTCGATCTGGATCTTCTTCCAGGTCTTATCGAAATCCTGTTGCTGCTTGATGACGATTTCATTGATATTTTGCAGAATCTTCGTCGGTAGCTGATAAAAAGATTCGGTGATGAACTTGTCTTTAAAGTCCATCGCACGTTTCAGACCGGCAACTCTCACCCTGAAAAACTCGTCGAGATTATTGGAGAAAATCCCCAGAAAACGGATCCGCAGATGAAGCGGAACATTCTCGTCCATCGCTTCCTGCATCACTCTTTCGTTAAAGGCAAGCCACGTAATATCTCTCGGGTTAAACTGGTTCGGCATAAAGCAATATAGATTTCCTCAAAAATATTGAATTTATGGTTATCGCACGAAATGTTTTCGAAAAATTAATATTGGAAACAATTCAAAATTCACCATTCATTATTCATCGTTCATCACTCATCCTCAAAATTTCTCCACCTTTAATTCGGACAGATTGGTATTTTTTAATAAATTTGGGAAAAATTCCATATGTTTTCCCGAGAGCTTCTGCTGAAAAACAATATTCCCCGTTTCCGACTCAAGCGAAAGGATCACCTTTTCCGTGAAGACGAGCGGGCGGTTTGCCTTTTTTACCTTACTGAAGGCGAAGTAAAGGTGTACAACACAGATTCTGAAGGCAAGGAATTCCTGATTGACAAAATCTCGGAATACCAGTTTTTGGGCGAGCCGCCGTTTTTGTTGCAGGAAAGATATCCGAGTAGCGCGCTAATCAACAGCGAGTCTGCCGAAATTTTCAGATTTTCGGAGCCGCTTTTTCAGGAGTTCATGATGAATAATCCCGAAATTCTCATTAGATTTACGAAACAGATTGCGAGAAAGGCCTATAATAAAACCATCAAGCTGAAATCCATCGTCCATCAGAATCCAAACGAGAGAATCCTGAATTTCCTGAAGAACTACAAACGCGAAATCGGTGTGGAACCCTGCGAAAAAACCATCATCCACGTTACCCGAAAAGAAATGGCAAACTCTACAGGATTGGCAATTGAAACGGTGATCCGCACTGTAAAAAAAATGGAGAAGGAACAAAAAATCGAACTGATCAACCATAAAATCTATTACTGATGAATAAATCTTTCTGGCTGAAATTTTCTGTCTTTAACTTTTTTCTGGTGGCTCTTTTGGGAGTCATCATGCGCTATAAAATCGCCTATTCGCTTCCTTTTGTGGAGCAGAAGTTTATGCAGCACGCCCACTCTCACTTCGCTTTCTATGGCTGGATTTCCAATGCGATTTATGTTTTGGCGGTAATTTATTTGGGTAAAGTGAAGGAGACAGTGAACCTTACAAAATATCGGAATCTGATTCTTGCCAATGTCGTGGCGTCGTTTGGGATGCTGTTCACCTTTAGTTATGGGGGATATTTCTGGATGTCGACTGGCTTTTCTACCATCGCGATTGTTACCGGTTTTATTTTTGCCTGGACTTTCTGGAGAGATTCCAAAGGGATTCGTGACGCGTCGATCCCATGGTTTTTGGGCGGACTGTTTTTTATGGTGATCTCCTCGTTCGGCGTTTTCCACCTCGGTTATATGGGAGCAACCAAAACGATGACGCAGAACATGTTCCTGGCTTCTGAATATTATTATCTCCATTTCCAGTACAATGGTTTCTTTATTTTTTCATGCATCGGATTTTTGCTGTATTCGATGAAGGAAGTGGGTTCACCGATTTCTGACCGGGAGAACAAAATCCTTTTTTGGTTAATGTTTGTCGGCTGTCTCATCGGTTACGGACTTTCTGTGTTGTGGCTGAAAATGCCGGTTTATATTTTTGTTTTGATAGTGATTGCAACGATCGGACAAACCATTGGTGCGGTCATGCTTTATCTTTTTGTAAAGAGAAACTGGACCAACCTCGTCTTGAAATGGTCGCCGATGCACCGTTTTGTTCTGATCTATTCAGGTTTCGCTTTTGCCGCGAAGATCGCGCTTCAGCTGGGTTCCAATATTCCGGCGGTGAGTCAGTTTGCTTTTGGTTTCCGAAATGTGGTGATCGCTTATCTGCACCTGGTTTTGCTCATGTGTATCGCAACTTTTCTCATCAACCAGATTTTGGCGACCAATTTATTCAACATCACCAAATCGCTGTTGATGGGGCTGAAACTCCTTCTCCTCGGTATTTTCCTTAATGAGGCGATGTTGGGGATTATGGGCGTTTTTTCAATCACGTACATGGCGATTCCCTACGCAAGCCAAACGCTTTTGGTCATTTCACTGCTGATGCTGGTTTCGCTGTTGGTGATTTTTGTTAGTCTCAAAACTCGTAAAGAACCTTAATCTTGCTTTGTTTCAATCCTAGAAAAACGGCTTCCAAAATTACTTGGAAGCCGTTTCAACATTAAATTTAATAAACTATGAGTTTCTTTTTACTGTGGCAAAATTACGCCGTCCACAACGTGTACAATTCCGTTTGCTGCAGGTACGGAAGCGATGATGTTTACATTTCCGTTAATGGTTGGTTTTCCGTCCACCATTTTGATGGTGATGGTTTTTCCGTCCACCATTCCAAGGTTTTGCCCGTCGTTCATTTGGTCGGTTTTGATTACGCCAACATAAGTGTGGTGACCGAGAATGTCGTTGAGTTTGTTATTGTTTTCAGGTTTCAGCAAATCGTCAACAGTGCCTTTCGGCAGTTTGTCGAAAGCTTCGTTAGTCGGTGCAAAAACTGTGAATGGACCAGCGTTGCTGAGCGAAGTAGTGAGACCCGCTTTTTGTACTGCGGTAACCAGCGTGGACAGATCTTTATTCGATACCGCCAGTTTTACGATATCCGGTGCGCTGTCTGAATCGACCACAGCTTCCTGACCTGAACCAACAGCTTCAGTGGTCGCAGTAGAAGAACTTGTTGTTGCAGTTTCATTTTTCTTGCACGAAATGATGGCCATTGAAGCCAGAGCGAGAATTAGAAATGATTTTTTCATTGGATTAGGTTTTTGTTTTAACTTAATAATGCAATTCAAAGTAACCCCCTTGAATTTTAAGATAAAGGTAAGCTGAAAAAACGAGCTTCCTTATGACTGTAATCATAAAGTATTCGTCTGATTATCTGATATTTATCATTAGAAATTTCCCTGAAATTTTTTGCTACAGATCCTTCTTGTTGAATTTGATCAATGACCACAAAAAAGGGAAAATTGCCCAGATTGACAGTACAGCGATCGAAATTCCCATTCCGCCACCGGAACCGAAAACCTGCTTGAAAATCGCACCTGCTTGTCCGAGCATTGCAGCGACGTCCAGCTGGAGAAGCACGAAAATCCTCGACAAACCGATCGGGTTTACTGCGGTAAGTGCCGACATAATTCCTTCAATCGGGAAATCTGCAAACTGGAACATCAGGATCAGCAAAATGCCGTCGTAAATAATGGCAAAAAACATCCAGATGAAAATAGAAATCCCAATTCCTTTTGCGCGGTCTCTGGTAGAAATCGAGGCAAGCATCGCTAATGCAGTAAAAATTACCGACAGAAAGATTCCGATGATAATTAAGGATGCGCCAGTTTGAATCGACGAATACAGCAAAATAGGAATTCCGCAACCAAGCAGAAAAGCCAAAGTAAGCGCAGTTGACAAACCGAGGAAGATATTAAACCATACTTTACTGCGCGGAACGGGTTGGCTCAGAAGCAGCTCCACGAACTGACTGCTGTTGTACACATAAATCGTCGAGAAAATAATACTCACGAGCGGAACCACCAAAAGTACGATGTTCAGCAAACTCAGCGTGGCTTTGGTAAAGTTGGATTCAAGCCCCAAAACCGACCAGGAAATGATGAACAGAAGTACCGTGTAAAAAATCACGATCTTGTTTTTGAGTATATCGAATAAAATAAATCTTGCTATCCTGTTCATTTTTTCATTCCTTTTAAAATTGAGATAATTCCTTCCGATATTTTCGTGGTGTTGGTTTCGGATTGAAGATCGGCTACGGATTGATGCACAATCACTTTCCCCTCATTCATAAAAACGATTTCGCTGATGATGTCGTCGAGCTCGCTCAAAAGGTGGGAAGTGATGATGATAAGTTTCCCCTTATTTTTTTCCTTGATGATTTTGTTTTTCAGAATCTCCGAAGCGAGCGGATCGAGTCCTGCAGTGGGTTCATCGAGGATGATGATGTTTGGGTCAAACATAAACGCCAATACCGCACTTACTTTCTGCGTGGTTCCGCCGGAAAGCGTCCGCATTTTTTTGTCATAAATTTTTTCAAGTTCGAAAGCTTCGAGCAGTTCGGTATCGAGTACTGCGGTTTTATTCTTCCGCGTATCTTTGATCATTCTGATCGTTTCCTCGATCGTCATATTCTCAGGATATCGCCCGATTTGCGGCATGTAACCGATGTTTTCGCGGTATTGGTAATGATCTTTTACACTTTCGCCGTTCACAATGATGTCGCCTTCTTCCACCACATTCAGTCCTAGAATGCATTTGATCATCGTGGTTTTTCCACAGCCGTTCGGTCCGATGAGCGCAACGGAATGTCCCTGGCTAAACTGAATATTAATATCGTTTAACGCCTTAAACTTTTGGAATTTCTTGGAAAGATTCTTTATCTCAATCATAATCTTTTTTAGATTTCAGAAATCAGACACGAGACTTCTGATAAAGTCTGTTGTCTGAAATCGATGTCTATTATCTATATTTTCACAGGGTTCATCAATGGTTCGTCGTCCACAAAACTTTCGGGGGTCAAACTCGGGATTATTTTTTCCATCCGGTCCATTAAATCTACAAAGAACGTTCGGAAAAGTAGCATCACCGATGGATTCTGTTCCACCAAAACCGCATAAAAACTAAGTGGGTGAAACGGGATGTCGCCGATTTTGTCTTTGTTGAGGTCGTAACCTTCATACTTGTCCCAATAATTTTGTTTAAAGTCGTTCATCACCACAGTTCCGTTGGTGCTCACATCGAAAGTATTGTTGATGAAGTTGTTCCTCGAAATCCTGTTTTCCATACAGTTGGAATTGATTTTCAGAGCCCATCCGTTGTCCTCGAACTGGTTATTGTAATAGTCGATTTTCGTGGCTCCGTCGGCAAAAATTCCCGTGGTATTGTTTTCGAAGATATTGTCTTTGATCTTACTGAACGAGATTTCTTTGAGCAAAAGTCCGTAAACACTGTCGCCCCAGTTGTTGATAAATTTGTTGCTGAACATGCTCACATTCATCGCATACATCACCGCAACTCCCGCTCCGTTGTTGTCGAATACATTTCCGGTATAAACGCTGTCATTGGAAAACATAAAGTGCAGTCCGTATCGCAGATTATTTCTGGAAAGATTCTTGAAAATATAGCAGCGCATGTTTTTCTCAAGGTAGATTCCGTCTTTATGTCCGCTGATAAAGTTGTGTTTCACCCAGATTTCGGTACTTCCAAGAAGGTGGATTCCGTCGCCGATGTTTTCCTGTGAGGTTCCTCTCGTGGTGGTGATTTTGTTGTTTTGAATCAGGCAGCGCAATCCCCGCTGTACATAAATTCCGAAGTAGTTATTCTCGAAAATATTGTCTATGATTACGGAATCGGCACTGGTGTAAATATGAACCGCGGCAATACTCTTAATTTCATCTTTTCCGGCATTGATGAGTTTGAATCCTTGCAAAAGAATCTTGTCTGCATCGCGAAAGGTGATGATCTCTCCCTTAAACTCACCGTCGAGTACAGGTCGGTCGATCCCGATTAAACTTACCGATTTGGTTATGTCGATGGTTCCTTCTTTGTAAACGCCTTTTTCCACCAGAATCCGATCCCCGTTTTCAGCAGCGGCGAGTGCAGATTTGATGGTGGTGTACTGCTCATTTTTCCCGACCTTCAAATCTTTGGTAAAGACGAAAACCGGAACGAGCAGCAAGATCAGCTTTATTGTTTTGTTTAAAATCATTTCAGCAAATTACATAAAAATAAGGGTAATCAGGATTTTATCATTCAATAAAAGCTTAATTACCCTTATGTGCAATTGGGAAAAAGAGGGTTACTGTACGATGTTTGCGCCTAATTCCTCGGCTGCTTTTTGGGCAGCGGCTTTATCTTTAAATGCCTGAGTGTTGCCTCCCATCGGACTTTTTATGGTTCCTCCGGTGATCAATGTTGCAGTTTTTAGATCGATGAACTGACCACTTGGGAAATCGGCGACATAAGAAGTAGCGTTCGTCGCTTTGTCCGGGTTTGATGTTTCGTAACTCTGCAAGCAGCTGATGTCGTCAAACTTGTAGTTTCGCCCTTTTTCGGTGGTGAGTTGTGTGGCATACTTTGCTTCAGTGATCGTCATTTTACAATTGTCGCACTGATCTTTACCGGTGGCGATTTCCTGTGGACCGCTTTTCGCACAACATGCGAGTGCGAGCAATGCTCCCGATAGAATTAAACTTCTGAATAACTTCATAATTTCATTTTTACTTTTAATGTTAAGCAGCTTTTTTCGCTTTTCTAAATTCAAGAAATGCTAAGATACACAAAATTACGGCAACAGCGATCATAATAATCCCGCCGATGTTCGGATACGACCACACTTCGAAGTTCAGGAGCTGTTTGTAGCCAAATAATGGCGGTTGGTAAGACATTCCAGGAACTACGATGGCTGCGTTTGGATTCAGATTGTGCCCGTAATCGTAGAGCCAGTAGTAGAAGTCAGCCATGAAACCAATTCCGAACAAAAGGAAAAGTCCTGTAACTAGATAAAGGAGCGCTCTTTTGTTGAGAGCTGCCGCAAGCAGACAAAGTAGTGCAAATCCGCCCAATGCATACGGTAAAATTTTAAATTCCCAGAATTCGTCGGCATGGATTTCCTTCATCCCGATATAGTGGTTCAGTCCGTTGATGATTTCATACTCGCCAGAAACTTTGTTGGCATGCAGAAACATAGCCAAACCTTCCGGATATTGCGGTGCATTAAGGTAGATGGACCAGATTGGGGTGAAGATGCTCACTGCAAGTGCGATACCGCATACTGCAAGTAAAACTCGTGATAACTTGGTTAATGAATTATTTTTCATTGTTTGAGATTTTATTGCTGATGATTATTTTGATTAATAAATTTAGAGATTTCCTTGGAATTCTTGTGTGATATTTATTACAAAATGATATTAATCAGCGAAAGAAAAAAGAGCGGTGAAACACCGCCCTTTCTATAGTTTTATTTGGTTTCACCTTGTTTCACTGGTCCTTGAGCATTATCTTTCTTATTGTTCAAAGAATAGATGAGTGGGGTGTTGCTTCCTGCAGGTGACACTCTCACGTAACCCTGCATTTCTTGGTGTAGTGCGGAGCAGAAGTCTGTACAGAACATCGGGAACATTCCTGGTCTATCAGGTACCCATTTCAGTGTGCAGGTTTCACCTGGCATTATTAGCAATTCAGCATTTTTAGCACCTTTGATTGCAAATCCGTGAGGTACATCCCAGTCTTGTTCAAGGTTGGTCACGTGGAAGTAAACTTCGTCGCCAACTCTGATTCCTTCAATATTGTCTGGTGCAAAGTGCGAACGAATTGAAGTCATATAGACATGTACCTTGTTGCCTTCACGTACCACTTTACTTTCAGCTTCACCTTTGGTTGCATAAGGGTGCTGGTTCTCTGCAATTTTGTAGAACTTAACCTGGTTTTTGGTGAATAAATCTGCTGGTCCAGCTTGTGCGTAGTGCGGTTCACCAATCGTTGGGAAGTCTAACAGGAGTTTCATTTTATCACCACTGATGTCGAAAAGCTGTGCGGACTGTGTCAATTCAGGTCCAGTTGGTAAATATCTGTCTTTGGTAATTTTGTTATAAGCTACCAAGTATTTTCCGTAAGGTTTCTTAGAGTCTCCACCTACAACCATTAAGTGACCTACTGAGTAGAAAGTTGGCTGTCTGTCAAGAACTTTCAAAGTCTTGATGTCCCATTTCACCACTTCAGAAGATACAAAGTGTGAAGTATAGGCATTTCCTTTACCATCAAATTCGGTGTGGAGAGGGCCTAAACCTGGTTTTTGAACTTCGCCGTGAAGAGCTGATTCGTATTTAATGATAGGAATACCGTCAAATTCTCCAGAGAAATCTTTTGCGGCAATCGCTTTCTGAATTTTATCAAAACTGAAAACAGGAATCAACGCTGCCAATTTACCTGAACCTACGATATATTCACCAGTTGGGTCAACGTCGCAACCGTGAGGTGATTTAGGACAAGGAATAAGATAGCAGATATCTTTCAGTTCCTCCGCGCTCAATACGGTAACTTCTTTCTTAATGGTTGAAGTCGCCATATGCTTGGATTCGTCCCATTTGTTATGTGCATATTCTACTGGAACTTTCTTGCCTTTTCCAGCTTTCAGGTATTCTTCCGCTTTTTTCCAGTTTACGGCCATGATGAAGTCTTTGTCGTTTTGCGACGCGTTCACTTCAAGGAGTGTATTTGCCTGCTCAGAGTTGTAGCAAGAGAAGAAGAACCATCCATGGGATTTGTTTTTCCCTGCGTGAGAAAGGTCAAAGTTAAATCCAGGAGCTTCGATTTGGAAGGAAATGTCCATTTCGCCGCTGTCTTTATTAATACCGATGAATGAAAGATATCCTTTAAAATTTTGTTTGAAGGACTCGATCGGTACGTCACCTTTTCCATCAGCAGGAACTGCGAAACGTGTTCCGGCAACTACATACTCTGTGTTTTCGGTAAGGAAAGGAGAGGAGTGGTTACCTGCGGAGTTCGGGATTTCAAGGATTTCAACAGTCTTGAAAGTTTTCAAGTCAAGACGCGCAACTCTCGGGGTGTTGTTGGCGTTTGCAAACAGCCATCTTCCGTCGATCTCACCATTGGTTTGAGACAGAGAAAGGTGGTGTTGGTCATCCCAAGGAACGAAACCGTGGGAAGTTTCAAGCATTGGCTTGGTTTCTTCGCTGTATCCGTATCCGTTTTCAGGATGTTGAGAGAATACAGGGATAATCTTCAGTGTTCTACCGCTCGGTAAACCGATAACGGAGATCTGTCCGTTGAAACCACCACTCACGAAATTATAAACTTCGTCATGTTTTCCAGGTGCTACATACACCTTTTCTGCAGCATCACCGCTTACCGCTGTTTCGGTACCTTTCGGTTTACAGCCCACGATAGCCATTGCAGCCAATGCTACAAATCCAAATTTCTTAATAGTCTTCATATATTTTGAGTTTTGTCTTTACAATAGTAAAAGGAAAGGTCGCCACGAAACGGCAACCTTATTTTAATTACTTCGCACCATCGATTTCTCGCATGTACTCCAAGATTTCTCTTGCCTCAGTATCGTTCAAACCTTGGTTAGGCATTCTCACCAAACAAAGTTCCAGCTGTTTTTGTAACTCAGGATCCACGTCGATCATCGGATCTGGGTTAGAGATAAAGTTCATGATCCACTCAGGAGTCTGTCTTTGGGTAACGCCTTTCCAACCTGGACCAACCAATTTTTCTTCTGTTGGTTTGTGGCATGAAGTACATTTTACATCAGCGATTTTCTTACCGGCAGCTGCCATTGCAGGGTCAAATTTGCTCACATCCACGTTTTCGTGCGGACCAAGACCTCTTTTTGGGTCATAATCTGCAGGTCCAGAAGCTGTAGTTGTAGTTTCTGTGGTTGCAGAGGTCTCGCTCGAAGCAGTTGGGATTGAGTCTGTTTTCTTGTCGCCACCGCAAGAAAATAAAGCGAAGGCAAGTGTTGCAAATGCAATTGTTTTTAAGGATTTCATATTTTAATAATTTATATAGGTCAAAAGTACCAAGATTTGATTGTGAGGTTATATGATCGCAGTCATACTGTGAATATGACTTTTGTCGTGAGTTTTAAAATTAGAAATTTTTTAGTAGATTTGCGTACTTAATTTGCTAAAGTTATGAATAAATTTTTAATTGTCGGTGTTTTTTTATCTGTAATCTCGTGCAGTAAAAAAGTGGATACAGGAAAAGAAAGCAACGTGATGCTTGAGGAACCAGCTGTAGCAACAGTAGATTCCGCAGCTGCAGGAAAGCATGAAGGTTTAGCGCTGATCGAAGGTGCAGACTGCCTAACTTGCCATAAAGTGGATGCCAAAGTTGTGGGACCAAGTTACCAGGAAGTGGCGGATAAATATACCGAAGCCGATATTGATATGCTTGCAGGAAAGATCATCGACGGCGGTAAAGGAAACTGGGGCGAAATCCCGATGACTCCCCACGCTGGAATGAGCAAGGAAACAGCAAAGAAAATGGTAGAGTACATTCTTACCCTGAAAAAATAAAAATTATAAAAGATATCTTTTAGTCGGTTCTTTCAGGGCCGATTTTTTTTTTGGAGTCTTGAAAATGTTGTGAAAGATTTGAGATTAAGATAAGTTCTGATTTGAAATAGATTACCTTTTGAAATTTCGATAATTTTGCATCACTAAAAAAGGTTCTTACAACACAAAATAAAGTAAGGGTTTCTCGAGAGGGTCGCCTTTATTTTATTTTAACCAGTTCCTGAGTGTTTGGGTTGTAATTGTCCCAAATCTTCCAAACATTGGCGATTTTCTTTAGAAAATAGGTTTGGTTATTCATGATGTGGTAATGATAGTGGTCGTTCTTACTGTCCCGGACTGTAAGATTCCAAAACTCACTTGTCGAGATTATTTTTCTTTCTTCTTCCTCTAATTGAAGACTGATATCGATAAACTCATAATTACTCATGTTGTTTTTGGTAATAAGGGTGAAATCCCTTTTTGCAGGTCATGCAAGTATCCACGGATTCTTTGGTAATACGGCGAATTTTCAAATACAAACTCACTTACTTGGAGCAAATTTATTTCGGGAAGCTTCGCTATACAATCGAATTCCTGCTGTCTGCAATTTTGAATGATCCGTATGAAATCATCATGAGAAGAAGTTTGATCATTGAGTTTTTGGACCGTCCCACTTCTTTTTTGCATCGAAATAAATTCGTTCAGATTTTCATACCCCAAGAAAATACAGAGTTTATCCAGTGTTTTGATGAATCGCAGGTCGGTTTTGGCGCTTTCAGAAAATTTGTCCTCATAAAAACGTTTTAAAGTTATCGAAGAAATGGTTTTTCCCAACTCAAACGCCTTGTCGTTTTTTAGAATTTCACTCTTAGAAAGTTCATTGTTGATGATTTCACTTAAGTTTTGGTAATGGCTGTTCTTCCATTCCTCAACCAATCCCAGATAGGTTCCAGAAATACTTGGATGCTGTTTTAGGTCCTCTTTCAGTTTCTGGAATATGGTGTTCATTGCTGCAAATCTTAGATAATATCTTTGTCGCTCAATTAGCCATTTTCAGTTAATTCAACAAGTACAGGACAATGATCCGAGTGAAAAACCTCCTTCAGAATCACCGCGCGCAAAAGTTCATCCTTCAACGAATACGACACGAAATTGTAATCCAAACGCCAACCTTTGTTCCTTTCACGTGAATTTTGGCGGTAACTCCACCACGAGTAATTGTCGGGTTGATCGTTGAAATAGCGGAAGCTGTCGATCAGTTCGCATTCGTCGATAAATTTAGTGAGCCACTCTCTTTCTATTGGAAGAAAGCCGGACACATTCTTTAAACCTTCAGGATTGTGGATGTCGATCGGTTTGTGGCAGATATTGAAATCTCCCGAAATAATCAGATTTGGAATGGTCTTTTTTAAGTTCTTGATATACGCCAGGAAATCGTAGCAAAACTGCATCTTGAAATCTAATCGGTCAATATTCGAAGCGGAAGGAACATAAACCGAGATCACCGAGAAACCGTCAAAATCAGCGCGGATAATCCTTCCTTCGCTGTCGTAGCTCTCAATCCCGCAACCAAATTCCACGTGGTTGGGTTTTACCTTGGAAGCAATTCCGACACCAGAATAACCTTTTCTCTGTGCGGAATGCCAGTAACTGTGGAAACCGATTTTTTCAAACGCTTCGATGTCGATCTGGTCGTTTCCCGCCTTGCTTTCCTGAATGCAGATAACGTCTGGATCGGCAACTTTCAGCCAACCGACAAAATCTTTGGTAAAAGCGGCACGAATTCCGTTGACGTTGTAGGAGATAATTTTCATAATTCAAAAATAGACAAAAATTACACTTGACGTATTCTTATTTGATGTCGGGCTATTCCCCTCCTTTGGAGGGGTGTCTAAAAATTTAAAAAAATTTTTTGACGGGGTGGTTAAAGCTTTCCCCAAATTATATAACTAAAAGATAATGATGTGAAAATCAACCCGCTCTTCTGTGTCGCATTGTTTTTTGGATAATATCGAAAAATCTGCGAAATCCCAATAATATGCGAGAAATTACTTGAACCCCTAATCTTGAACCCTGTCTCGCGAAACTTGAAACTTGAAATGCGAAGCATTCACGAACTCAAATAAAAAAAAATAGAAAAAATTGTGAGTAAACCTGAAACTCGAAACTCCAAACGTCAAACTTTTAAAATAAAAGGCGGAAAAAATTAAAAATCTTTTCCGCCCAGAAACCCAAATCAAATAAACTATGAAAAAAAACTATTTGGGTTCCAAAATGCTGATCGGAATGATACATTCCTCCAATGAAATTCCGCCGTGTTGATAGGTGTCTTTATAATAATTCACAAAATGGTTGTAGTTCTTCGGGTATGCTAAAAAGATATTATTCTTAGCAAAAATATACTTCGAACTTAAATTTCCTTTAGGCAAGAACAGCTTTTCAGGATTTGAAATGGCCCAAACATCGTTGTTTTCGTAGGTTAAGCTTCTTCCTGTTTTGTAGCGGATGTTGGTCGAGGTTTCTCTGTCGCCCACAACTTTGCTTGGTTTTTTCACATAAATTGTTCCGTGATCGGTAGTGATCACGAGTTTGAAACCACTTTCTGCAGCCGCTTTGATGATTTTCATTAATGAAGAATTCTCAAACCAGTTGTAGGTGAGCGAGCGGAAAGTCTTGTCGTCGCGAATGAGCTGATTCACAATCACATTGTCGGTTTTCGCGTGCGACAGAATATCGATAAAGTTGTAAACGATCACCAACAAATCATTGTTTTTATGCTGGTTGAAATCGTCGAAAATTTTCCTTTCGAAATCGGCGTTCAGGATTTTCAGGTATTTCATTGATTTTGACGACAGTCCCAAACGTTTCATCTGGTCCTCCAAAAAGTCTCTTTCGTGCTCGTTTTTGTTGCCTTCCTCATTGTCGTTGAACCAAAACTGCGGAAACCTTTTCTCGATTTCCGACGGCATCAATCCTGCAAAAAAAGAATTTCTCGCGTACTGAGTCGCGGTCGGCAAAATACTGAAATAGTAATCCTCCGAAGTCTTGTTATAAAACCTTGTGAAGAGCGGCTCGATCACTTTCCACTGGTCGTAGCGAAGGTTGTCGATCATCAAAAGCAAAACTTTTTCCTTCTCAACTTCGGCTTTAACCTTATCTTTAAATAAAGTATGGCTCATCATCGGTTTGTCGCCGCCATGAAGCCAGTCTTCGTAGTTTCTTTCGATGAATTTGGAGAACTGGATGTTCGCTTCCTCTTTTTGGCTTTGCAGCAAATCCGAAAATTCGTTGTCGAAAACCTTATCGAACTTAATTTCCCAGTTCAAAATTTTCTTGTAGTATTCCGCCCATTCCTGGTAAGTCTTCAAATACGAAAGCTCCATCGAAAGGTTGCGGAATTCCTGTTGGTATTCGAGAATCGTTTTCTGCTCCACCAAAGTGTCCTCATGAAGATTCTTTTTCAGCGAGAGCAGAACCTGGTTCGGATTCACGGGTTTCAGGATGTAGTCGGCGATTTGGGAACCGATCGCCTGTTCCATAATCAGCTCCTCTTCATTTTTCGTCACCATCACAATTTTAATGGCAGAATCGATGTTCTTAATCATCGGAATTGCTTCCAGTCCTGTAATTCCTGGCATATTTTCGTCGAGGAGTGCGAGCTGAAAATTTTCTTTCTCGATCATTTCGAGCGCCTCGTTGACATTGTTTACGGGCGAAACCGAATAACCTTTATTCTCTAAAAATACGATATGGGGTTTCAGCAAATCCACTTCATCATCAATCCAAATCAGTTTCGACATATATTTCTTTTAATATTATTAGTTTAATTTTATTGGTACAGCAAGAGATTTTGCCACCAAAGAAGTCATCAAAAATACAACCATATTTTGCCAAGATTTTTTTAAATGCACGTTAAATTTTAGTTAAATTAAAATCTTCAGAATACCGAATTAAAAGTCATCATCAAAAATAAGTCACTCGACTGACTTATTTTCTATTAAAAAAGTCAGTCAACTGACTTTATTTGTATGAAAGACAGTTTATGAATTGGTTCCCAACTTTTTCCAACTCATCTATTCCGAATAATAAAAAGTTTATATTTGCCTAAACATCAAACGTCGCATTCAATCAATTATCATTCATCACTCATCACTTATCATTCATAACAACGTGACCAACAAATTCAAAATCATCAATGATCCTGTTCACGGATTTATTTCCATTCCCCACGAAATTTTGTTCGATGTCATTGAGCATGCCTATTTTCAGAGGTTGCGTAGGATTTCGCAGACTGGATTGCTGAATTTGATCTTTCCTGGAGCGACGCACACGAGATTCCATCACGCGTTAGGAGCGATGCATCTGATGTTTACCGCGCTGGAAACGTTGAAGATGAAAGGTGTCGCGATTTCCAAAGAAGAGGAAAAGTCGGCGATGTTGGCGATTTTGTTGCACGATATTGGTCACGGTCCGTTTTCCCACGCTCTGGAAAATATGTTGATGGACGATTGGCATCACGAAAAACTGTCGCTTTTGCTGATGAATAAAATGAACGGGGAATTTGGCGGCGAACTTTCAATGGGGATGGAAATGTTTCAGGGAAAATATCATAGAAAGTTTTTTAACCAACTAATTTCTTCCCAACTCGATGTTGACCGACTCGATTATTTAAAGCGGGACAGTTTCTACAGCGGCGTTTCCGAAGGAAATATCAACACGCAACGAATCATTTCGATGATGAATGTTTCTAATGATGAATTGGTGATTGACGCGAAAGGAATTTACTCGATTGAAAATTTCCTCACGGCGAGAATGTTCATGTATTGGCAGGTTTACTATCACAAAACTTCGGCTTTGGCGGAACATCTATTGGTTAAAATTTTAGACAGAGCTAAAAAACTCGTTTCTCTCGGAAAAGACTTACCTGCTTCTGAAAATTTGAAATATTTTCTCTACAAGAACGATTTTGAGAGAGCTACCGAAGAAGACATCCGAAGATTTACCGAACTCGACGACAACGACGTGATTCAGGCGATGAAATTTTGGACGAAAAATGAGGATTTTATTTTGTCTTATTTATGTAAATGCGTGATTCAGAGAAATTTCCCGAAAACTATGATTTCATCGAAGTCTTTTGATGAAGCATTTATTCAAGAAAAAGTGGAAAAAACCAATGAAAAATTTGGAATTGAAAACGGAAATAAATTGGTGGATGAAATTTCAAGAAGTCTGCTTCCGTACAATTCCGAAAAACAGCCGATTTACCTGCTTCTGAAAAACGGAACAAAAATCACACTTGAAAATTCTGAAAATCAAATACTTTCCTCGTCAATTACGCAGCTGAACACGAAGTATATTCTTTCGTTTCCAAGAGAAATCTGATTTTGAAATCTGCTATTAATTAACGAACAGGTTGTCAAAGCAATCTCGTTTCATAGTTGTGATTTTCACGAACCTGGATCGACAGCGAATAAAATCATTTTTCAGCTTTTTTTGGTTAAAAATTTTAGGGCTAAAACGCTGAAAACATCTTGCGTAAATCATAATTTCTTATCTTTGCACGATATGGAATTCAGTGCATCTCAAATTGCAGGTTTTATCAACGGGAAAATCATCGGGGACGAAAATGCCGTGATCACGGGAGTTTCCCCAATCGAAAGTGGCGAAGCAGGCCATCTTTCTTTTGTCGCCCAGGAAAGATTTGCAGACTATATCGACTCCTCGAAATGTTCGGTGCTCATCGTTTCTGAAAAACTTTTGACCAAGGAAAGTTACTCCAAAACCATCATCGCAGTTGAAGACGCCTATCTCTCGTTCCAGATTCTGATGAACCTCTACAAAGAAATGCAGGGTAGAAAATCGGGAATTGAAGACGGCGCAGTGTTCCATGAGACTTCAGTGGTCGGCGAAAATGTGTATGTGGGTGCTTTTACCTGCGTTTCAGAAAAAGTGAGAATCGGCGACGGAACCCAGATTTATCCCCACGTTTATATCGGTAAAAATGTAAAAATCGGCAAGAACTGCGTGTTATATAGCGGTGTGCGGATTTACGATTATTGTGCAATTGGCGACAACTGCATCATTCATTCCAACACAGTGGTTGGTTCGGACGGGTTTGGTTTTCAGCCCACGAAGGACGGTTACCAAAAAATTCCGCAATTGGGAAATGTGGTCATCCACGACAATGTGGAAATCGGTTCCAACTGCAGTATCGACCGAGGAACAATCGGTTCGACCATTATTGGGAAAGGCACGAAAATCGACAACCTTATCCAGATTGCACATAATGTAAAAATTGGTGAAAACAACGTGATCGCTGCACAGGCGGGAATCGCAGGTTCCACCGTAATCGGCGACTGGAATATGATCGGAGGACAGGTCGGAATTGTAGGCCACATTCAAATAGGAAATCAGGTAAAAATCCAGGCGCAGAGTGGAGTGAATTCCAATGCTAAAGATGGCGAAATTCTGTATGGTTCACCCGCAATCAACGCAGGAGAATACCGCAGAAACTACGTGCATTTCAGGAATTTTACCGATATTATAAAAAGAATTAATACGCTTGAGCTCAACTCAAAAGATAAAACTAATGAGTGATAAACAAAAAACTTTAAAAGAGGAGGTTTCGTTATCAGGAATCGGTTTGCATACCGGTCATGAAGTAACGCTCACGATGAAACCGGCAAAAGAGAATACAGGTTTTGTGTTCGTGAGAACCGATTTAGAGGGAACTCCTCATGTGGAAGCTGACGTAAACTACGTCACAACCACAGAACGCGGAACTACGCTTGAAAAATTGGGCGTTAGAATCCACACCTGCGAACACGTTCTCGCTGCGTTGGTTGGGTGCGATATCGACAATGCGATTCTCGAAATCAACAGTGCGGAACCACCGATTATGGACGGTTCTTCCAAATTCTTTGTTGAAGCAATCGAAAAGGCAGGAATCGAAGAACAGAACGCGGCAAGAGAATATCTCGTGATCAAGGAAGTCCTCAATTATGTGGATCCGGCGACTGGATCGGAGTTGACCATTATTCCTTCCGATACTTATGAAGTGACCACGATGGTGGATTTCGGTACGAAAGTTCTCGGTACACAGAACGCGACCTTAAAAGATATCTCTGAATTTAAGGAGGAGATTGCAACCGCACGAACTTTCAGTTTCCTTCATGAGCTGGAAATGCTTCTGGATGCAGGTTTGATCAAAGGTGGCGATATTTCCAACGCGATTGTTTACGTTGACAAAGAACTTACTCCAGATACTGCGGAAAAACTCAAAAAAGCTTTTAACAAAGATAATGTCGCAATCCGACCGAACGGGATTTTAGATAATCTTACGCTCAATTACCCAAACGAGGCAGCACGTCATAAATTACTCGACGTGATCGGTGATTTGGCTTTGGTTGGCGTTAAGATTAAAGGGAAAGTGATTGCCAATAAACCAGGCCATTTTGTGAATACCCAATTCGCAAAAAAACTGAACCGCCAGTGGAAACTTCAGAAAAAGAAAAACGTTCCCGATATCGATATCAACAAAGAACCGGTGTTCGACATCAATGGGATTATGCGTTTGATGCCGCACCGTTATCCGTTCCTGTTGATCGACAAGGTTTTGGAACTTTCAGATAAGCATGTGGTCGGTTTGAAAAACGTCACTTTCAACGAGCCGTTTTTCGTGGGACACTTTCCGAAAGAACCGGTTATGCCGGGAGTTCTACAGGTGGAAGCTTTGGCGCAAACCGGCGGAATTTTGGTTTTGGCGAGCGTTCCTGATCCGGAAAATTACTCAACCTATTTCATTAAGATTGATAAAGTAAAATTCAAGAAAAAGGTGGTTCCCGGTGATACCATGGTATTTAAAATCGAACTCATAACCCCCATCAGAAGAGGAATTGTACACATGCAGGGATTTGGCTATGTTGGCGACAGCGTAGTGGTAGAAGCAGAATTGATGGCCCAGGTTGCTAAAAACAAACCCGACTAAATGGTACATCAGTTAGCCGCCGTTGACAAACGTGCGAAAATCAAGAAAAACGTCATCGTAGAACCATTTACCACCATCGCAGGTGATGTGGAAATTGGCGAAGGAACCTGGATCGGACCGAATGTAACTATCATGGACGGTGCGAGAATCGGTAAAAACTGCAGGATTTTTCCGGGAACGGTAATCTCTGCAATTCCGCAGGATTTGAAATTCGATGGTGAAGATACTCAAGTAATTATCGGAGACGGCACCACGATCAGAGAATGTGTTACCGTAAACCGTGGAACCAAGGCGCTCGGTTATACCAAAATCGGGAAGGATTGTCTGATCATGGCAACTTCGCACATCGCGCATGACTGCGTGATCGGAAACAATGTAATCATCGTGAACGGATGTGGAATCGCGGGTCATGTTGAGATCGGAGATTTTACGGTAATGGGCGGACTTTCCGCAGTGCACCAGTTCGGAAAAATCGGCAAACACGTGATGATTTCGGGGGGAACTTTGGTAAGAAAAGATATTCCACCCTACATCAAAGTAGCGAGAGAGCCGATGTCTTATGCGGGAATAAATTCCGTGGGATTGAGACGAAGGGGCTTTACCAACGAAAAAATATTTGAAATCCAGAAAATTTATCGGGCAATCTTCCAGATGAAAATGAACGTTTCTCAAGCGTCAAGCTTTATCGAAAAAGAAATGCTCCCAACTGCGGAACGCGACGAAATTCTGGAATTCATCAGAAACTCACCACGCGGAATCGTAAAAGGATACGGACCGGGGAAAGAGTAGGAGAGTCTGTGAGTCGGAGTGTAGGTGAGTTGGAGAGTGGGTGAGTTGGAGTGTGCTTAAAACCTGGAACTTGAAACTTGAAATGCGAAGCATTCACGAACTCAAATAAAAAAAATAGAAAAAATTGTGAGTACCTAAAACCCGAAACTTCAAACGTCAAATGTCAAACCTCAAACCTCAAACTTAATAAAATTTAAACATATATAGATGGCAACAAGCAACGATATCAGAAAAGGACTTTGTATTGAATACAGCAACGATATCTTCAAAGTTATTGAATTCCTTCACGTGAAACCTGGAAAAGGACCGGCTTTCGTAAGGACTAAACTAAAATCGGTAACCAACGGGAAAGTGATCGACAATACTTTCTCGGCAGGTCACAGAATTGACGAGGTGAAAGTGATCACCCGTAAATTCCAGTACCTTTATGATGACGACAATGGTTTCCACTTTATGAACAATGATGAATTTTCGCAGATCTACATCAACAAAGATATGATCGAAAACGCACAGTTTATGAAGCCGGGAGAAGAGGTAACCATTATCTTGAAGGAAGCCGACGAATCTCCACTTTCTGCTGAAATTCCTCCGACAGTTTATCTCGACGTGGTTGAAGCTGATCCAGGAGTAAAAGGAAACACTGCAACCAACGCTTTGAAAAATGCGATTGTAGAAACTGGAGCACGCGTGATGGTTCCCCTGTTCATCGAAGCTGGAGATAAAATTAAGGTCAACACCGAAGACGGAAGTTACTTAGAAAGAGTAAAATAAGTCAAATATTTTGTTTCGGGTTTCGTGTTTCAAGTTCCATACTAAAGTCAAAACTTGAAACTTGGAACCTGAAACTTTTTAAACAAATAGGAAATGATTTTTAAACATCCCCAAACGCTCAAACAAATTTCGGAGATCATCGGTGCAAAATATGTAGGTGATGAGAACTTTCCCGTGTTGGGAACCAATGAAATCCATATGGTGAAACCGGGTGAAATCGTTTTCGTGAACCATCCGAAATATTATGAAAAGGCACTCAATTCACCTGCAACGGTAATACTGATCGACAAGGAAGTGGATTGTCCCGAAGGAAAAGCACTGCTTATTTCGGATGATCCTTTTAGGGATTTTAACAAAATTAACCAGCATTTTACCAGAATCTATAACTTCACCGAAGAGCTTCACAATACCGAAATTGGAGACGGAACCAAAATACATCCTTCTGCAGTTATCGGGAATGATGTGAAAATAGGCAAGAACTGTATAATTTTTCCAAATGTGGTGATTGGTGACAGAACCGTAATCGGCGACAATGTCATTATTCAGGCAAATACGGTTGTGGGAGGTGACGCTTTTTATTACAGAAAGCTGAACGGGAATTTCGACCGGTTGATTTCGGTGGGAAATGTCGTTATCGAAAATAATGTGGAAATCGGAAACTGTTGCACGATTGACCGCGGAGTTACCGATTCTACCGTTATTGGTGAAGGTTCGGTGTTGGATAACCAAATCCAGATTGGGCATGATACGGTAATCGGAAAAAAAGTGCTGATTGCGTCACAAACCGGAATTGCAGGTTGTTGCATCATCGAGGATGAAGTTACGATTTGGGGACAGGTTGGGATGGCTTCAGGAGTGCGCGTCGCGAGCGGAACCGTTCTTCTTGCAAAATCCGGTGTGAACCGCGACCTGAAAAAAGGAACCTATTTTGGTCCGCTTGCCGAGGAATTCCGGGATTATTTAAGGAAAGAGGTGAAGATTAAGAATTTGAAATAGATTCTTTCCAATTCAAAATAATCAAATTTTATTAAGTATTTTTGTAGATATTAAAATTCAACGAATAAATTATAAAAAATAAAAAATGTCAGTATTAGTAAACAAAGATTCAAAAGTAATCGTACAGGGTTTTACAGGAAATGAAGGAACTTTCCACGCCGGTCAGATGATTGAGTACGGAACCAATGTTGTGGGTGGAGTTACCCCGGGAAAAGGTGGTTCTGAACATTTGGGGAAACCGGTTTTCAACACCGTTGCAGATGCAGTGGAAAAAGCGGGAGCCAATGTTTCCATCATCTTCGTACCGCCGGCTTTTGCAGCTGACGCGATTATGGAAGCGGCAGATTCCGGAATTAAAGTAATCGTTTGTATTACGGAAGGAATTCCTGTGGAGGATATGGTAAAAGTAAAATCTTATATTGCTGACAGAGACTGCCGACTGATCGGTCCAAACTGTCCGGGAATCATCACTTCTGATGAAGCTAAAATCGGAATTATGCCTGGTTTCGTTTTCAAAAAAGGAAAAGTAGGCATTGTTTCCAAATCAGGAACTTTAACTTACGAAGCTGCAGATCAAGTTGTTAAGGCAGGTTACGGAGTTTCAACCGCAATCGGAATTGGTGGTGACCCAATCATCGGAACCACTACCAAAGAAGCACTCGAACTGTTCATCAACGACCCTGAAACCGAAGCGGTAGTAATGATCGGCGAAATCGGCGGAAGCTTGGAAGCTGAAGCAGCGAGATGGTACAAAGCAAGCGGTTCCACAAAACCTGTAGTAGGATTTATCGCGGGACAAACCGCACCAAAAGGTAGAACAATGGGACACGCAGGAGCAATCGTAGGTGGAGCAGACGATACCGCACAGGCGAAAATGGCGATCATGCGCGAAAACGGAATCTACGTTGTAGATTCACCGGCAGAAATCGGTTCGACCGTTGCCCAGGTTTTGGGATAAAAATTAGACACAAATAGAATGAAAAAAATTGTTTTCGGAATTGCAATGTCGGCTTCCCTGATGTTGAGTGCACAGATTGATTTCAGAAGCACGAGATACGGAATCACTGGCGGAGCAACTTATTCCAGAGTGAGTAATGCGCATAATCCTTCTGGAGCGAGATATTCCGTTTATGGCGGACTCTTGGCGGTAATTCCTATTGATAGCAGCGACCAGTTTTATATTCAGCCTGAGCTGGAGTATCTTGGAGCGGGTGAATCTGGGAAAGATAAAAACGCGAAAAACTCACCCGATTATAATGCCATTTACGGAAACAGTTACATCAGCGTTCCCATCTATTTCAAAGGGTTCTTTTCGGAAGCCGAATCAGAATTTTTTGCAATGGCGGGTCCGAAATTTAATTTTTTAATAGGTCAAACTATCAAAAATGCACCGCAAAGATACACGGTAGAAGGTCAGGTGATCAACGGTGAGCTTGTACACGGTAAAGCTGCGTCATTCAATTTTGCACTTGGATTTGGCTTAGGTTATTCTTATAAAAGAAAATTGGAACTTACCGGTCGCTACGATTTGGGGTTAAGCAATACCTACCCCGGATTGATGAAGGATCCCAACCTCGCCAAAAAGAAGTCAGAACAAGTTCTGAGTGTTGGTTTGAGCTATATTTTTGATTAAAGAGATCATTTATACTAAGAAGCCCCGCAAGAATTACTTCGCGGGGCTTTTTCTTTTACTTAGTCAGTTGACAATTCCGCCAAATTAGCTCCTGATCCACTTCCACAGTTCTTTTGCGCTTGCTTTGTTTCCGTACTTCAAAATTCCAACGCGGTAAATTTTTGCAGCGATATACACCATTAATAACGTTGAAAGCAAAAGAAGAATAATCGACAATGCAATTTGCCAAACCGGTACTCCAAAAGGAATTCGTGCAATCATCGCGACCGGCGAAGTGAACGGAACGATAGAGAGCCAAAAACCAAGCGGACCTTCCGGATTATTCATGATCGTGAAGCTACCGTACATTCCCAGCATCAATGGAATGATCGCAAATAAAGTAAACTGCTGTGTTTCCGTCTCATTATCAACAGCAGAACCAATTGCGGCATACATTGAACTGTAAAAAATATAGCCAAGAAGAAAGAAAACGATAAAGACAAAAATAATCAACGGGAAATTCATATCCAGCAAGATATGTGAAACTTCGGTTGCGGTCTGCTTAAAGTCAAACTTCTGGATCATTTCGGCAGATTCTTCACCGCCCGGAATTTGGGACTGCATTGCTCCAAAACCTGTATTCAGAAAAAGTGCGCCAATTACCGACATTGTTATCCAGATGCTGAACTGCGTTAATGCCACCAAAGTCACTCCCAGAATTTTCCCCATCATCAGTTCAAAAGGTTTTACCGACGAGATAATGATTTCTACAACGCGGTTGTTTTTTTCCTCCAAAACACTCCGCATTACACGAACTCCGTAAATGATGATAAACATAAAAACAGCATACATCAAAACCATACTCAATCCTGATTTTACACCGAAAGACAAGCTGTCATCCGCACCTTTTTCATCGACTACGTTGGTTGTTTTCAAACTGAAATTCTTGTCAAGGTCTTTAATCTGATTTTCAGAAATTCCCAGGGTTTTGATTTTCTCTTTCTTAATGATCCTCGACAAATCCGCCACCAAGTTTGTTTTAGTGTCGAAACCGATTTTTTTGTTGATCAGCAGCTGAGCGTTATTTTCAAGTTCGTCGAAATTATTGTTTTTGAGCTCTGGAATGATCAGCAATCCGTCGATTCCGGTCATTTCTTTTAAGGTTGAAGTGAGCGCTCTCTCATTTTCTTTCGACACAAAAACATATTTGATTGCTTTGTCGCTTTTCAATTCATTCACAAATATTCCGCTCTTGTCGATCACATTGAAGGTGTTCGAACTCTCGTTGGCTTTAAACATAAAAGCGATCAGCGCTCCAAAACCAATCATCATAATCGGCGCCAGAAGAGTGAGAATGACGAAGGATTTTTTCTTGACCTGCGTCAGATATTCGCGGCGGGTAATCAGAAATATATTTTTCATAAATTTTTTCTTAATTAATGGTGGGTTTCGTCATTGGAAACGGCATTGATGAACACCTCGTTCATACTTGGAATTCTTTCGTCGAAGGAACGTATTTTTCCCACTTTCATCAATTCGGTCAGCAAAACATTTTGTTCGCTCCCGTTGGTAATGTCAAATGATAGCAACTGGTTTTCGGTAGAAAAATGCTCGATGTTGAACTGATTTCTGAAAACATCGAAGTTAGCGTCATTCACCTCAGAAAGAGTCACTCCGAAAATATTTTTCTTGAATTTTTCACGCACATCGAAAACTTTTCCGTCCAGAACTTTTTTTGCTTTGTTGATCAGTGCGACATAATCGCACATCTCTTCTACACTTTCCATCCGGTGTGTTGAAAGGATAATCGTTGTACCCTGATTTTTCAGTTTCAGGATCTGGTCTTTGATGAGGTTTGCATTCACGGGGTCAAAACCGGAAAACGGTTCGTCAAGAATCAACAGTTTCGGTCTGTGCAAAACGGTCACAACAAACTGAATTTTTTGTGCCATTCCTTTGGAAAGCTCGCTCAGTTTCTTTTTCCACCACTGGTCAATCTGCAATTGCTCGAACCAGTATTTTGCCTGATTCAGCGCGTCGTTTTTCGACATTCCTTTCAGTTCGCCGAAATAAAGAATCTGGTCACCCACGGTCATATTTTTATACAGTCCGCGTTCTTCCGGCATGTAGCCGATCTCTTTGATGTGTTCGGGATTCAGTTTTTTACCGTTGATAAAAACTTCGCCGGAATCCTGCTGCGTAATTTGGTTAATAATGCGGATGAAGGTGGTTTTTCCGGCACCATTTGGTCCAAGGAGCCCATAAATACTTCCTTCCGGAACGTCGATTGAAAAATCTTCCAATGCGAGTTTTTTTCCTGCGTTATAGGTTTTGGTGACGTGTTCGGCTTTAAGCATTTTTATTTTTCTTGATTAGTAAAAAAATGTGTCTAAAAGTTACGGTTGTGTTTTATGAGAACCAACTCGCTGTCTTGAATTAAAGTAAAAAAGACGGAACCGTACCGTCTTTTTCGCAGATCAAATTGGAAGTTTTTTATGAATTAAATGCTCTTTCCAAATCGGCAATCAGATCCTCTTTGTCTTCGATTCCTACGCTTAGTCGAACCAAGTCGTCGCTGATTCCCAATTCTGCACGTTTGTCGGCAGGAATTGATGCGTGAGTCATCAATGCGGGGTGATTCGCAAGAGATTCCACACCGCCCAAACTTTCAGCCAGCGTGAAGACTTTCAACCTTTCCAAGAATTTGATGGCGTCTTCTTTTTTCCCTGATTTAAAGGTGAAGGAAACCATTCCTCCGCTCTCGCTCATTTGTCTTAAAGCCAGTTCGTGTTGTGGATGGGATTTTAATCGTGGATAGAAAACTTTGTCCACTGCAGGATGATTTTCAAGGTATTTCGCGATTTCGTAACCGTTGTCGGAATGTCTCTGCATTCTCAAAGCCAATGTTTTAATCCCTCTTAAAACTAAATAAGAATCGTGCGGACCGAGAATTCCGCCGCTTGCAAACTGGATGAAGTGAAGTTTTTCGCCCAGTTCGGCATCTTTTGCAATCAGTGCACCTGCAATCACATCGGAATGTCCGCCTAAATATTTTGTCGCGGAATGCATCACGATATCTGCTCCCAAATCCAACGGACGCTGAATATAAGGTGTTGCAAAAGTGTTGTCGACTGCAACCAAAATATCTTTTCCTTTCACCAAATCGGTTACGGCTTTAATATCAACCAATTTCATTAAAGGATTTGTTGGGGTTTCCAACCAGATTAAGCGAGTTTTATCCGTAATCAGATCAGAAATTTTCGAAACATCATCAAAATTTACGAAGGTAAATTTCAGATTGTATTTTTCAAAAAGTCGGGTGAACATACGGTAAGTTCCGCCGTACAAATCATCTACAGCAATCACTTCGTCGCCGGGATTCAGTAATTTCAAAACGCAGTCGATCGCAGCCAGTCCCGAACCGAAAGCCAAACCTCTCGCTCCGTTTTCGATGGATGCCAAACTGTCTTCCAATGCCTGTCTTGTCGGATTTGCCGCTCTGGAATACTCGTAACCGGAATGGATTCCCGGAGATTTCTGCGCAAAAGTTGAGGTTAGGAATACAGGAACATTTACGGAACCTGTTGCCGATTCGTGGTGTTGCCCACCGTGGATTACTTTGGTATTGAAGTTCATTGCTGAATGTTTTTAATAATAACTGCAAAGATAGCAGATTAAGAATTGGGATGCGAAATTTGCAATCAGAATTTTGGAACTCCGAACTGTTATTTGCTGAATAATATTTGCCCGTTTTGCGGGATTGTTGTATTTTCGGCGCTTAATCTAATAAAAATTTTATCAAAGAAAAATTGATGTTGGCGGCTTTTGCTGTCAGCACAGGGAGCGTTGTTTTCGCTCAAAATATAAAAGCGCCAAACGAAGGCGAAAAAGTAACTTTTCTAACGCCGGTTTCGCCGGGAAATCAGGAATTTTTTCAGAAAGCACCGACGACTTTGTGGCAGGACAATGCCGATGAATCGTGGTATAACGGTACTGCGACGGAATTTACATTGACCACTGCAGCACAGGTTGCAGGTTTGGCAAAAATTGTGAATGCCGGAAATAATTTCGCCGGAAAAACAGTGACCATCGGTGCTGATCTTGATTTTGGGGTGCATTTGTGGATGCCGATCGGCAAAAGTTATCAGTTTCCTTTCTCGGGAATCATAAAGGGGAACAACAAAAAGGTTTCCAATATCTTCATCAATCTTCCTGATGGAGATTTCGTAGGTTTTGTTGGTCAGATGTTCAATGGAAGCATTGAGAACCTCACTGCCGAAAACGTGACAATTTCTGCGAAAGATACGACTGGAAGTATTGTCGGCAATCTTTCTACGAACAGTATCATGAACAACTGCCACGCGAAAAATGTAAACATTTCTGTAACCGGCTACAATGCGGGTGGTTTAGTTGGCGGACTTTTGACCAATTCGTCCATCAGCAACTCGTCAGCTGAAGGTTCAGTAACGGGAGTTAACCAAATCGGCGGATTGGTGGGAACACTTTGGGATAAGACAAACATTACTAAATCATATTCAAAGGGAATTGTTTCTGGTCAATACATCGTGGGTGGATTTGCAGGATTTAGTACGATGGCTTTTGGACCGGGTAGAGATAATGTAATTACTGATTCGTACACAAGATCAGATGTTTTCGCATCCTCTGAAAGAGTGGGTGGATTTTACGGAGGGCCGCAAGCAAATGCGATTACCAAAAATGTATATTCTACAGGAACTGTTTCGAATGTCACAGCAAGCGGTGGTTTCGCCGGTTTCACCCAGTTTATGACGGTAGAAAATGTTTATTCCGATTATACGAATGCACCGCTTGATGCAGTGGGAATGTTTGAAGGTCCACCTGCAACTTACGATATTACAGGGAAAACAACAGCGGAAATGAAATCTCAGCAATTGGCAGATTTGTTGAACGCATCGAGACCAACTGCGGTTTGGTATTACGATGCCTCTAAGAATGACGGTTACCCGATTCTTGATTTTGAAGAATTATTGTCAGCGTCAAATACGGCTTCAGCTGCGAAAGTTACCGTATATCCGACAGTAGTAACTGATTTGATTTATGTGGATTCCAAAGAAAAAACTTCATCTTACAGAATTGCCGATTTCTCAGGAAGAATCGTGAAGTCAGGAATCTTAACTGGCGGAAAAATCAACCTTTCTGATTTGTCAAAAGGAAACTATATCCTGCTGCTCCAAACCGGAAATCAGACAAGCGCGCACAAATTCATCAGAAAGTAGCGACGAGTTTTACCCATTAAAAGAAATGCTGTTTCATTTGGAAACAGCATGTTTTTTGATTGTAAGACAGCGATTACATTTTAATCGCGGCTTTCTGTGCAAATTCTTCCGCCATATCTTCGAGCCAGTCGGCAACGTCTTCCTCGCCGGTTGCTCTTTCATAAGTGTTGCTCAGTGACAGTAAAACCTGATGGATGAACATTTTCATGTGGTCCACCTGCATATCTTTTGTCCAAAGATCAATTCGCAATGCCTCGTTTTTTCTATCATCCCACACTGAAATCATGGTAGCTTTCGTGGGTTCTTTTTCGATTCCGCCGTCCTGTGCGTTCCAGGTCATGTTTTCGGGAACGTGGTTTTCGTCAAGTTCGACGTCTATGGTAATCTGGGTTTTTCTCATAATTCTAATGTAGCAATGTAAGAATTTAACAATGTAACAATTACGATTGGTAAATTGGTAGATTGATAAATTGTTAAATTAATTTTTTGGTTTATAATTACTTTGGTTAAAGATGTCCTGCGCATTCATTTTGAGGAAGTCGGTCAATTTTGTGTTCGGATGTTCGCTGTAGAATTTCCTGCAGATTTCCCATCCGGTGAAAATTCCGATTTGTGGGGAAGACTCGTTATCGACTTCGGTATAGAATTTTGAAAACGGTCCCGGTTTGATGAATCTTTCGCCAAGTCGAGTGTCGTCACTGAAGGCAAGGTTGTTCTCCACAAAATAATTCCAAACATTGGCTTCGTTTCCAAGTGCCCATTCGTATTGTTTTTGGGTATAATTCATTTTCAGATAGTCGGGGAAATCGGGGAGGAACGCATCCTGCAGCGTCATAATTTTTCCCTGATAAACCAGCTCGTCGATGAATTTCTGGTGGTCTGCATTTCTCGGAACGAAATATTCTGCCAGAATTCCTGAAACTTTTGGAACAATATTCTGAGGGTTCATCGACTTTTGCCAATATTCGTCCATTCCTTTGTAGTTGGGATTGTTTTCGCCCATAAATCCGGTAATGTCGATGAAAAGAAAATTTTGCTCCTGCTGATGAAAAATGGGATCCAACGCGCTTTGTAAAGCCGATGAGTAAAGGAAAACTTTAGGTTCCTTAAATTCAGGGAAGTAGTTTTTTATCCTTGAAAAAAGATCGGTCAATTCGCGGTTCAGTTTAGCCACATCGATTTTTGCGATTGCTTCCTTGTAGATTTTCTGCTCACCTTCATCTTCTCTTCTCGCTGAAAAATCTTCATCGGAAACCGTCCCCTGAAACCACGGATATTTCTGCTTAAATTGCTCCAAAGAAATGTTCTGATCGTAAAGTTCTTTTGAAATATCGGTCACTTCCACTTTTGCCGCCGGATTTTTGATTTCGGTTTTCCAATGGTTTTCGGTCTCCTTTTTACAGGAACTGAAAGTGAAAGTGATGGTCAAAAAAATCAGGAAATATCTAAAAAACTTCATTATTTTTACATCTGTTTTTGAGGTTTACAAAAATACTGAAATTAATGGAAATAGAACCCATAGAAACTGAGCGACTTATCTTGAAAGCACTTGAAAAAGATGATGCTGAACGGCTTTTTCTTTTGGATAAAAATGCGGAAGTGATGAGATATGTGGGTGTGGAACCAATAAGTGATATTGCTGAAACCCGGAAAAACATAGAAATCATACAAAATCAGTACAGAGAAAACGGAATTGGCAGATTTGCGGTGATCGAAAAAGAGTGCGGACAGCTCATCGGTTGGTCGGGATTAAAACTGATTACGGAACCCATTAACAATCGAACAGGTTTCTACGATTTGGGATATCGGTTTTTACCAGAATTTTGGGGTAAAGGTTACGCGACCGAATCGGCAAAAGCATGGCTGAATTTTGGTTTCGGGAAAATGGGACTGGACGAAATTTTCGCGCACGCTCATTCCGAAAATAGTTCATCAATTCATACTTTAGAGAAACTTGGATTTAAGAAAACGGATGAATTTATGGAGCACGACGGTTTATGCTACTGGTATGAACTCAAAAATAATTTAGAAAAATAAGAAAAGATGCAAACTGAAAAAGTGATCGACCATATCGTTTCGTGGCTGAAAGATTATGCAGCGAAAGCCGGCGTAAAAGGTTATGTACTCGGAGTTTCTGGTGGTGTAGATTCGGGCGTAGTTTCAACACTTTGTGCGATGACCGGTCTCGATCTTTTGATGATCGAAATGCCGATTCGCCAAAAAGAAGACCAGGTCAACCGAGCGTGGGAACACATGAACGATATCACCCAACGATTTCCCAATTCGAAAGCAATCAGCGTAAATCTTACTCCCGCGTTCGAGGAACTTTACAAGACTTTCGATGTCAAGGATGAGGAATTCCCCGCCGAAAAACTTGCGTTTGCCAATACCAGAAGCCGTTTGCGGATGTTGACGCTGTATTATTACGGACAGATTAATTCGCTTTTGGTTTGCGGAACAGGGAATAAGGTTGAAGATTTCGGAATCGGATTTTTCACCAAATACGGAGACGGTGGAGTAGATGTGTCGCCAATCGCCGATCTCTACAAAACAGAAGTTTATGAATTGGCAAGAGCACTGAATCTCGTGGAATCGATTCAAAACGCCATTCCAACCGACGGACTTTGGGATGCGGAAAGAACCGACGAACAGCAAATCGGTGCTACTTATCCCGAACTGGAAAAAATCCAGAAAGAGTGGGGCACAAAATCCGAATCCGATTACAGCGGACGCGATTTGGAAGTGTACCAGATTTTTAAAAGAATGAACAAAGCCGCACAACACAAGATCCAGCCGATTCCGATTTGCGATATCCCGGAACAATGGCGATAAAATTCCCCTCCTTTGGAGGGGTGGCGAAAATTTTCGCAGAAAATTTTTGACGGGGTGGTCTTTAAATACAATAAATAATGAACAGACAAAATGTAAAACTCTTCCTTTTCTTCATCATTGGTTTGCTTAGTGCATTTTTGGCAATGTATCTTTTCAACAACTATAAAATTGAAAAGAAAAATCCAGCCGAATCTTCGCAGCAAGTTCAGGTGAATGAACCTCAAAGAAATCAGGATTTTAGAAAGAGCAATTCCCGATCCGCGAATTCTCGGAATTCTTCCAGCACCGATCAGTTGGCGGAAGAAACCCAAGTCATCGCCTATGTAAAGGAAAACCGACGACTTCCAGAATACTACATCACCAAATCTGAGGCAAGAAACCAGGGATGGGTTCCATCAAAAGGAAACCTCTGCGATGTATTGCCGGGAAGAGTGATTGGCGGCGACCGGTTTTCGAACCGTGAAAAAACATTGCCGAAAGGTGACCAATATTTCGAAGCAGACGTGAATTACGAATGCGGGCACCGACAAGCCGACCGAATCGTCTTTACCAAAAACGGCGACGTGTGGCTGACTAAAGATCATTATAGAATTTTTCAGAAACAATAACTCTTTGTTTGATATTGTTTGAGGGATTTGATAAATTTGAAATTGCGCTGATCACTTTTGTCAAACCACTTCAAACCATCTCAAACCATCTCAAACCACTTCAAACAACATCAAACCACCTCAAATACCCTCAAACCAACATGAAAGAAATATACATCGACTTTACCGACATCGGCGATTACGAAGATTTCTATACCCAGTTAAAAGAGAAGCTCGCGCTTCCCGATTATTTTGGAGACAACCTCGACGCGCTTTTTGATTCCATCACGGGATTTGTGGAACTTCCGCTTCACATCGAGTTTGTGAATATGAGTGTGGAGCAGCTGGAAACTTTCGAGGATTTGCTGACGACGCTCGAAGATGCCGATGACGAGCTGGATGATTTTACCTTTACTTATTATCTGGAGCAGTATGAGGATGAGGAGTAGTGAAGAATTTTTACTTTGAAAAATAGGAAAACCGCAGGAAATAGTCCTGCGGTTTATTTAATTTAGTGTTAAATGATTGTAGGTTACAGTCCGCCCCAAGTTCCTGCCCAAGTCGGTACCGCCAGTCCATTTCCGGCTCCGTTTGCATTTGCGTTTTCAACATAAGTGTTGTCTTGCAAAGTTGCAGAAGGACTGCCGGAACTTGCTTTTACAGAAGCTTTAGTTGTAACATTGTCGAATTTCACATTAGTGATTTTTCCTGATCCGTTAAAATAAGCGACTGAAGCATCATGCTCAATGTTGATACCTGTTTTCCAGTTTGAAAGAACAACATTGTCAATGGTTGCGTAAGTTCCCACTCTTAGTTTGAAACCGTCCGATTCTCCTGAAAAAGCTGGATCCCCAATGAAGGTTCCGTTTTTAATGGTTGGGTTTGATCTTGGTTCTGCGTTGTTGTTGTCAGCATTGTTGTCGGCTTCGATACCTCTGTTGCCTATTCCATTTGCTCTTCTTTTTGTGTAGATGTTTGTTGCGGTTCCTTTCCATCCTTCAGTCCAGTCGAAAGCATCGTCTTCGTTTCCTACAGAGATAATGTTGGAAACATTCACCGTACCTCCGAAGAATTCGATACCGTCGTCTGCTCCGTTAAGGATTGAAATATTTTCGATCTTTGTTCCATTACCAACTCCGAATAAAGAAAGTCCGTTGAATTCTTTTTCACCTGTGAAGATAGCTCCTGAATGTTCAATTCTTACATAGGTTAATGAACCGGAGTTATCAGCGGCGTTGGTTCCACCATAAGTAGCGTTACCTACTTCTGCATTTGCAGTAGTCCCTTTATTGATTGGTGCTCTACCGCAAATTACGATTCCGCCCCAGCTTCCAGCTGTTCCTGTAGGAGAAGTGAAAACTACAGGTGAGCTTGAAGTTCCGTTTGCAAAGATTTTACCACCTTGTTCCACGGTAATGTAAGCAGCGGTTCCAGCGGTAGATTCGATTTTTGTTCCTGCAGGAATGATGAGTTCTCCACCTTCTTTAACGTGAACCCCACCGGTAAGTTTGTAAACCTTAGTTGGATCCAGGGTTACTTTTTCCCCTGCCTTTACTTCACCTTTGAAATCGTTGAAGTTGGCTGCGATACCTGTTAATGTTGGTTGGGAAGGAGCCGGATCGTCTTTCCTGCACGATTCTAAGGCAAATGTAGAAGAAACCAATGCTGCTACTGCCATTACTTTTAGATGATTCTTTTTCATAACTTTTACTTTTTGTTTTGATTTTGTTTAAATATTACTTTTATTAAAATTGATAGGAGACACCCATTCCGAGAATAATACCTTTTTTATGGTCGCGAACGGTAACTTCTCCATTTGTGTTATCCTGCACTCTCTTGAAACTAGGGTTCAGTAGATTTTTGCCACTTAGAGAAATGCCTACGCCGTTACTTAGGTTAAATTTCATCACAGCGTCAAGCATGTTTATGGCTTTGTCAACAAGGTTTCCTTTTTTTGCATAACCGATTGCGTAAATGTTGTCGGAAATATGCGAGTATGAAACCACAAAGTCCATCGAGTTCTTTTCTCCCCATTTTTTCTCCAGACCCAAATTTACATTCGCAAGAAAATCAGATGCTCCCTGCATTTTATCTTTTGATTTCGAAGGGTCGATTGATATGGTATATCCGTAGGAAGTGTTGGTTTCTGTCGAAACTTTTTCTCTGCTCAACTCCTGGCTTGTATTAAGGTATGTTGCATTAAGGAAAGTGTATAGTTTAGTGTTTCCCATTTCGAACAGATCCTTTCTGACTTCAACTTCCGCCCCAAAGACAGTTCCGGTATCTCCGATGTTCACAAATGAAACCGAGTTAGAGGAAGAGTTTACTGTAACTCTCGAGATAGGGTTCTGGATATATTTTCCAAAAGCGGTTATCGAAATTACTTCACCCCTCTTCGGGAACCATTCCCATTTTAGGTCGGCGTTATAGTTATCTGAAGGGTAAAGTGCCGGGTTACCGAAACTTAATTCATCAACTTCCTCATATTCATAGGGTGCTACTTCCAAAAGAAGTGGTGTTGTATAGGTTTTTGAGACTGAAAACCTCAGATTATTGCTGTCGTTAACACTGTATTTCAAGTTCAAAGCAGGCAATATTTTTGAGTATTTCTTGTCCACCTGACCCTCTTTGATTGCAGTGCTGTAGGTCATTTTCTGATCAAGGTTGTCGTATCTTACCCCTAATTGGCCGGTAAATTTCTCACTTAACTTATATTCTACATTTGCGAAACCTGCATTATTAATAACGTCAGAATAATAAGATTGCGGAGTTAGCGCCGTTTCGGGATTCCATTTAATGTCTCCACGGAAGGTTACAATATCAAATAAACCTGCATTATAGTTATTCGAGTTGAAGAAACTTCCGTAATCTGCAGGATTCAAATAGTAGGTTTTGGGTGAAGCATTAACCCTAAGGTTGAATTGTGTTGCCTTGAAGTCACTTTGCTTGTATCTCCCGTTATAGCCCAGTGTAAGTTTTAAGTTTTCGGTGAACTGATAATCTGCATGTAGATTACCTACTACGTCGTCTTCCACAAGTTTGTCGAAATATCTGTTGTTTGCTCCGGGATTACTTGCCGCAAAATAATTGCTGTCTTCTGTGAAATTGAAAACAGAGATATTCTGCATTCTGTCAGGTCTTCTGCTGTCCAATCTATTGTAGCCAATATTCCAGAATAGCTTTAACGGTGAAGTGATGGTGTGCTCACCTGAAAGTTGGTTGATAAACAGGTCATTCGTCTTGTAGTTCGCTCTTCGGAGCATTGCGGTTTCCTGTGTGCGATTTTCATTGGTGTCTCGAATGTATCCTGAATAATTCTCAAGTTTCTGTTCTGAAGTGTGGATGTAGTTGGTCACCAATTTCAGATTATGGTTCGCATTAAGTCTGTAATTAAGGTTTAGCAAACCTGTGGTGTTGGTTCCGTAGGCGAATTCAGTTCCGAAAAGATCTTTTGTCGGATTTCCTTCCATGTCCACAGATCGGGTGATGCCATCCTTGTAAGCGTAATTGTTATCAAAGGATCCGAAGCCAAACAAGCTTAGTCTTCCCGTATTGCCAATATTGAAAGTCCTGCCAAAATCGATTCCCAGTGAAGAGTTGATTGGGTTTAAAACTTCTTTATTTGCCCATGAAGTATTGAACACATATCCGTTGTTAATGAAGCTGTTGTTGGTGGGCTGAATAATCTGGGTGAAACCGAAATATTCTGGTCCGTCCTGAAGAAAGAAATTGTGCTTCTTTATTGCATTAAGATTAACAGAAGAACCCAGATTAACTTTAAAATAAGGTTTTCCGGTATAAATTTTAGAAACAACATCAACATTTGCACCCGACATGTCTCCCCATAATTTTGGGTTATATACTTTTTCGAGCCCCACAAAATCAATCATGTCGGTCTTGATGATGCTCAGATCAATATTTTTGTAAATTGGGTCGTTCGCTGGGATTGGTAGTCCATTCATCGTGGTTGAGTTGTTTCTGTCTCCAAGACCTCGAATAAAAACCTGCCCGCTTCCTTCCTGCTTTTGTGCGCCTGTAGCTTTCGTGACCGCAACTGAAACATCGCCGATTCCCTGTTTCTCCAACTGCACCGAGCCAACTCTTTCAATGACTTCAACTGATTTCCTTTGAAGGTTGATGATGTTGCTCTCGGTTCCTTTCTTGGTGGCTCCCTGAATGGTTACCCCTTCGATCTTCTTTTCTTTGTGAATGGTGTCGCTCTTTTTTTGCTGAGCGTAGATTACTGATGATGAAGCGGTTAAAAATAAAACCGCGATAGTCAGCTTGTTTACTTTCATAGTGGATTTCACTTTACTTTTTCCTCAGGCAAAGAAACGGAGATCAAAACGGAAAGGTGTTTTGCCAACTTTAAATCTTCTTTAATAAATCTTTAAGAACTCACAACGAATGTTAATTTTCTGTGAACTTTATTTTTGGCCGGATTTCGAATGTTAAATATGACTAACTTTGAGAGGTTAAAAAGTAGAAATGATTCAGAAAAAAATTCTTTTGATTGATGATGAAATGGATATTCTCGAACTCCTTTCATACAATCTCGAAAAAGAAGGTTACATGGTGTACACTGCAAACAACGGGAACGAAGGAATCGAAAAAGCCAAAGAAATCATTCCCGACCTGATCCTGCTCGATGTGATGATGCCCGAGAAAGACGGGATCGAAACCTGCCAGGATTTAAGGAAGATCAAGGAACTCAGCAAAACCCTCATCGTCTTTCTTTCCGCAAGAAGCGAGGAGTTTTCCCAACTCGCAGGTTTTCAGGCAGGAGCTAACGACTATATTGTGAAGCTCATCAAACCAAAAGTGCTCATTTCTAAAGTCAATGCGTTACTGCAGCTTACTTCACAGGTTTCGGATTCGTCGAAAACTATTGAAATTGGGGATTTGGTGATCGATAAAGACAATTTCCGCGTTACCAAAAACAACCAGCAATTCCTGCTCCCGAAGAAAGAATTCGACCTCCTTTATCTATTGGCTTCAAATACCGACAAAGTTTTCAAACGCGAGGAAATCCTCGAAAAAGTTTGGGGAAACGATGTGATCGTAGGCGAAAGAACCATCGACGTACACATCCGACGGCTCCGCGAGAAATTGGGGATCAACGCCATTCAGACCTTGAAAGGGATCGGTTACAAATTAGTTGTGTAACTTTGTGAATCCCACAAAACTGGGAATGCACAACGTATGAAGTTTCAGCGGTTCACTTTTTTTGCATCTTTGATTCTCACAGCGGTCATGTTAATGGTCGTGTACATCTTCGATTCGGTGAAAGACGACTTTTCCGACACCGACACTGAATTTTATGCCACGATCGGAATCAGTTCGGTTGTTTTCTTGGTCATCAATTATTTCGTGATCGACTTCCTGCTCAACTTTTACGGTAAAAGACAGATCCGTAAAATCTCGTCCATCCTTCCCGAAACCATTATCCAGGAAGATGAAAGCGGGCTGAATTTTCAGGAACTTGGAGAAAGGGTTTCGGAAATGAGCCAGAAAAATGCCACCGAAATCGACACGATGAAGGAAATGGAAACCTACCGGAAAGAGTACATCGGGAACGTTTCCCACGAAATGAAGACCCCGCTTTTTTCAATTCAGGGATATGTGGAAACTTTAATGGACGGTGGAATTGAAAACCTCGCCATCCGCGACAAATATTTGGAACGCATCGACAAATCGGTGGAACGGTTGCTGAATATCGTGCAGGATCTCGATATGATCAACCAGTTCGAATCGGGCGAGATTACCTTGAATGTAAGTCGTTTTGACATTAATAATTTGATTAAAGAAATTATCGACCTTCTGGATCTCGAAGCCCAGAGAAAAAATGCAAAAGTCTCACTGCAAAGCGCCACTCCGCAAGTATTTGTAAACGCCGACAAACAGAAAATTTCGCAGGTGCTGATCAACCTTGTCTCCAATGCAATTCATTATGCAAACAGGGAACAGGCAAGAATTATCGTGCGAACCAGCGTGTTGAAGAACAAGGTAATGATCGAAGTGGAAGACAACGGAATGGGAATAAAACCCGAAGCATTGCCGAGGATCTTCGAAAGATTTTACCGTGTGGAATCCAGCCGGAACCGGAACGACGGCGGTTCAGGATTGGGATTGGCGATCGTAAAGCATATTATGGAGGCACACAGCGAAAATATTTCTGTAGAAAGTACCTATCTTCAAGGAACGAAATTCCAATTTATGTTGGAAAAAAGCAACTGAGCTGTTTGATTTTGATTTGAAAGAACCTGTTGTGATTTATATCTTTGTGTATCTTTAATGAGCATTAGCGCCTTCGTTTATCTTAAAACTGGAGCAAGAAAAATAATTTAGCTTTGTTTGGCTTTGTGAGTATTTTTTTCTCACAAGGTTCGCAAAGATATATTTTTACTAAATGACCGCTTCATCATTTCGCTGTAGCGGGAAATCTTTGTCGTCTTAAAATTGAGATAGATTAGAATTGAACTTTGCGTTTACTTAGAGAAGATGTAATCAAGCTTAGGTTTATTTCAAAATTTCAAAAAAGTAACTGATTTAGGGCAGGAATTTAGCCAAAACTTTTCAGAAAAAAAGCGGTGAAAATATTTTTTTGTCCAATCTCAATTGTTTTATATTTGTAGCCGAAAAACGAATCTAAAAAAACTAACTGCAAATTCATTAAAGTAAAAATGGTTTACAAAATCCGCATCATTTTAGATACCAAAGACGATATTTTTCGTGATGTAGAAATCAAGGGAAAGCAGAATCTGTGGAACCTTCATTTGGGGATTAAGAGCGCGTTCTCGTTGCTTGGCGAGGATTTGTCTCTGTTCAACATTCTCGATGAAGAAGGTGTTGTTGTGAAAACTGTTCCCCTCGAAGATATGAGCGACGATGGCGACGGCGAAATTATGAGCGATGTGTACATCGACGAGGCATTCGAGAAAGTGGGCGACAAAATCCATTTCCAGTACGGGTTTATGGATCTTTGGGAATTCTTCTGCGAACTCGTGGAAATCGTTGACGAGAAACCTGCCGTAAATTACCCGATCACCGTTTTCCGTTTTGGCAATATGCCGCTGAAAGCGCCGAGCAAATCGGGCGGAAAAAGATCGGCAAAGAATTCTGCAATGCCATTGATGGACGATGATTTCGGAAGTTTCGACGACGATTTCGATTCAGAAGGTTTTGAAGATGAAGACGATGAAAACTACGATGAGGAAGAAGATTTCGCAGATGACAGTTTCGATGACGAGGTAGACGACGAATAAGAAATATTTCACCATAAACAGATGCCCTGAATTTTCGGGGCATTCTTGTTTTTTGTCATCTCCGTTTTCTTTAGAATTAAAATTAAAAGCGATAAATTTGCCATAAATCGCCACAATGAAAAAAATAATCCTTTTAGCAATCATCGGTATGGGAATCCTTTCCTGCACCTCACAAAAAAGCGCCAAAACAATGGAAAATCCGAGCGAGTGGAAACACACCACCAATATCTACGAAGTTAATGTGAGACAGTACACTCCCGAAGGAACTTTCCGCGCATTCGAAAAACATATGCCGCGACTGAAAGAAATGGGCGTGAAAACTCTGTGGTTTATGCCGATCACACCCATCGCGCAAAAAAACAAAAAAGGAACTTTGGGAAGTCCTTACGCAGCTGCAGATTACACCTCCATCAATCCCGAATTCGGAACGATGGACGATTTCAAACACATGGTGAATGAAGCGCACCGGCTCGGTTTCAAGGTCATCATCGACTGGGTGGCGAATCACACAGGATGGGATCATACTTGGACTAAAACCAATCCCGATTTTTACCTGAAAGATCCAAAAACCAACGATTTCCAGATTGCGTCGGGAATGGACGACATCATCGAACTCGACTATAAAAATCCCGCAATGAGAGCAGCGATGATCGACGCGATGAAATTCTGGGTTCGCGAAACCAATATCGACGGTTTCCGTTGTGATCTTGCAGCGTGGGTGGAAGTAGATTTCTGGCAGGAAGCAAGACCACAAGTGGATGCGGTGAAACCTTTGTTCTGGCTTGGCGAATTCGACGAACTCGAAAACCCTGATTACGGAAAAGTCTTCGACGCAAGTTATATCTGGACCTGGATGCACAAAACAAAGGAGTTCAATGAAGGTAAAGTTTCTTTGGCCGATCTGAAAGATCTTCTTCTAAAATATTCCAATATCGGCGATCGTTCGATGAGGGCTTGGTTTACCACCAATCATGACGAAAATACCTGGAACGGAACCGAGTATGAAAAATTCGGCGTGTTCGCGCAACCTTTGGCGGTCTTTTCAATTACCTGGAACGGAGTTCCGCTGATCTATAACGGACAGGAATTGCCACTCAAAACCAAACGGTTGGAGTTTTTCGAGAAAGACCCGATTCCGTGGACAGGTAAGAACGAGCTGCAAGCTTTCTATAAAACATTGCTGAATCTGAAATCTTTGAATCCCGCATTGAGAGGAGGCGATCCTGAAGTGACCACCTACATTCTGAAAACAACCGACGACGACAGCATCTTAGCTTACGTTCGCAAAAATGGAAAACATGAAGTTCTTACCGTTCTCAACTTATCCAAGAAATTTGTGGATTTCAGAATTGTCGACGATCAGCTGAACGGTGTTTTCTTCGACGCATTTTCATCAAGCAAGAGGGATTTCAGTCAGGATAAAGGATTTTCACTCCCTGTTTCGGGATATGCCGTTTTCAAGAAATAAAAAATATCTCATAAATTTCAAACCTTCAAGTTTTCAAATTGCTTGAAGGTTTTTTTTAACAATGCACTCGCTTAATGTAAATTGTAACCGCATAAGCACCAAAAGATAATAATACTGCGAAGTTTTCGAAAAGTCCATAAAAGCTTAACCTATAGGAATTTCTTCTTTTCGCCTTTTGAAAGACTTCTTTCATTAGTCTTTTGTAACTTTTGTGGTAGAAAAAAAATGATTATGTATTTACTTTAAACAACTTGAATGAACAAAACCGAAATCCTCAATCTCGTCCAAGAAAAGATTTCCGAGAAAATCAGAAATCTGGAAAGACTTATTTCAGAAACCCGCGAATCCAACAACGAGACCAAAAGTTCGATGGGCGACAAATATGAAACCGGGCGCGAAATGGTTCAGCAGGAAATCAACAACCTCCAAATTCAGCTGAACGAAAACATGAAATCCGAAACGCTCCTGAAAACAATCAATCCGGTTCCACATAAAACTGTAGGTTTCGGCAGCATCGTCGAGACAGAAAAGGGCAGGTTTTTCATCGCCGTTTCTTTGGGCGAAATTACTTTTAGCGGAGAAAAAATATTCGTAATTTCCACAGAAAGTCCGTTAGCGAAAGCAATGCACGGAAAGAAGGAGGGCGAAAAAATTATCGTTAATGGTTTAGCGCAATCGGTTCTGGGAATTTGGTAAATTCTCGGATTTTTCGAGCTGAGATTTATTTTTCGAGATAATGTCCTTTTGCCTGCAATACAAAAACTTCAACAATTTCCGCGACTATTCGGTACACAAGACGATCTTTTTTGTTAATTCGGCGTGACCAGTAATTTGCGAAATTCCCTTTCAGCATTTCGGGTTGTCCTGTTCCAGTTGTAGGATGATGTACAAGTTCGTTGAGAAGTTTGCTGACTTTCTTGAAACTTTGGGTGTCTGATTTCTTGAATTCAGCTATATGTCTTTTCGCGAGGTCTGAGATTTCAAGGTGATACATCACAGGTCATTTAAAAATTCGCTGAGTTCTTTTTCAGATGTGATTTTGGTGGATTTTCCCTCCTTGATTTGCTGTTCTGCCAAAAGAATCCTTTCAATAAATTCTTTGCTGTATCCTTCATCAACAACTGTTTGTATAGGGACTACCAGAAATGCTTTTCCGCTGCCTCTGTTGACAATTATTTTTTCTGTCTCGGCAAGTTCCGCATATTTCTTGATATCTTTTCTAAAGTCGCTTACGGTGATTGTTTTCATTTTTTCAACAATTTTTAAACAAAGATACAAAACATGTACCGATATATGTACATGTTTTTGGAATTAAATTCTGTGATGAAGTATCCATTAAAAACCAATATATCGATTTGACATAAGTCGATAAACACTTTATTATTGAATCTTGGTTTGTCTTTGCGAAATCCTGTCTGCCGAAAGGCAGGGAAATGCCTTTGCGCCCATAAAATATGAAGTTATTTAGTAAAATTTTCTTTGCGTGCGTTGCGAGAAAAATTTCCACGAATCCAGAAAATGCCAAATTCATTTTTTCTCCAAGTGCAGAACCCAAGAAAGACATTATTTGCTATTTTTCTAAGACAGAAATGCAAGGATAGCAAAATTGCAAAAATCTTTGTCAAGCTCTTAAAAATATTTGGTATTTTTGAGCGCAACAACCTCAAACCCCAAACTTCAAATTCTTAAAATGCAAAACTATCTCGACTTACTACAGCATATTCTCGTTAACGGAACCGACAAAACCGACAGAACAGGAACTGGAACACGAAGCGTTTTCGGATACCAGTTGCGTTATGATCTGTCGAAAGGTTTTCCTTTGGTAACGACCAAGAAAGTGCATCTGAAGTCGATTATTTACGAGTTGCTTTGGTTTTTGAAAGGCGATACCAACATTAAATATCTAACTGATAATGGCGTTTCGATCTGGAACGAATGGGCAGATAAAGACGGAAACCTCGGTCCTGTTTATGGTGCGCAATGGCGAAGTTGGGAAGGAAAAGACGGGAAAGTTGTCGATCAGATTGTTGACGTGATCAACGAAATCAAGAGGAACCCCGATTCCAGAAGGTTGATCGTTTCCGCGTGGAATCCCGCAGAAATTCCGAATATGGCTTTAGCGCCGTGTCACGCTTTGTTTCAGTTTTATGTTTCGGAAGGAAAACTTTCGCTGCAACTGTACCAAAGAAGCGCGGATGTATTTCTCGGCGTGCCGTTCAATATTGCGAGTTATGCGCTTTTATGCATGATGGTTGCGCAGGTTTGCGGTTTGGAAGTGGGCGATTACGTGCACACTTTCGGCGATGTGCATATCTACAACAACCATTTTGAGCAGGTTCAGAAGCAACTGTCGAGAACTCCGAAAGCTTTACCAACAATGAAGCTGAACCCTGAAATTAAAGATATTTTCGGTTTCGATTACGAGGATTTCACGTTGGAGAATTATGAACCTTATCCAGGAATAAAAGCTCCTGTTGCGGTTTAAAGATATTTAAAAGTGAAGATTCGCCTTCACTTTTTTTGTAACTAAACTGCATCAAATACTACATATAATTCAATGAAATCACTTAAAATCAATATCGCACAAAACACTGATGCCGAGAAACTTCGGGAGGTTTTGATGCAGATCAAAGGCGTGGAATCCGTGGAAATGATCGATGAAGAAAACCCTGAAAGCGAACTGAAAAAGGCGTTCCACAAAAGCAAGGAACAGCTGAAGAAAGGCGAGTACGAAAGTATTGTGAACGATATCTTCGACATCCTGATCAGTCCCAAACAGAAATAATTTTTAACTTTGGATGAAATTCAACAAATTGAAATTAGACTGAACTTAAACGAATACGCCGACCTGCCTTTCCTAAATAAGCTTCTTTCACAATTGAAAGGAATCGCATCCGTTGAGATAGTTGAGGAGGACAAAACCTATTCATGGGAAGAAATTGAAAGTTCGGAAGCGTTCAAGAAATTAATTGACCAAAGCGAAAAAGACTTTGAAGAAGGACGGTATGTTGAACACTCAAAGGAATTGTTGGATGCTGTATTTCGAAAATCATCATTTGAAAATTAGAAAAGATAAATGAAAAAAATCCTTATCGCCGCACTGTTTCTCGGTGCTTTAATGACATCGGAAAATTCATTCGCTCAAACCGAAACTTCGGGCAGAACCGAGGTGTACAGAGCAACGCACACCAAAACGACCGAGCTGAAGCACACCAAACTCAAGGTGAATTTCGATTTCCAGAAGGAGCAGATGAACGGGGAAGCTTGGATTTCCGCGTCGCCTTATTTCTATCCTTCGGATTCGCTGGTTCTGGATGCGAAAGCAATGCTGATCCACGAAGTTTCATTAGACAAAAACGGAGCAAAGTCTGCTTTGAAGTACGACTATAAGAACGATATGCTCAGAATCAGTCTTGATAAGACCTATAACCGAAATCAGGATTATACCGTCTATATCAAATACACAGCGAGACCAAATGAGGTGACACAGAAGGGAAGTGCGGCAATTATGGACGCAAAAGGACTGTACTTCATCAATGCGCAGGGAAAAGATCCCGACAAACCTACCCAAATTTGGACGCAGGGTGAAACGGAGGCAAGTTCGGCTTGGTTCCCAACCATCGACAAACCCAACCAGAAAACCACCCAGGAAATTTACATGACCGTTCCCGATAAATACATCACTTTATCCAACGGCGAATTGAAATCTTCCACCAAAGAATCCGGCGGAATGCGCACCGATTACTGGGTGATGAACAAGAAACACGCGCCTTACCTTTTCTTTATGGGAGTTGGCGATTATGCCGTGGTTAAGGATAAATGGCGAAATATTCCCGTAGATTATTATGTGGAAAAGGAATATGAACCGTACGCAAAACAGATTTTTGGCAACACGCCCGAAATGATCGAGTTCTTTTCCAAACTTTTGAAATACGATTATCCGTGGAACAAGTATGCGCAAATCACCGCAAGAGATTACGTATCAGGTGCGATGGAAAACACGACGGCAACTCTTCATTCCGATATGGCGCAGCAAAAACCGGGCGACCTGATCGACGAAAACCGTTGGGAGGACGTGATTTCTCACGAGTTGTTCCACCACTGGTTTGGCGATCTGGTAACGACGGAATCGTGGTCAAACCTCACGGTTAACGAGTCCTTCGCCAACTATTCCGAATACCTTTGGAACGAGTACAAATACGGGAAAGACTTCGCCGATTATACTTTGATGAAAACCCGGGAAGGATACTTCCGCGATCCATCGAATATTTCGAAAGATCTGGTTCGCTTCAACTACCATTCAAAAGAGGATATGTTCGACGGAGTTTCGTATAACAAAGGCGGAAATATCCTCCACATGCTCAGAAACTATTTGGGTGACGACGCCTTTTTTACAGGGTTGAACGACTACCTGAAAACCAACGAGTACGGAACCGGAGAAGCGCAGCAGCTCCGGCTTTCTCTGGAAAAAATTTCGGGGAAGGATCTGAACTGGTTCTTCAACCAATGGTTTTACGGAAGCGGACATCCGAAACTTTCGTACACCACGACTTATGAACCCGTGAAAAAAACGGTGACAGTTTCCATTAACCAAAACCAGAGTCAGTACTTTCAGTTTCCTTTAGCGATCGATGTTTACGAAAATGGCAAACCGACGCGTAAAAATGTTTGGGTTTCCGCGAAGAGCAGAAATGAGTTCAGCTTCCCGGTTTCTAAAAATCCTGATTTGGTCAATATCGATGCTGACGGACTTTTGCTCGCCGAAATTACCGACAACAAAACAGCGGATCAGTATTTCACGCAGTATTCCAACTCGAAAGAATTCTTGAGCAGATATAAAGCCGTTGAAAATGCAGCCGAAAACTCGACCAAAAATGCCGCTTCGCTGAAAACCTTGGTCGCCGCAATCAAGGACCAAAATTTCAGAATCAGAATGAAAGCGTTGAGCGGTTTCGATCTTTCGAAAACCGACCAGCAGAAAGCGGCACTTGCCGAAGTGGAAAAAATGGCTTCGAACGACCCGAAAACTTTGGTGCAGTCATCGGCAATCACGGCTCTAGCAAAAACAAAGGACAAAAAATACCTTCCGCTTTTTGAGAAGGGAATGTCATCGGTTTCCAATTCCGTGAAAGGTGCGTCATTGGGCGCGATTGCGGCGATCGATCCATCAAGGGTTTCCGCACTTGCCGACAAAATCGATTTGGAAGGTGCGAATGATGAACTGATTGCGCAGCTTTTGCCGACTATCGTCAAAAACAAAATTGAAAAGCAAATGCCTGCAATCGCATCGACGGCAGCGTTTTACCCGTTCATCAAATTCCAAAACCCTGAATTGGGAGCTTCTGCAGAAGATGCGTTCAACTGGATTATGAGTTCGGACAATCTAAAGGCGACGTCAAATCTTACCAAGGTTTTAACCCAGGTAAAAGGACAGATCGGCCAAAATCCGCAAGCAAAAATGATGATCGTGCAAATCCTGAAAGACGGACTCGCCAAAAAAATGCGGGTATTGAAAGCCAATCCTTCAAGCGCGACCATTAATCAGCAGATTGATTTGATCAACAAGGCGATCGTGGAATATTCAGCTCATTAAATCTGATAAAATTTCGGAAGGAAGTATCGAAACGTATTTCAATTCTGAAATCATTGAAATCAAAGAAAAAGTCCTGATTTTTTCAGGACTTTTTCTTAATGGTCGTGCTCATCTGTCTCAGATTCAGCTTTCGTTTTGTTTGGATTTACAGATGCCAACAAACATTGCCAAAATTCCAATCGCAATTAGTTTCTTCATATTTCTCTTATTTTGGTTTCTAACAAAATACGAAAAATAAAGGGAAAATCAAAAGTTTACGGCCATTCCGATATTAAAATTTCTGAATGCAGCCGAATTGTAATATCTTCCACCAAAAGCGTTGATATCATAGCCCAAAACATAATCGGTATTGTATAAATTCTGAATCTGGAGATCGAAATTCAGTTTTATTTTTTCGAAATTCAAAGGATATCTGAACACCATATTTCCTACAAAACTCGGTTCGCTTTCCACAGAATTGGCGTCATTCAAGTAAATTTTTGATGTATAAAAATTTGAATAATCTACTGAAATGGTGTTGAAAAATTTCATATTAATCACGCTTTGAAGCATTGCAGAAGGCGTTCCCGTAATTTGATTTCCGGAATAAACTTCATTATTTTTTCGGTAATTTTCAAACTTAAAATCATAAAAACTTCCAGAAACCCAAAACTTTACTTGATTTAATATCTTTGAATTAAAGGTGAAATTCTTGGTTTCGGCAATCACTTCAAAACCTTTCTGAACGGTTCCTCCCGCATTCACGAAATATTCCTGTCCATTTTCGTTTTGTTTGCTTACAATCGCATCCTTCAAACGGAAATCAAAATAATTTCCTTCCAAAAAGAGGATGTTTTTAAATTGTTTTCGGATGCCGATTTCCTTATTCCAACCGTATTCCGGGGCGAGTTCCAGATTAATTTGCTGCGTTGATGAACGGATTTCCTCCGAAGTTGGCGCCGAACTTCCTTTTCCAATTTTTCCACGAACCGAAAAACCATCTTTAATTAACCAGGAAATTCCAAAGTTCGGTAACCATTGATCTTTGAATTTCATCGTTCCGTTTTCTAAACTGGGATAAAGATTTTGCCAGTCATATTTCATCGAATTCAAACTCAGTGAAGCTTCCATAAATATTTTTTCCTTGAAATCTGCCTTTTGTGAAAGAAAAACAAATTCGCTGTTGGTTTTTATTTCATCAAAATTCTGTGGATTGGTCGGCGTTCCTCTTGCGTTATCATAATTTTTCACAATGCCTTTGTTGAAGCCGGTTTCCAAACCTAATCTCGTTTGCAGAAACCATTGTTCTGTGTTTTTTTCAAAATTAAGATGCGTTCTGAGTGCAAAATTATTCTCAAATCTTTTTTCATAATTGGTAATGAACGGATTTCGCAAATCGGTATAAGCACCCTGAACAACGAGAAAATGTGAGAGATTTTCAGCCAATGGAAACTGATGTGAAATTCCTGCAAGAATAGTCTTGTTGAAAATTCCCGCGTTTTGCTCTTTCGCTCCCGGAAGTGCAGAAGTTGCCGGTCTCGACTGTTTTCTGTTTGCCTGCATTTGCGCGAAAGTGAGTCCGCCCGGAGTTTCATAATGCAAATCTGTGAAAAGGAACATCAGGTTCAACTGATGATTTTCAAGATAGTTCCAGCGGTCTTTCAGAAAAATGCTTTTTCTGTTGATTGCCGACTGTTCACGGTAGGAATCGGTAGTGTGATAACTTTGAAAAACCTGTAGATAATGCTTTACAAAATTCTTGGAATAATTTAGGTTTTCTTTGAAAAGACCATAACTTCCGGCGGTTACACCTAAAGTTTTAGTTTCTGAATCTGAAGTTTTTAGCAAAACAGTTCCACCCGTTACTGCGCCAAAATCACCACTTTCTGGACCTTTATAAATTTCGGTTTTGCTGATGAGTTCTGGGTCAATTAAATTTAGATAGGTATTTCCTGTGGCATCGGAAAGAATGAAATCGTCGAGATAAACTTTGATATTCCTCACCCCAAAAGGAGAGCGCAAAGTGCTGCCACGAACGGAAAGCCGGTAACTTCCCGGTGAACGTTCCTCCATTCTGGTTCCGGCCAAAAGATTGATGCTTTCCAAAAGTCGGTCGGGACTATTCTGATTCTGAAAATTACTTCCGGAGATGGCAACCGATTTCGTTGAGGTAATGAATTTTGTAGGTTTTTTATACGCATCGATGGTGATTTCAGCAATTAATGCGGTACTGTCACTTTGTCCCGAAGCTAAAATGGAAATCAGAAATAATAAAAGAAAGCGTAAGTTTTTTCCCGGCATTGCTTTGTAAAATTAGCAATTTATCAAACATTCGATTTTTTCAGTTGCGGGATTTGCCGTAGTGAATTCCTGAGGAAACTCAAGGATTGTCTGCTGTGGGACGATTAGAAACAATGTGCAGAATAGTAGAAAAGTTTTCATAGCCATTATTTTTAAAGGTTTTGTAATGAAAAGTAAGTAAAGTTATTGAAGTTCAGCTAATTCGCGTTAAAACACCGATTTTGTTGATGTAAATACAAATTTCGCATTTAAGCTATCAGAAGGACTTTGACAATTATTGAATGGTGGTTCCTGGTTATTGAATGGGAAAAGGATAAATTCTAATATCAAAAGAAATTCAGTTATTTAAAATTATATTCATTAAATTTGGGTAAATGTTTTTGTCTGATGGCGTATATAGATTATTACAAAATATTGGGTGTTGACAAGAAAGCAACCGCCGATGAAATCAAGAAAGCGTACCGTAAACTTGCAAGAAAATACCATCCGGACGTAAATCCGGGAGACAAGGAGGCCGAAAAGAAATTTAAAGAAATCAATGAAGCTAATGAAGTATTGAGCAATGCTGAAAACAGGGAAAAGTATGACAAATACGGCGAACATTGGAAACATGGTGAAGAGTACGAAAAAGCTCAACAGCAGCAGCGGCAATATCAACAAAGTGGAAGTTACGGTGGAAACTTTGGAGGATTTTCCGGTGGTGATTTCGATGGAGGTGAAGACTTCTCAGATTTCTTCCAAAGTATGTTTGGCGGAAGCGGACAAAGTTTTGGCGGTAGCTCCAGAGGAAGTGCATCTGGGAAATTTAAAGGACAGGATATTTCCGCTGAGCTGAATCTGCACCTAAAAGATGCCGCAAAAACACATCAACAAACATTTGAAATCAATGGAAAGAAAGTTAGAATTACAATTCCTGCCGGAATTTCCGACGGACAGAAAATCAAACTTAAAGGTCACGGAAATCCAGGTTTTAATGGCGGACCAAACGGCGACCTCTACATCACGTTTAATATCAAAGAAGACCAGCATTTCAAAAGAAACGGAAACGACTTGGGTTCCAACATAGAAATTGACCTTTACACCGCTGTGTTGGGTGGCGAAGTTACCGTGCCAACTTTGGAAGGAAACGTAATGCTCAAAGTAAAACCCGAAACGCAAAATGGCACGAAGGTAAGATTGAAAGGGAAAGGTTTTCCTGTATATAAAAAAGAAGGAGAGTATGGCGATTTGTTCGTGACCTATACGGTCAAACTTCCGACGCATTTAACGGAAAAAGAAAAAGAACTTTTCGGCGAACTTAAAAATCTAAAGAAATGAACGAAAGAATCTCGAGAGAAGAGTTGGTGAAAATCTACAATATAGAAATCACTTTTTTTGATTCGCTGGAAGAATCAGGACTTCTAAAAACGGAGACCGATAACGGTGTGAAATATCTTCTTTATGAAGAACTTCCTGTATTTGAACGTTTTGCGAACTGGCATTATGACCTGGAAGTGAATCTGCCGGGTTTAGAAATTATCAGTGAGCTTTTGAAAAAAGTGGAAAAATTAAGAGAGGAAAACCGCAGGTTAAGCGCGAGGTCTCCTTTTTTTGGCGAATTTTTGGATGATTAGCAACTGACTTGTGACCAGATACTGCATTGAGGTACAGTTAACAGATGGTATTTAAAGGGGTTTTGGCGATATTATAGAAAAGTATTTAAATATTATGATAAATCTTTTAAGATTTGTTGGTTGAATCTAATTATTTTTATTATTTTTGAAAAGTTAACAAAATTAAATCATTATGAAAAAACTTTTACTCTCGTGCTTTCTTGCCTTAGGTATAGGCGCGAATGCACAGTTCAATTTCACAGGTGACTTTGAAGATCAAGGAGCAAATGGTGCTTACGGGCAATTTGGAGGCGGTACTATCGTTGCTGCTGCTGCCTGTAACGGTGCTTGGGGAGGACAAACCGCCATTAGTGCCAGTGTAACTCAAAGTGGTTGGATGGTGATGTCGGATGCAATCAACCAGACCAGTAATGGCCAAAAGCTGACTTTGACCGCCAACTGGAAAAAGGGAGCTACACTTACAGGAACAGCAAGTTTGGCGTATTTTGTATTTGACGCAGGATCGAACTCTTGGTCAATTTTTGAAATTGGTACTCCCGTTACGATGACTGCGGCTGCTACAACAAGTTGTGCGTCGTTAACAGCAACAATTCCTGCTGGTGTACTTAGTCCATCGAAAACTTATGGTTTCGGTGTTTGGGTAAGAAGATCTGGAACATCTACCGGGAACTTCTTTGTAGATGATATCAACTTTGTTCAGGATATTCCTACGGGAGTGCCTGGATGTGCTACTGTAACTGCACCAACCGCTGGGTCCACAATTTCTGGTGGTAACGTAAGGGTTTCTTGGAATGCGGTTGATCAAGCAGGTGCTTATAAGGTGTCAATTGGTTCTTCTTCAGGAGCATCAGATGTTTATTCAGGTACAATCTCAGGCGCAAATTATGTTGATGTGCAACTTGCAACTAACTCAACTTTTTATCTGAAAGTTGTTCCAACGAACACCCTAGGAGATGCAACCGGATGTACAGAAATTATGTTTAACACTAATGCAAATGTTGCACATTGTGGTCCGCTTACCTCCACGGCGCCTTCCGCTATCGCACCGATCAAGTCGGTTAACTTTGCGGGGATGACTAATACTTCGGATCCTACTGCAACTACGATTGGCACATTCCCTGTTCATCAGGATTTCACAACAGGTGTTGCAATTCCTGAAGTAAATCCTGGTTCAACATATCCGCTTACTGTTCTAGGTACCACTAACGGTAACCCTGCTAACGGTTGGGCAATGTCCGTATTTATTGACTGGAACAATGATGGCGACTTCTTAGATGCAGGTGAGGAATATTTTAATACTACTGCGACCATGGTTAGAAAAGCTGGTGTTGCCGATAACCCAATCGAATTGATCGGCAATGTTGCAGTGCCTGGAACAGCAGCTCCTGGAAATGTAACAATGAGGGTTAAGTACAACTTCTCAGGTACTTCAATCAACTCGCCTCTGACATCAGGATGCGCGAATATGATCAATGGTCAGGTTGAAGATTACATCATCAAAGTTGCAGCTCCAACGGCACCTCCTGCCTGCGCCACAATTACTGCTCCAACAAACGGTGCTACGAATGTGCCTGCAAACAATCCTATTACTTGGAATGCCGTAACTGGTGCTCAAGGATATAAAGTATATATCGGTACAACTTCTGGTGGAACTGATGTGGCAAATGGAACCGTGGTTTCAACTACTTCTTACACAGGTGCATTCACTTCGGGAGTAACTTACTATGTGAAGGTAGTGCCTTATAATGCTGCAGGTGATGCAACAGGTTGTACAGAAATTTCTTTCACAGCAGGTGCTGTTGTGTACTGTGGACCTCTTAGCTATCCGTTTGTTGAACCTATTTCAAATGTGACTTTTGCTAACATCAATAATACTACTTCTGCGGCAACTGGTGGAGCGGCGCATGAAGACTTTACCGCGATTCAAGGTTTAGTTGAGCAAAGTGGAACATACCCAATCAGTTTGAACGGAAACTCTGATGGTCCTTATAGTAACTACTATGTGGTATTTATCGACTGGAATCAAAATGGTAAATTAGATGATGCAGGTGAAGTTTACTTTGGTGATGGATCGATCTTCTTGAATAACTCTACTGGTACAGGTACTCCTGTTGTAGGCAATATCACTGTTCCTGCTGATGCAAAACTTGGAGTTACAAGAATGAGAGTTAAGAAAGAGTACAGCGCTGCAGTTCCAACTGCTGGAAATGGTTTTGCTGATCCTTGCGCAACCAGTGGAAGCTTCGGTCAGGCAGAAGATTACTCTCTGAAAGTGGTTGGACCAGGAATGGCGGTTTCTAATGTTGATAAAGACAAAGTTTCTGTTTATCCTAACCCATTCCATGATGTATTGAAAATCTCTGATGTAAAAGGAGTGAAATCAATCAGCATCACTGATGTTTCTGGAAGAACAGTGAAGACTATGAAGCCAAGTGCAGAACTTAACCTCTCTTCACTCAACGCAGGACTTTACATTGTTTCTCTCCATATGGAAGACGGATCAGTGAAAACTGTGAAAGCAATCAAGAAATAAAACTTGTTAATCCTTAATAATGAACCACCTCAGTTTCGGGGTGGTTCTTTTGTTTGCTTTTTTCAATAAAAGCATTCTAAGTAATGAAGTGAAAGTTTTTGATAAAAAAGCAAAAAAAATATTGTTTGCTTGATGGAATCTTATTATATTTGCGCTAATACAATAAAATTATTAAAACATGAAAAAACTTTTACTATCAATGCTTATGGCATTAGGTATTGGTGCGCACGCCCAATACAGCTACATCGGTGATTTTGAAGATCCCGGTTACAACACCACCACTTACAAGCAGTTTGGTGGAGGATCAAGAACCACTGCGGCTGCGTGTAACGGTGTGAACGGAGGGCAATTGGCAATTAGCTCTACTGTTACACAAACCGGCTTTATGGTTGATCTTTCTACCATTTCACAATCCGGAAACGGACAGAAAGTTGATGTTTCAGTGCACTACAAAAAGGCAGCAACTATTACAGGGACATTAAACTTGGCTTACTTCATTTACAATCCAGAAGCCAATAACTGGTCGATAATGACATTTGGCACTCCGGCTGTTCTTAATGCCACGGCGATTACGACATGTGCAACTTTGACTGGGACAATTCCATCCGGATCGCTGCAACCAGGAAAAGTTTATGGAGTCGGAGTATGGTTCGTGCGCTCTGGAACAACAACTGGCAATATTTTTGTTGACGACATCAATATTTCTCAGGAGGTGGTAACAACTCCACCCGTATGTGCGTCACTTACTTATCCTGCAAACGGAGCGACAGTTTCAGGCGGTAACGTAAACTTCCAGTGGAATGCAGTTCCGACAGCAGTAGGATACAAACTAAAAGTGGGAACTGCATCCGGCGGAAATAATATTCTGGATATAGATGTTCAGGGTGCAACCCATTATGATGCAACTATTCCTGTAAACGGAAGTTATTTTGCAAGTGTAACCCCACATAACTTGGCAGGTGATGCAACAGGATGTTCAGAAATAACGTTCAGCACCAATTCCAGCATTTCCTATTGCGGTCCTATTGTCAGCACAGCGCCTGCTGCAACTTATCCTATTTCTTCGGTAGCGGTAAACGGTGGCGCTGCACACACCTCTTCGGCGACTGTCGGTTCACCGGCTTATGAAGACTTCAGCAGCACCGTATTTAATGTTACAGGTGCCAACAATATGACTCTTGCAGTGCAGGGAACAGGACTTGGAACCAACAGGTTTGGAATGTCTGTATTTGTTGACTGGAATAATAACGGAAGCTTCAACGACGCTGGAGAACAATACTTTACAACTGCTCCGTTTGTAGGTGGAACAGGCGCAACGGTAAGTCTTAGCGGAACTATTGCTGTACCGGACGGTATCACAGGAGACAGAAGAATGAGAATTAAGTATAATTTCAACAGCTCAACTACCTCTGTAACGACCGCACTTTCTGATCCTTGCGGTGATATAGGCAACGGACAGGTGGAAGATTACACATTGAATATCACTCCACCGGCAACAGCTCCAGCATGCACCACTGTAACAGCTCCAACAGAAGGATCCATGATTTCTGCTAATACCACATTTACCTGGACAGCAGCACCAAACGCTTCAGGTTACAAGCTATACCTGGGAACTACAGCAGGTGGAACAGAAATTCTGAACGGTACCTTGGTGACAGGAACTTCCTACAGCACTTTATTAACTAACGGAACAACCTATTATTTAAAAGTAGTACCGACTAACTCAGTGGGTGACGCTGCTGGATGTACAGAGGTCTCCTTTACCGCAGGTCCTCTTTCCTACTGCAGTCCAACACCGGGTTACAGTACTGTAGAACCAACTACCAACGTGACATTTGCTGGCATTAATAATACCACAAGCAACGTAGTCGGCGGAACACCGGCATACGAACAGTTCCTGAATTTGACTGCACAGGTGGTACCCGGCAATTCTTACCCAATATCATTGAATGCGAATACAGATGGTGCTTCTTTCCGTCACTGCTTCTCAGTATTTATCGACTGGAATCAGGACGGCGACTTTAATGACGCTGGTGAAAAATACTTTACCGACGCTGCAAATTTCATTCATGTACTTGGATCAGATGGTATTGCTGGTACACCTGCAACAGGCACAATTGCCGTTCCTGCTGATGCAAAATTTGGTGTAACAAGAATGAGGGTAAAATCTGCGTATTACGGAACAGCAGGACCAAATACAGAACCGAATCTTACAAACTGGGGCAATGCCTGCGTTACAACAGGATCTAGTTTTGGGCAGGTTGAGGATTATACTGTAAATGTAATTGATCCTTCATTGGCCGTTTCAACAGCGAACAAAGACAGGGTTTCTGTTTATCCTAACCCTTTCCACGATGTGTTAAAAATCTCTGATGTAAAAGGAGTGAAATCGATCACCATCACCGATGTATCAGGAAGAACTGTGAAGAACATGAAACCAAGTACTGAACTTAACCTTTCATCACTTAACGCAGGACTTTACATTGTAACGCTTCATATGGAAGACGGATCAGTGAAGACTGTGAAAGCGATCAAGAAGTAAATCTTTTTAGATCTTAATAATGAACCACCTCGTTTTCGGGGTGGTTTTTTGGTGTTAAGAGCTTCGTGTCATTAATTTCGAAATATCGACATAAAATTTTAACATTGATAATCAGTGTTTTACACTAAAACTTAAAATATTTCACTACTTTGTATTACACAATACTGAATTTTATATATATCTTTGTATAAGAAATCATAAACCTATCAAAAAATGAACACTTATCAGCAAAACCAAAACCAGTATTTTGCAGGCATTAAAGCAAAATTAACCCGTGATGTAAAAAACAGAAGAATCGCAGGAGTTTGTTCCGGACTCGCTAAATATTATAAACTTGATGTATCTGTCATTAGAATTATCTGGTTTTCTTTAGCTTTCTTCGGAATATTTTCTGCTGGAATTTCAACTTCTTTTGTGGTAATCGCTTATGTTATTTTATGGATCGTTTTGCCAAAAGCAAGCAACTTATTAGAATTTGAAGTCAGGTAAAAGAATTTTTTTTGAGACGCTACTTTGCATTGCATATTACTAAAAATTTAATATATCTTTGCTAATACCATTCAAAAGAGGAATGACGAAAATGTTTAACACAACTAATAGCTTATAAATAATGAACACAGAAAACACCAAAGCGCAAATGCGGAAAGGAATTCTGGAATTCTGCATCCTGAGTTTGATTGACCAAAAAGAAATGTACGTTTCCGACCTGATCGACGAACTCAAGAAAGGAAAACTGGATGTGGTGGAAGGTACACTCTATCCACTCTTGACACGACTGAAAAACGCCGAGTTTCTCTCCTACCGATGGGAAGAATCCACAGGAGGACCGCCGAGAAAGTATTACCAGATCACCGACAAAGGAAAACTCTTCCTCGCCGAACTGCTCAATACCTGGAACGAATTGACCAACTCCGTAAACCAAATCACCCAAAAAACTATAAACTAAGTACAATGAACAAGACACTCTCAATAGGATTAGCCGGTTTCTCCTTCACCATCGAGGAACACGCATATATCAAGCTCAGCGACTACCTTGCTGCACTTAGAAGCTCGCTCGACGTGAACGAAGCAGACGAGGTGATGCACGACATCGAAATCAGAATGGTCGAAATCTTCAAGGATTCCCTCGGAAAACGCGAAGTGATCAACGATACCGATGTTGAAAAAGTAATCGCCCAAATCGGGAAACCCGAAATCATCGAAGAACAGGAAGAAGCTTATTTTTCTGACAAAACATCGTCCTCAAAGAAACAGCAGAAAACCTATTCCAGCGCCGGACAAAAGCAACTGTTCCGCGATCCTGAAAGACAAAAAATTGCGGGAGTTTGTGCAGGTCTCGCTCACTACGTGGGAATGGACATCGCTGCAATGCGCGCAATCTGGGTGGGAATTTTCCTGATCCTCTTCCCGCTTCCCGGCTCACCGATGCTTCTGGTTTTTCTCTACATCATCCTTTGGTTGGTAATGCCAAAAGCAGAAAGCGCAGCAGACTTTCTTAAAATGAAAGGCAAGCCAATGAATTTCGACAACATTAAGGAAGAATCCAACAAAATCGTGCAGTTTGCCAACGAATCCACACAAAGAGTGGGCGAAATCTATAACAACAACAAACCTTATATTAATAATGCAGGAAACGGACTTTGGAATGTGATCCGGTATTTTTTGGGCGCAATCTTCGCAATCATCGGGATTTCGTTGCTGATCAGCTCGTTTGCAATATTCGGAGTTGCGGGTACAAGCAATATCAACTTCTTCGATAATTTAGGATTCTATCTGCAGGATAATAACCTTGGTTTTCTGGCGATTGCGGTGTCATTCCTTACACTCTTCATCCCTGCGTTGATTTTCTGTTACCTCGCGATGAAGCTCTTCTCACCAAAAACGCGGCTCAACAATACGGGTTACGTGATCGGCGGACTGGTTTTGCTCTGGATCGGATTGGTTGCAGCGACTGGCTTCAATGCACTCAAATTCAAATCTCAGTACAGCGGAAACAATGATGAAACCGAAAATGTAGCCATTAACACCACTTCCGACTCCATTTTGGTAGATGTAAAAAAAGTGACCATTCCAGCCAACTTCAAAGCGTATTGGGACAATGTGTATTCCGACAAGAAAATGATCTATAAGTCAGATTACCCGGACCTCGATGTAAAAAGAATGGATGTGAAAGCTCCTTATCTTGAAATCAAGAAAAATGCTGAAGGATACAATCTTCCTTTGAAAATGCAGGTTCCCGTAGAAATCATCGACAACAAAATTCTGCTGCCCAACTATTTTGCATATCCTTACGATTACCGATTCAGAGATTACAGTGTAGATTACCAGTTGGTGGTTCCTAAAAACATGAAGGTGATCGCTTTGAACGACGAAAGAGGATTCTCGGTAAATGACGACGATGCGGAAGAAGACAACAGCTCCAACAATTCATCGGTTACGGCAACTTCGGGAGGCAATTCGGTGGTGATTTCTTCTAACGACCACGATTCCATCATCGTTAATGGCAAAAAAGTGAGCAAGGAAGAAGGCGAGATCATCATGAAAAAAATCGACAAGAAAGACCTGAAAGATATCGACATCACCGTGAAAGACGGCAAGAAAGAAATCATCATTAAAACAAAATAATGAGAGTGGATGAGCAAAAGCAGACTCTTCACATCTTCTGAAAAATCTGCTTTTCGCTTGTTCACCGTTTGGAAATTTTAATTAAAATTAACATTGTAGAGTTTCGCAGTAATCAAAATATAGCTTAACTTAGTGCTGTTAATTTCGACAAAGGCAGTTAACCCCAAAAAATTTAATCATGGTACAGTTTGTTATCGAAATCGTGATCAAGGTTATGGATTTCATCAGCAGTTTGTTTTAGACCGAATATTAATTTCAGTATATTTGTAAAGTATAACCGATTCAGTTGGGTTATACTTTTTTGTTAGAAACCATCAAAAGTTTTCACTTCCCAATGAAGAAACTCCTCGGAAAACTCATCCTGAAACTTCTCGGCTGGAAAATAGTCTTACAGGGCGATGCCAACAACCTGAACCGCTGCATCCTCGTCGTAGCACCACATACCCATAATATGGAATACCTTCTCGGGAATTTCTCTTACTGGGCGCTCGAAAAACCTCTGAAAATCATTATCAAAGATGCCCACACAAAAGCTTGGTACGGCGGATTGGTAAAGGGATTCGGCGGAATTGGTATCGACCGTTCCCAGAAAAACGATTTGGTAAATTTCGTTGCGAAACAGTTCGAGAAAGAAGATTTCAGTTTGGTCATCACACCAGAAGGAACCAGAAGCTGGGTGCCGAAGTGGCGCAAAGGTTTTTACCACATGGCTTTAGCCGCGAAAGTTCCAATCGTACTTGCAGCAGGCGATTTCAAGAGAAAGATTATCTATCTCGGCTACAAAATTCCCTACGAAAAAATCGCGTCGGTCCCGTTTGAAGAAATCATGCAGGAAATCCAGGATTACTACGTAAAAAACGACATTGTACCGAAAGTTCCCGAAAACTGGAACCCGCAGATTTATTGAGAGTGGGAAGATGGAAGTCGGAAGACTTCGAGCGGCACAATTCCTCTCCCATGGAGGGGGGCTTCATCGAAGATGAAGCCTGGGTGGAATTCCCCTCCTTCGGAGGGGTGGCTTCATCGAAGATGAAGACGGGGGTGGTTTAATATTATGAAACTTAATAAGTAAAAATGAACATATCAGAAAACAAAGAAGAAATCCTACACCAACTCAACAACTGGGGCGGCGAAAATCTTGGCAAAACCTTGGGAATCGTCTTCACCGAAGTGACCGAAGATTCACTTTCTGCGACGATGCCTGTAACACCGAAAGTTCACCAACCCTACGGAATTCTGCACGGTGGAGCGAGCTGCGTTTTGGCAGAAACGCTGGGTTCCTGTCTTTCCGTGATCCACATTGATACCAAGAAAGTGGTACCCGTTGGAACCAATATCAACTCCAACCATTTGCGAAGCAAAAAAGAGGGAATCGTCACTGGAACTGCGCGATTCATTAGAAAAGGAAACACGATGCACGTTTCCGAAATCGAGATCCGCGACGAGAAAGGTCACCTGATCAACCACACTACGATGACCAACAATATTATTCCGCGACCAGAATAAATGGTTGCAGCGATTCCACTCCAATATAGGGGTGTCTTCAACTTTGTTGAAGCCGGGGTAGAATTCCCCTCCTTTGGAGGGGTGTCTTCATCGGAGATGAAGACGGGGTGGTTTAATTATAAGTTTATTTATTTACAACAATGCTCTACTTCCGATTACCTTTTTCCGAGTCCATTTTCACGGTGAATGAAATTTCAGACCAGAAATCGGTTTCGTTTGTATCGTTTGATCAGTGCGAAATTATCGGTTTTAAGGGAACAGTTGAGAAAACCAATTTCAACCAAGATATTTTCAGCGGCTGGATTTCGACCGAATTTCTCGAGTTTAAAACAGAAAATCAGGAAGATTACCATCACAAACTGGAAAAGGTTATTGAGTTTATTAAAGAAAACCAGCTTTCAAAACTGGTGATTTCGAGAAGGAAATCTCTTGAGTTTGAAAACGGACAGCTCAACTTCACACAATCCTTTTTGAATTTATGTGAATCTTATCCGAATGCGTTCGTTTACTTTTTCATTAAAGACGGAAAATCCTGGATCGGAGCTTTTTCAGAGCTTTTAGGAAGATTCAACAAGAAAACCTCCGCATTTGAAACCATGAGTTTGGCGGGAACAATTCCTGTAAATGAAACCTGGACTGACAAAGAAATCGAGGAACAAAAACCCGTAACCGAATTCATTAAAAATATTTTAAAGAATTTTTCCGAAGATGTCGAACAGTCCGAAACTTACGACCATATTTCGGGAAACATCAAGCACTTAAGAAATGATTTTAAGGCAAAAATTAATGCGAAAGATTTAGAAAAATTAATATCAGAACTTCATCCAACTCCTGCTGTTTGTGGGATTCCGAAAGATTTTTGTAAAAATGCGATCAAGAATTTTGAACTTCACCCGAGAAATTTCTACGCAGGTTACATTAAGGTCGAGACTGACGAAAGCATTCAATATTTTGTAAATTTGCGTTGCGCGGAAATTTTCCGAAATGCGGCGTTAATCTATGTCGGTGGCGGAATCACGGCAGAAAGTTCCCCCGAAAAAGAGTGGCGCGAAACCGAACTGAAGTCTGAAGCGATTCTGAAAAACCTAAGTTTTGAAACCTCTTCAAACTTCAAACCTTAAACTTCAAACGAGTAATGAAACTCCACCATATCGCCATTATCTGCTCCAACTACGAAACTTCCAAAAGATTTTACACCGAAATTTTAGGTCTAAATATCTTGCGTGAAGTTTACAGAAAAGAGCGCGATTCCTGGAAACTCGATTTGGCAATTGGCGATCATTATGTAATCGAACTGTTTTCGTTTCCAGATCCGCCAAAACGTCCATCACGACCTGAAAGCTGCGGTTTACGGCATTTGGCGTTTTCGGTAAGAAATGTGGAAGATAAAAGAGAAGAACTAAATGAAAAAGGGTTGGCTTGTGAAGAAATTCGAATCGATGAATTTACCAATAAAAAGTTTTTCTTTACCCAGGATCCAGACGATTTGCCAATAGAATTTTATGAAGAGTAACCTTTTCAAACTATATCAAATCCTTTCAAACTTTATCAAACCATATCAAATCTAACCCCTTCATCAAACAACCTCAAACTAAAATTATGAAAATCGGAATTCTCGGCGGCGGACAACTCGGAAGAATGCTCATTCAGAATGGACTGAAATACGATGACCAATGGTTTACCCTTGATCCAGCTGAAGATGCACCGTGTTCAAAAATTTCAGATTTTACCCATGGAAGTTTTGATGATTACGAAACCGTTTTCAATTTTGGGAAAGGAAAAGACGTGGTCTCCATCGAAATCGAGCATGTGAATGTGGATGCGCTTTTCGAGTTGCAGGAATGTGGAATCAAGGTCATCCCAAATCCCGAAATTATCAAAACCATTCAACAGAAAATCCTTCAAAAGGAATTTTACAAAAAACACGGAATTCCAAGTCCCGAGTTTCAGATTATTGAGAATAAGAGCGAGGTCAGTTTTCCACTTCCCTTTGTCCAGAAAATGAATACCGGTGGTTACGACGGGAAAGGAGTTCAAGTCATCCGCGACGAAAAAGATCTGGAGAAACTTTGGAATGTACCTTCCGTTTTGGAAAATTTGGTGGATATTGACAAGGAACTTTCGGTAATTGTGGCAAAAAACGAAAATGGCGAAACCAAAACTTTTCCTGTAACGGAAATGGTTGCCGATCCCAAACTCAATTTACTGGATTTCAATATCTGTCCTGCAGAAATTTCAGAGGACGTTCAGCGACAGATTGAAGAAATTTCTCAACAGTTCATCGACGCGGCTGCTTCTGCCGGACTTTTCGCCATCGAATTATTCCTCGACAAAAACGGGAAAGTTTGGCTGAATGAAACTGCGCCGCGACTACACAATTCGGGACATCAAACACAGGAAGGAAACGCCAACTCGCAGTTTGAGCAAATGTACCGGGTTCTAAAAAATCTTCCGCTTGGAGATACTGAAAACTTCGGATTTTCGGGAATGCTCAATCTCGTCGGTGAAGAAAATCACCACGGAAAAGCTAAGTACGACGGTTTAGAGGAAGTACTGAAATTGCCAAAAACCTACGTCCATCTCTACGGAAAAACCGAAACCAAACCTGGGCGAAAGATGGGACACATCAATGTTTTGGCAGATTCCCGTGAGGAGCTCTTAGAAAAACTGATCGAAATAAAGTCAATGATTAAGGTCGTTTCGCAATAATTTCTCATTAAATTTTCATCGGCATTCATTATAAAAAAATGTATTAACTTTAGTACATTAAATTTTTTGTCATGAGTAACGTTGCTACAATTTTCGCCAGAAAAGGTGGTTTCAATCACCTCACCATTGATCCCGAAGGAACCGTTTTAGAAGCACTTAAGATAATGGCCGACAACAACGTGGGTTCTGTCGTAGTGCGTGATTCCGAGAAATATCACGGTATTTTTACCGAAAGAAACTACTCTCGAAACGTCATCCTCAAAGACCGACATTCGCACGACACAAAAGTAAAAGACGTGATGACCATCGATTTACCGCAACTCAAAATGCTCGACACCCTTGATCACTGCATGCAGACGATGTCGGACTACAACGTGCAATATCTCCCCGTAACCGACGGAACAGAAATGATCGGCGTGATCTCCATCAAAGACCTCATCCGTGAACAGGTTCATCAGCAAAAGGAATTAGTGAAGTATCTGAAGAATTATATTAGCGGGTAGTTTTGTGTGGGTGTCCCGATAGCTATCGGGATGGAGAGTGGGTGAGTGAAGAATGAGTATGAGTGATTGGCGATAATTTGAAATTTTTTTCTGATCAAAATTCACATGAAATAATTCACCGCGAAACAAATTGACTTGAAAAAATTCACGGCGAAGCCAATTCACTCGCAGAAATTCACTTGCGAAAATTCACCACGAAGCAAATTCTGGTTTCATTATTCGCTTTCCTCTATTTTCCTCAGTTCAGCTAAATTCTTGCCGAGCCGTTTGAGGATGATTCCGTATGCGATTCGGTAATAAATCCAGATTAATGCAACGCAAAGAACCATCGTTACAATAATCCCAACTGTAAACCCAATCATGGTCGGATTCGTGAGCTGAATATTCTGGTCCGATAAAACCGAGAACGTAAAGTAGGTCAGAATTCCCATAAACAGGAAGATCATAAAGATATTCGCAAAAATAAACAGGTTGACTGTTTTTTTGAATTTGATGATTTGCAGAATCAGTTTTTTAAGGTTTGATTCCACATTGATTCTCTTGTAGTTTTGCCAAAACAAAACAACGAAAACGCCCGTCAGAAGCAAGCTGATCACTTTCAATACAAAGTAAAGATGGGCATAGTCGGCTTCGAGTTGGTTGGTGTTTTGTACTCCGAGTTTACTTAGAATATTCATGAAACTGTCTGAATCATCACCCAGGAAAACATAGTAGGAATTCATTGCCAGAATCACCAGAAACTCCGCAATGCTGATCCACAGGATATATTTCACGTAATTCCGCGACGATTTGTTCAGCATCTGCTCAATTTGTGCGCCGTCATATTTTGGCTGAACCTCCTGTTCCTGCCAAGTTTTCTTCAAATTATCTAAATCAAATTCAGGCATGTTTTTCCATCAGTTCTTTTAAGGTTTTTTTCAGTCGGTTCATTTTCACGCGGGCGTTCACTTCCGTAATCCCGAGGTTTTCCGCAATATCGCGGTACGGCAGATCGTCAAGATACATCGTCACAATAGCTCTTTCGACATTTGGGAGCATTTTGATCACTTTATAGAGTGTCGAGATTTGCTGCTGTTTTTCTTCGTCATCCTCCAAAAAATCTTTGTAGTGAAAATCCTGTAACTCGTCTGTTTGTGGGGATTTTGTTTTCTTTCGGAACAGCGTAATCGCGGTATTCAGCGCAACTCGGTACATCCAGGTCGAAATCTTGCTCTGTCCTTTAAATGTGTCGTAGGAACGCCAAAGCTGTAACACAATCTCCTGGAAAAGATCTTCCTCGTCTTCTCTGGAGTTGGTGTAAAGCCGGGAAACCTTGATAATCAAACCTTGATTATCGCGGATCAATTGGGCAAACTCTTTCTCTTTTGCGTTCAAAACTTTCATTTTTACGGAAGCGAATTTAAGAATTTTTGTTTCAAGTTTCAGGTTTTCAAGTCCCAAGTTTTAATGCACATCTTGAAACATGAAACATGAAACTTGAAACTTTTCCTATCTTTGCCCCATGATTCTACGCGGAGAAAATTTGATTAAGGAATACGGCCCCAAGAAAGTGGTAAAAGGTGTTTCGGTGGAGGTTTCACAGGGCGAGATTGTCGGACTTCTTGGTCCGAACGGTGCGGGAAAAACGACCTCGTTCTACATGATTGTAGGTTTGGTGAAGCCCACTTCCGGGAAGATTTTTCTTGATAATAAAGACATTACTTCCGATGCGATGTATCACCGTGCACAGAAGGGAATCGGTTATTTGGCGCAGGAAGCTTCCGTTTTCCGAAAACTTTCCGTGGAAGATAATATTCTCGGGGTGTTGCAGCTCACCAATCTTTCGAAGCGCGAACAGCAGATGAAATGCGATGAACTGATCGAGGAGTTTTCTTTGCAGCATGTTCGAAAAAACCGTGGCGACCTTCTTTCCGGTGGCGAAAGAAGAAGAACGGAAATCGCGCGCTGTCTTGCAACAAGTCCAAACTTTATTTTGCTTGATGAACCTTTTGCGGGAGTTGACCCGATTGCGGTAGAAGACATCCAGAAAATTGTGCGAAGCTTGGTCGATAAGAATATCGGCATCCTGATTACCGACCACAATGTGCAGCAAACTTTGGCGATTACGCATAAAACCTACATTATGTTTGAGGGAAGAATCCTGAAAGAGGGACTTCCTGCAGATTTGGCGAAAGATCCGCAGGTTCGCGAAGCGTATCTCGGCGAAAATTTCGTGTACCAGGATATTCTTAACAAGCCGAAAAAGAAATCTTTTGTCTATAATATTTGGGCAGGAAATTTCGATTCCAAAAGTCAGTTTCAAAGTTTTGTGGATGAAAAATTTTCCGGTGAAGACAATCTCCGTTTGTTTTACGGATTTGAGGACATCAGTTTCGCCTCGCTTTCCAACTCTGAAATCGAGCATATCTTTGCCAATGTTGTTGACAAGAATGCAAACAATGCATTTCTTTTCCAAAAGAAGGAAATCAATTCCACTTATTCCATCGAACAGGCGGAATCGGACGGGAAAGTCGCAAGCAAACCCGAACTGCATTTTCTGACCAGTTACCGTTTTGATGCTTAAAAGCTTCCCAACGATTCCCCATCAATTCCCCTTCTCTGAAGGGGTGGATTTGCCTGCGGCGAAGACGGGGTAGTTTTGAATTTATCTTATTCAAGTAGATACTTGAATTTTGGGGATTTCTTTTATAGCAGTTTGCAGAAAGCAGAAAGCAAAAAGCAAAAAGCAGAAAGCCGATTGCCGAAAGCTTCAACAATGGTCACATTTTTGCTAAATTAGAGAATTGAAAGTTTTTTCAATTCCCAAAACTATGGCGAAACCTTTCAACAGAACCATTACGCTTTACCACATTTACCAGCAGCTGATTCCGTTCATCAAACCTTACCGATTGATGATCTATGGAACTTTGGCGCTCACTTTTTTGGGTGCGTTAATGGCGCAGGTTAATCCACTCGTGCTGAAATATACGGTAGATGAGGTTACGGAACTCACCAAACTTCCGCATCCGATGCAGGAAGGAATCCACGTGTTAATCGTAATTTCTGCCATTTTATTGGGAAAAGAACTGTTGAATATCTTCATCAACTTCGGTCAGAAATTCTACGGTGAAAAAATACGGATCAATGTAAGTTCCGTTTTGGCACAATCGGCGATCGACAAGATTTTGACTTACAGAGTCGCCTACTTTAATGATGAGAACCACGAATCAGGTAAGCTGCAAATCCGTATTGACAGAGGGATTGAAAGTTTAACCCGTCTCGTTCAGAATTTCTTTATCGATATTCTTCCGCTGTTTTCCAATGCAATTATCGCTTTGGTCATTATGTATATGCAGAATGTGTATGTGGGTTTGGTTTCCACTTTTGTGGTGCCGATTTATTTTTACGTGAGTTCGCTCCAGGCAAAAAAACTTTCGGGAGTTCGGCGTACACTTAGAAATCAGCGAGAGCAGAAAACGTCGGGGTTGCTGAATCTCATTAATTCCATCATGGTAATTAAAAGTTTTATCAGAGAGAAATTTGAAGGAAAAAAACAATACGATCTCCAAATGCAACTGATGGAAAGTCAGATGTTTACAAGAAGAACCAACTTTATTTACGACGGACTGAAAACCTTTATCGAACAGTTTGGCGTGGTGCTCATTATTTTGCTCACCGTATATCTGGTTCTCGATCAGCAAATGACGATTGGTGCAATTATGCTCCATATTTTGCTTTTCAACAATGTTTCTGCGCCGATCCGTCAACTTCACCGAATTTATGACGACATGAACGATGCGATGATTTATGCGGAAGGATATTTCGATATTTTGAATGCCGACGAAGAAACCGAACCGAACGGAACTTTCATTGAAAAAGACATCCAGGGAAAATTTGAGTTAAGAAATGTGGATTTCACTTATCCGAACGGAACAAAAGCACTCCGCGATGTTTCAATGACCATTGAAAACGGAAAAACTACGGCACTCGTTGGTTTGAGCGGAGCAGGAAAATCGACGGTGATTAATCTTCTATGCAAATTTTACCTGCCCGATTCTGGCGAAATCCTATTGGATGGTGTGAATCTTAACGATTACGACAATACTTTTCTTCGCGACGATATTGGTTTGGTTTTGCAGAGAAACCATATTTTTCAGGGAAGTATTGAGGACAATATCCGCTATGGAAATATGAATGCCAGTTTCGAAGAGATCGAAGCTGCAGCGAAAAAGGCCTATCTTCACGACCAGATTCTCGACCTCCCCGAAAAATACAGACACGACGCGACACAGCTTTCAGGCGGTCAACAGCAGCGGATTGCAATTGCGCGGCTTTTCCTGAAAGATCCACCGATTATTTTCTTGGATGAACCAACTGCAAGTCTAGATGCGATTGCAACGGAACAGATCAAGAACTCGCTTGATGCAATCAAAGAAGGCAGAACCGTGATTATTATTTCTCACTCGCTTTCCCAGATTCTCGATTCCGACACGATTTATGTGATGAAGAAAGGCGAAGTTGTAGAAAAGGGTACCCACGACGAACTGATCAGTTTGAATGGAACATACCGAGAGATTTTCGACGCTTCCGCAAGGAGTCTGAATCTCGACAAACTGGTGAGCTCTTATCGCGAAAATTAAATTGCCGCGATTGTGCGAATGTCTTATTTTTGGATGGAATTTTTCAAACAAACGTAAACTGTTTTTTAGCATCGAAAAACTTAATCAAAACTGATTATTAATGAAAAAAATATTTTTAGGAATTATAGCGGTCACTGCATTGTTTTCCTGCAACAAGATTGAAGAAACGGTAAACCAGACCGTAACCACCGCAAAGGAAAAGGCGCAGGAGAAAGCCACCGAAATGGTGAAGGAAACGGTGAACGAACAGCTGAACAAAATTGTCAATGCCGAAACAATAGCGTTTGACAGCATATTCCCGAATTCCAGCAATCTTTTGCTTGAGAATGAAACGGGCAGAAAAGTAGCTTTTCCGAACGGGACGCCTTTCTATGTCTTTAAGTACAAAACTTCCGACAAGGATTTGCTTTTGAAAACTTTGGTGGAACAACCGACGACCAACGAAGCGCAATCTAAAAAGGAATTCGAAAAAATCGACGGTGCCACGATTGTGGAGAAGCTGACTTTTTTTGAAAGATTTCTTCCCGCAAATACGATCGACACAAGCTTTCTTGATGACATTAAAAACGATAAAAATATCGAATACTACAAAATCAAGCGTTTCCCAAATTCGAGTACGGTGATTTTTAATCCAAAAAATGGGATGGTTTACCAGTTTGTGGAAGTCAAGAAATAATTTGCAAAACGCTAAACCTCATAGGTTTTCAAAACCTATGAGGTTTCCTGAAGTTCCCAAAAACCAAACTATGACTCAGCTCATCGAAAAAACAATTTCCTTCGTCAAAGAAAAGCTGCACGGTGCGGAAGCGGGACACGACTGGTTTCACATCGAACGCGTGTGGAAACTTTCACGAAAGATTGCAGAAACTGAAAACTGTAATCAGGAAGTGGTGGAACTTTCTGCCTTGCTTCATGATATTGCAGATTCAAAATTCCATCATGGTGACGAAAATCTTGCCTTGAAAATTTCACGCGATTTCCTGGAAAGTCAAAATGTTTCCGAGGATATTATTCAGCAGGTTTTGTTTATCATTAAAAATATCTCGTTTAAAAACAGGGGAGAAGTTCCTGAAGAAATTCCCATCGAACTAAAAATCGTGCAGGATGCAGACCGAATCGACGCAATCGGAGCAATCGGAATTGCACGGACTTTCAATTTTGGTGGCTTTAAAAATAATCTGATGTACGACCCAAATCTTCCCCCGAAACTGAATATGACGAAGGAAGAATACAAGAAAAATGAAGGGACCACCATCAATCATTTTTATGAAAAACTCTTATTGCTAAAGGATTTGATGAATACGGCGAAAGGGAAGGAACTCGCGCAGGAACGCCATGATTTTATGCTGAAGTTCCTGGATGAGTTTTATAGGGAATGGAGGGTGGAGTGATTGTGTGGGAGAGTAGATGTCCCGATAGCTATCGGGATGGTGAGTTGGAGAAAATTTTCTGGTGAATTTCTTCGAGTGAATTTCTGACGAGTGAATTAGCTTCGCTTTTAATTTGTCTGTCCAACGCGAAACCCGAATCTCTAACCTTTTCGAGCGAAGTTTTTTCTCTATATTTGCGTATGTTTTACCTCTTTTTCCTGCTGTTTATCCTGCTTTGTCTTGCGCTGTTCTTCTCGGTGATTAGAACGGGAAGTTTCAGGACGATTGCGAAAGTATTCAGGATTGCAGTGGTGGTTATTTCTTCTGCCGTTTTTATCTACCTTTTTACGAAAAGAAGTTTAAGTTCCTTCAAAACAGATTCTTTGACGGTGCAGGTGATTAATCAGTTGCCGATGCCGCTTGATTTTTATTTGATAAAGGTTAATGACAGCTTGCCATCGGAAAATCAGTATCAGATCGAACATTTGGGCAAAATCCGAAGCAACTATTTCCGGATTGCGTATCTCGATATGAAAGCTTCCGACCAGTTTTGGCTGAGTGGATTTATGGGCAAGAAAAACCAGGTGTATTTTTCGCAACACGCGGTTCCCAACAAAAATGTCGACCAGATTATCGAGGTGAAAAACTACATTAACCAAAGCGCCAAACTTTCAGCAATTGCAAAGGAGCGCATCACCGATTCCAACCTCGAAAACGTGAAAGCTTCGGTTTGGATTACACTGGATCTTTTGCTTCTTTTCCTCAATCTTGCGTTACTCTTTAGAAAAAGCAAAACAAAAATCCCGAACTGATTTTGGGATTTTCTACTTATTTATTTTTCTTCTCTTTCAGCGCTTCCTTGTCTTTGTCGCTCGGATTCCAAACTTTTACTTCGGAGTCTTTAGTTAAGCCGGAAAGGATTTGAACATTGATTCCGTCGCTCGCGCCGAGTTTTACTTTTACTTTCTTGAATTTTCCGTCGGGTTGCTTCACTTCCACGAAAGGCGAATCCTGTCCGTTGACCTTTTCGTACTGAATGAGCGATTCCTCCAAAAGCATCGCGTTTTTCTGCGAACTCAGGATAATTTCGCCGTTGGCAGAAAATCCTGCTCTGATGTATTCGTCGGTTTTGTTGAAGACATCGCCCTCGATTGGGAATTTGATCGTGCCGTTTTCGTCCTTCCCTTTTGGTGCGATCATCGTGACTCTTCCCGGGAAAGATTTGTTTTGGAGCGCGCCAATCAGCACGTTCATATCCATTCCTTCTTTCAGTTTTCCAGCTTGTGCTTCGTCGATCGTTCCCTGAAAAATCAGTGAATTCAAATCGGCAATGGAGCAGATCGTGGTTCCTGCGTTAAAGGAGTTCGCTTCGATTACCTGGCTTCCAACTTTTACGGGAACTTCCAACACGGTTCCGTTGGCTTTGGAACGGATTTGCGTGGTCGCCAAACCAGCAAGCTCGGGAGTTGCGCCGGTTCTTGCGATCATCAGGTTTTTCTGCGCTGTTTGTAGCTGTTGTTGGGCGTTTCTGAGGATTTGCTGCGTATTCTGAAGTTGCTGTTGTGCCGAAAGATATTCCTGTTTCGAAATCACTCCCTGCGAATAAAGCCGCTGCTGCATCGCAAACTGTTTCTGCTGCGTATCGACATTGATTCTCGCATTGCCGATCTGCACATTTGCATTATTGATTTCCTGTTGTGCGGCATTCACGTTCTGAACGTTTGGAACGATGCGCAAAGTCGCCACCAGTTGACCAGCCGTAACTTTGTCGCCTTCAGTAACCAGAACCTTGTCGATGATTCCCGACATGTTCGGTTTGATTTCGATCTCTTCGCGCGGAACGATTTTTCCGGTCGCCATCACTTTGTCGTCCATCGTTCTGATGACGGGTTTTTTGGTCAGAAACGATTCGCTTTCCTTCGAGTTGGACTTAATCAGGTATCCAATCCCGGAAAACAGGGCAATCGCAAATATCAGTCCCAGAAATATGTACAACGCTTTTTTCCAGGTAAACTTCTTTTTCATAAATTTTATTTCTTTAATATTTTCTACAATTTATTATTGAATTGGTGTTTTATTTAACGGATGGTGCCACAAGATAATTCACCATTCACTGACAAAGTCAAATTCACCATTCACTTTTATCATTCGCTCCTCAACGCTTCAATCGGCCGAATCTTCACCGCTCGCTGCGCGGGAATCATTCCGATAATCAATCCCAGAACGACCATCACCGCCATTGCCGCAAAAACCTGTCCGTAGTTTACGGTGGGATTGTAAAACGGAAACGAGTCCTGATCTTTGGTAAAAAAGCTGATGACCATTAACAATAGAATTCCGAACATAAATCCCAACAGTCCCGAAGTGAGCGTGATGACCACACTTTCCAATAGAATCTGGTTTCGTACTTCTGATGGTTTTGCGCCTAAAGCACGTCGGATTCCGATTTCTTTGGTTCTTTCTTTTACGGTAATTAAAAGGATGTTCGAGATCGCAATCACTCCCGCCAAAATGGTCAGTGTTCCCACGATGATGGTTAAAAGCTGCATCCCCGTCAAAAATCCCGTGAGTTTTCCGAATTCTCTGCCAAGGTTGAAACTTCCGAAAGCATTGGTGTCTTCAGGTGAAATGCGATACTTTTCTTTGAGGGTGGATTTGGCGTTTTCTTCCACCACATTTAAGTCTGCATCGGGTTTACTCACGATGGCGAAAAATCCGACTTTGTCGCCGTCATTGTACATTTTCGTGTAGGTCGAAAGTGGGATGAATACGGTTTTGTCATTATTCATTCCGCCTCCTCCCTGTTTTACTTTAAAGACACCGATGACGTTAAAGAATATTCCTTTGATGTTAAAGGATTTCCCGATCGGGTCTTCATTTTTTTTGGCGTCGAAAAAGTTCTTGTAAATCTCCTCGCCAATCACCGCAACGTTTTTATTTCCCGAAACATCGGCGTCATTAATGTATCTTCCGTAGATCAGTTTCTTCTCCGAAATCTTGTTGCCAATCGGGTAATCACCAGTCAAAGTATATGATGCGGTTTTTCCGTTTCGCGACATTTGTTCTGGTGGACTGCCGAAATTTCCCCTTGAATTTTGTGGCGAGATATAGTCGATTTGCGGAATTTTCTTTTCCAATAAATCAATGTCGGAAAGCCGGATTTCTGTTTTTCTTCCCTTCGGAAAACCGTCATAAGGAATCGTGGTATTCTGTGCCCACATAAAAATAGAGTTCGTAGCGAATCCCGAAAACAGTTTGTTGAAGCCGTTTTCCATTCCCTTTGCCGCACCGAGCAAACTCACAAAGAGGAACATTCCCCAACCAACCCCAATCATGGTGAGGAAGGTGCGGAGCTTGTTATTCTTTAAAGAATGGTAAATCTCCTGCCACGTGTCGAGTTTGAAGATGATGTTCATAGAGATTTGGGGTTTGAGGTTTGAGGTTTGAAGTTTCGGGTTAAGAGATACGAGATACGAGATACGAGATACGAGTTTCGAGTTTCGAGTTTCGAGTTTCAGGTTTCAGGTTTACTCACAATTTTTTTATTTTTTTTTGAGTTCGTGAATGCTTCGCATTTCAGGTTTCAGGTTTCGAGTTGATATGCTTTCTATTTTTTGTTCTTCTTTTCTTTTTTAATGTTTCACAATCGGAATTTCTGCAATTATTTGTTATTGGATAAAGTTTGACTCACTCACACTTATACTCACCAACACTCCAACTCTCCGACTCACCCGCTCATCATTCCGCTCTCAACGCCTCGATCGGCTTAATTTTGCTGGCTTTGTAGGCGGGAACAAATCCTGCGATGAGCCCCGAAATTACCAAGCTGAAGAATGCGGCGATGATTAATCCCCAACCGACACTCGGCTCCTTGATGAAATATTTTTCTAAACTTTCTCCAATTAAATTTAAAGTCAAAACTCCCAATGCAACACCGATCAATCCTGAGATTACGGTGATGACTATACTTTCCTGCATAATCAGCGCGACGATGCTTTTCGGTTTTGCGCCGATAGCTTTACGGACGCCGATTTCCTGGGTTCTTTCCTTCACGATATATACCATGATGTTGCTGATCCCGATGATTCCTGCCAATAAAGTTCCCATCCCGATAAAGCCCACGATCAGCGTGATGACGAAAAGGAACAGGAAGGAATCTTTCAATCCTTCAGCACGGTTGTTTACATAAACTGCATTTTCATCGTCGGGAGAAACGCTTTTTCTGGTCTTGATTTCTTTTTTCAGTCGGTCGCTGTATTTGATCGCGTCTTCGGGTTTCAGATTCTCGTTGTAGGCGATGAAAACGGTGCTTACAGTGTCCGAACTTTTCTTCATTTGCTGTAAGGTTGTGATGGGAATGCTGATCATTCTTTCATCCCAATCTCCGCCGTCGTCGGAAAAAACACCGATTACTTTAAAAATACTGCCGTTGATTTCAACATCTTTTCCGACAGGATCGCCGTTTTTGATGAGGTCGCGCTGAACCATTCTTCCGATTACGGCTACATTTGCTCTTCGGTCGAGATCGCCGGGTGATATAAATCTTCCGTTCAGGAGTTTGCGGTTTTCGATTTTTACCTCGTCCTGGTTTGCGCCGCTGATTTGATAATTTCCGCTTTCCTTGCCGTATTTTACCATTAAGCTGGTAGATAATCTCGGAGTGGAATACTGCACCTTTTCCGTATCGGAGTTGATGATGGCGTCGTAATCCTTGTTGTTGAGGGTAACTTCTCGATCCGACTGCAATCCGTTGTACGCAATCGTCGTTTTACCTGTGGAAATGGTGATGAGGTTTTGTGCATCCCTTGTAAATCCTTCGGAGAAAGCATTCTGCAAACCTTTACCAATTCCGAAAAGTACGATGAAAATATAGAGACCGAGCGCTACGGTAAAACCAGAGAGCACCGTCCGAAGAATATTACTCCGGATCGAACTGAAAATTTCCTGCCATCGGTCGAGATCAAACATAACTTAGAAAGAGTCAAGAAACAAGTAAAAAGAGCCATGTTTAATGGATTAATACTGCTGAAATTGACTCGGATTTATTTTGATATTTTACTATTTGCTTGTATTTTGATATTGGCTCCTGGTTCTTGGTTCTTGGCTCTTTTCCCTTTTCCCTTGGCTCTTTTTCACGCCAATACTCTTTGTTCAATTACCTGGTCGCTTTCGATGATTCCGTCTTTCAGGACCACATTTCTTTTGGTTTCTGCGGCGACATCCGGTTCGTGGGTGACGACGATGATCGTTTTGCCTTCACGGTTGATTTCCTGTAGGATTTTCATAATGTCGTAAGTGGTTTTGGAATCCAAAGCTCCTGTCGGTTCGTCGGCAAGAATAATTTTCGGGTTGGTTACCAAAGCTCTTGCGATCGCGACTCTCTGTTTTTGTCCACCGGAAAGTTCGTTTGGCAAATGATTCGCCCAATCTTTCAGCCCTACTTTTTCGAGGTATTCCAGCGCTTTCTCGTTGCGTTCTCTTCGGGAAACATTCTGATAGTAGAGTGGGAGCGCCACGTTTTCCAGCGCGGTTTTGTAGCCGATCAAATTAAACGACTGGAAGATGAAACCCAGAAATCTGCTTCGGTATTCCGCGGCTTTAACTTCGGAGAGGTGTTCGATTGGGATTCCGTCGAGTTCATAAGTTCCCGAGTCTTTCTCGTCTAAAATCCCGATGATATTGAGCAAGGTTGATTTTCCTGAACCGGAGCTTCCCATGATCGAGACAAATTCGCCTTCACCAATTTCAAGGTTGATGCCCTTCAAAACATGAAGTTTACTTTTTCCCGTGTCGTAGGATTTGTGGAGGTCCTTAATTACTAACATTAAGTGATTGCTGTTTATAAAAATTAGTATTTGAAAATATTTGATTGTTACAGTTAATCAAATTTTGTTTTAATTAAATGATTCGTTTAATTGATAATTACTATTAATACGGTATTTTACAAATATCGTTTAATGGTTTTTGCGATGATATGGCGTTATTTGCTTCCGAATTTCGGCAAACTTAATAGTGATGCATCTTCTGTGTGACTGTGGAAAACTTTTGGTGTTCAAAGTCAGAGATTTAATATTTGCGGCTTTCTTTATGAGGTTTCATTTTCTATTTTTGTGGTTCACACTTCCGGATTACGGTTCGGAAAAATGTGGATAAGGATTTATTTTAAAGATTTGATTATCAGTAAAATATATATCCGCAGCATTTTATCCACACCATCATTAATCATTAACATTGTAAACTTCTTAGTATGGGAATTTTTGACAAAAGGGTAAGTTATAAACCATTCGAATATCCGGAGGTGCTCCAGTTTGTGGACGCGATCAACAAGTCATTCTGGGTGCATTCTGAAATTGATTTCACTGCGGATGTTCAGGATTTTAAATCGCAGATGGAGCCGCACGAGCAGATCGCGGTGAAACACGCTCTTTTGGCAATCGCCCAAATCGAAGTTTCTGTAAAGACTTTCTGGGGGAACCTCTACAACCACATGCCGAAACCGGAACTGAACGGTTTGGGAGCAACTTTCGCGGAGTGTGAGTTCCGTCATTCTGAAGCGTACTCGCGTTTGCTGGAAGTTCTCGGTTACAACGACGAGTTCCTGAATGTAATCGAGATTCCCGCCATCAAGAAAAGAATCGACTTCTTGTCGAATGTGCTGAAACACGCCAATTCTACCACACCGAAAGAATATGTTTCCGCACTATTGCTGTTCTCGATCCTCATTGAAAACGTTTCCCTGTTTTCGCAGTTTGCGATCATCCTTTCTTTTACGAGGTTTAAAGGGTATATGAAAAACGTATCCAACATTATCGCGTGGACTTCTGTTGATGAGCAGATCCACGCCAATGCAGGGATTTATCTGATCAACAAAATCCGTGAAGAGCAGCCAGAATTGCTGACCGATTCCGACATTGAAGATATCTACACTTTGGTTGACCACTCGATTACGGTGGAAGAAGAAATCCTCGACTGGATTTTCGAACTTGGCGAAATCGACAATTTCACCAAGGAAGATTTGCTGAACTTTATGAAATACCGTGTCGATGACTCACTGAAGAAAATCGGTATGAAAACGCGCTACAACGTAACTCCTGAACAATACCGACCGATGATGTGGTTCGAGGAGGAGGTTTTCGCCAATTCGCTCGACGATTTCTTTGCGAAAAGACCTGTAGATTACACGAAACACGATAAGAGTATTACGGAGAATGATTTGTTTTAAGAGCTAGGTAAAAGAGCCAAGGAAAAAGAAACAAGAAACAAGGCAAAAGAACCAAGTTCTGTAGGGACAAATCGTGATTTGTCCATCGCTTCGCAGAAGCGATATAAAATCGATATTAATTGCGGAGCGCTGAAAGCGCGACAGCAATAGCACGCTGGAACGCACCGAAAAGACCTAACAGGTTTTCAAAACCTGTTAGGTCTTTAAAAAAGTCGGAGGAAGTACCGCACCTCCAAAAATAGCCCCGATTGCAGTGAAAATCCCGCAGCGACGACGAAGGAGGAGCGAGGAATTGCAACGGAAAGCGGGACTGGATTTGCAAAGAAGCGACAACCTTCTTGCTCCAAAGATATATTTCAGATGTCAGATTTCAGATGTCAGATTTCAGACCGGGGAACAGGATTTGGGATCTAAGAAAATAAGTTTATTAATTGTGAGACTGCTTCACTTTGCTCGCAATGACAAAAATACAGTTATGGAAGAACACAACGATATTTGGTGGCTCAACGAGGAGTCCGAGCAAATGCTGAACCGCGGCTACCTGCTGAAAGGGGAAACCGTGAAAGGCGCTATTGAAAGAATTACAACCGCCGCCGCGAAACGGCTGTACAAACCCGAGCTGCAACCCGCTTTCGAGGAGATGATTACGAAAGGATGGATTTCTTTTTCGTCGCCGGTTTGGGCAAATATGGGAACGCAGCGCGGTTTGCCGATTTCGTGCTTCAACGTGCATATTCCCGACAATATTGAGGGGATTACCCACAAATTGGGCGAAGTGATCATGCAGACGAAAATCGGGGGTGGAACGTCGGGGTATTTCGGCGAGCTTAGAAACCGTGGAACCGCGGTGACCGACAACGGGAAATCTTCGGGTGCAGTTTCCTTTATGAAACTCTACGACACCGCGATGGACGTGGTTTCGCAGGGAGGTGTTCGCCGAGGTGCTTTTGCGGCTTATCTGGATATTGATCACGGAGATATTGAGGAATTTCTTTCGATTAAAGATATTGGGAGTCCGATCCAGAACCTGTTTACGGGAGTCTGCGTTCCTGATTACTGGATGCAGGATATGATCGACGGCGATATCGACAAGCGGAAAATCTGGGCGCGAGTTTTGGAAAGCCGACAGCAGAAAGGTTTGCCGTATATCTTCTTCACCGACAACGTGAACCGAAACAAGCCGCAAGTTTACAAAGACAACGCGATGATGGTGAACGCGAGCAATCTGTGCTCAGAAATTATGCTGCCTTCGTCGAAAGATGAGAGTTTTATCTGCTGCCTTTCTTCGATGAACCTTGAACTTTATGACGAGTGGAAAGATACGAACGCGGTGAAGCTTGCCATTTATTTCTTGGACGCTGTTCTATCTGAATTCATCGAGAAAACGGAGGGGAATTATTATCTTCAAGGGGCGAGAAACTTCGCGATCCGTCACAGAGCGCTTGGTTTGGGAGTTTTAGGTTACCATTCTTACCTTCAGAAAAATATGATTTCTTTTGAAAGTTTTGAAGCGACGCAGTTCAATGCGCGTGCTTTCAGACAGATCAAGGAACAATCGATTCAGGCATCGCAGGAATTGGCCAATATTTATGGCGAACCCGAACTGATGAAAGGTTACGGAATGCGCAACACGACGGTGATGGCGATCGCGCCGACTACTTCATCGTCTGCAATTCTGGGGCAGACTTCGCCAGGAATTGAGCCGTTCGCTTCCAACTATTACAAAGCAGGTTTGGCGAAAGGAAACTTTATGAGAAAGAACAAGTACCTCGCAAAGCTTTTAGAAGAAAAGGGACTCGACAACGAGGAAACCTGGAGAGCTATTATGCTCAACCACGGTTCTGTACAGCATTTGACTGAACTGACCGATGAAGAAAAAGCGGTGTTTAAGACCTTCAAAGAAATTTCGCCGATGGAGATTATTTCTCAGGCAGCACAAAGACAACAATACATCGATCAGGCGCAGTCGCTGAACCTGCAGATCCCATCGACAATGCCTGTGAAAGATGTGAACTACCTCTATATCGAAGCTTGGAAGAAGGGAGTGAAAACGCTGTATTACCAAAGAAGTTCGTCGGTTTCCAAAGAAATGATGGTGAACTTTGTGACGTGCTCGAGTTGTGAGGCGTAATGCTTTACAGAAATAAGTTGTTGTAATAACGGGAGAAGTTGATAACTTATTAGTTTAGGAACGAGAAAAATTCATATGACCGTTTTACTATTGGTAAAACGGTTTTTTTTTTTTTTTTTTGATATACTTTAACAATATTAATTTAATGTTAAACATCTTTACGGTATATCAGGTGATTTTATGTAAAAGTTGCATAATATAGAAAGAATCTATATATTTGACGAAATCTTAATTTTTATTTTATGAAAAAACTATTACTGACTTGTATGATTGCTTTGGGAATCACCGCGAGTGCTCAAATCTCAGTGAATGAGGGGTTTGAGGGAACGACTACACCTGCTGGGTGGACTTACACCGGATTCTTACGTACTACTGTTACGGGGTATCCTTGTACCGGAACAGCTGCCATAAGAAAGAATCTTTACGGCACTACTACAAACATTACTGCGAATGCAGTGTACACCTCTGCAAATTCCAACGGAAATGAAATAGCGGTTTCTTTCAAATATTCTACCAGAGGATTCAGCACGACGTCTCCAAACGTGAGCGGCAATATGCGAGTAGAGTATTCTGCGGATGGTGGTACAACCTATAATTTGATTGGTAGCCAGGTTGAAATCAACACGCATTCTACATTATGTACTTCATTTTCCGGAACCATTGCTGCGGGTGCAGTGCCGACTGGATCTAACTTCAAGTTTAGGATAACAGGTAATAATACCAATGCTGCTGACTGGTATTTAACTATTGACGATGTAGTTTTATCCCAGGTTGCAACATGTTATGCACCTACAGGGCTTAATGCGACTTCGGTTACAAGCAATTCTGCAACAGTTAACTGGACAGCTTCTACCACGCCTCCTGCAAACGGGTATGACGTTTATTACAGTGATGTAAACACCGCTCCTACATCCGCTACGACACCAAGTTTTTCGGGAGTTACAGGATTATCTCAGAATCTTACTGGTTTGTTGAGTAACAAGATGTATTATGTTTGGGTAAGATCGGCATGTTCAAGCTCTGATATCAGCAGCTGGTCATCTTCTCCACTTACTTTCACAACGCTTTGTGGAGTAGCAACATTACCATACGCTCAGAATTTTGAAAGTGTGACACCTCCTGCAATACCTGCTTGTCACACCGTTCAGAATGCCGGAACCGGTAACAACTGGGTAACTTATACTTTAGCCAATCCAACATTCGGATTTTCAGCGGGCAAAACTTTGAGATATTCCTATAATACCACTAATGCCGCAAATGCCTGGTTTTATACACAGGGAATGAATCTAACCGCCGGAACCAAATACATGATCAGATTCAGAGTTGGTAGTTCGGATGTAGGTTACCAGGAAAAAATGAAGCTTGCAGCCGGAACCTCTCCTATAAATACAGCCATGACAGAAATTGCAGATTATGTGACTATTACACAAGCTGGATCTACACTTGAAACTGCGTATTTCACGCCAACTACTTCCGGAACTTATTATTTCGGATTTAATGCGCATTCCGACGCAGATATGGCGTATCTTTATCTTGACGATATAAGCATTGATGCTGCTCCGGCTTGTCTGATTCCGACAATTACCTCTGCGACTTCAACACAAACTGATGCAACTGTAATCTGGACTCCAGCAGCGGGATCAACACCGACAGGATATGATGTCTACTACAACACAACCGGAGTTGCTCCAACTGATACCACCGTTCCAAGCTTCGAAAATGTAAGCGGAACATCTCAGTTAATTTCAGGACTTACAGCAGGAACTAATTACTATGTTTGGTTGCGTGCAATCTGCTCCCCAACAGAAAAAAGTTCTTGGACCGATAGTACGCTATTTACAACTGAATGTCCTGCGGCTTATTCAGTTCCGTATTCTTTAAATTTTGAAGACGCTGCTGTTCCAAACCTTCCTAACTGTACCACAGCGACTTCTACAAGCGGTAACCCATGGAGAATCTATAACAACGGTGCTGCTAATTTACCGGGCAAATGGTTGGTGTATAATTATAGCACAACCAGTGCAGCAAACAGCTGGTTCTATACAGCTGGTATTAACCTGACAGGTGGTACGGAGTACAAGATTACCTACACGTACGTTGGTGGAGGATATACAGAGAAAATGAAAGTGTCTTATGGTAGTACTGCAACTGTTGCGGGAATGACAAATCTCTTGAATGATCATCCTAACATTACCGGAAACACTGCAACAACTGTAACGAAAACTTTTACACCGACAACTACAGGGGTTTATTATTTTGGTTTTAATGCATACTCTGATGCGGATCAGAATTATTTAGGAGTTGACAATATTACGATTGAAGTAGCAGCCATCATGGCAACCGATAATACTGCGAAAGCAAACGTAGCGATTTATCCGAACCCGTTCAAAGACCACCTGAATATTTCCGATACCAAAGGATTGAAAAACATTACGGTATCCGATATTTCAGGAAGACAGGTGAAATCAATGAAGCCGGCTGCAAGAATTGAACTTTCGGATCTGAAATCAGGAATGTATCTTGTAACACTTCATTATGAGGATGGATCAGTGAAATCGTTTAAAGCGATTAAGAACTAATCTACTTCGAAAGAATAAAAAAGAAGCGGCAGTTTTATACTGTCGCTTTTTTTATGGAATTTCTTTAATAAGATTGTTGAGGATTTCTTTAATCACATCCCTCCATTTCTACAATATAGTACCCTTTCTTCTTGATTTCGTCCTGTACTGAAGGTTTTGCTGATTCGATGTGGCAGAACCTGCTCTGTTCCGCACCGAAGTTTTCGTAGGGCTGGTTCTTGCTTTTCAGGTAATCTTTTGCGTAGCCGAAAATGGTTTGCTGATCGGTCATTTCTTCGGGTACGATGAGGTCGAAATGCATCGTTTCTCCATTTTGTTTTTTCACATAAGTGTCCCAAACTGCTGTTTTCATAAGATGGTATTTTGTGGTGTAAAGTTAGAAAATATAAATCGGATGTTTTTGTCCTTTTCTTGTTAATTTTTTTTAAAAGCGATTATTCTGTTTTTAATTAAAGTCGAAAAATCCGTATTTTTATGACGTGAACATTTAAGTTAAGAAACATGAAATTCGGACAAGTTGACGACCCCTCAAAAATCGATTTCTCCCTTCCTGAAGATCATCCGAGAACTGCGGAAATCCTCAAGAAATCTAAATCGAAGGGTTTGGAGATCAATATCGGTTGTGCAAAATGGAACAAGACCGACCTTAAAGGTTTTTATCCAAAAGGAACAAAGGATGAGCTCACCTATTACGCGACACAGTTCAACTCCATCGAGCTGAATGCGACTTTCTACGGGATGCCCTCTCCTGAACAGGTGCTGACTTGGAAAGAGAAGACTCCCGAGAATTTCAAGTTCTTCCCAAAAATTACCAACACTGTTTCGCACTACAGGAGGTTGCTGAATATTACGGACGTGGTTACACAGTTTGCAACCTCGGTGATGAACTTTGATGAAAAATTGGGAACGGTTTTCCTGCAGCTTCACGATAACTTCCAACCCAAAGATTTTGACCGAATCGACAAATTTGTGAAAGAATGGCCTAAAGAAATTCCTTTGGCGATCGAGCTTAGAAACGAAAAATGGTTTTCCGACAAGGAGGTTTTCGAGAAGGCGATGCAGCTTTTTGAAGAACACAGCATCACCAATATCATTGTAGATACCGCCGGACGAAGGGATATGCTCCACATGTGTTTGACGACTCCTGTTGCATTTGTGTGGGTGCAAATGCGGAAAGCGACTACACAAGGTTAGACGACTGGATCGAACGGATCAAAAAATGGAAAGCAGAAGGACTGGAAAAACTTGACTTCTTTGTCCACCAGAATATCGAGAAAGCTTCGCCGCTTCTTTCGGCTTATTTTATCGAGAGAATCAACAAGGAATTCGGGACAAATATCCATATTCCTATAATGGCGGACGTGAAGAATAAGTTCTGAAATAATCTTTTATTTGTTTTGTGAATCTTCATTATCGGTTTTACCGATAATCTTCATAGATGAAATAAAAGATAAAAAAGTCCTTTATTGCGCATTGTTCAATAATTTAGTGCTATTAAAAAAGAATGTTTTCTAAATCGTGTGAATACGGAATCAGGGCATCGATCTATATCGCGAAGCAGTCGCTGAAAGACAGGAAAGTCAGCCAGAAAGAAATCGCGAAATCAATTGATTCTCCCGAAGCGTTTACCGCCAAGATTCTGCAGAAATTGTCGAAGACGAACGTCATCCGTTCCATGAAAGGTCCGAATGGCGGCTTCTTTGTTGATGGTTCCGATTTGGAAAGGGTGAAGCTTTGGAACATCGTTTTCGCGCTTGATGGCAATAGTTTGCTGGAAGATTGCAGCTTGGGACTGCAGAAATGCAATGCTGAGAAACCTTGTCCGCTGCACCATAAATTTGTCGGCATTCGCGCAGAAATCCGTGAAGCTCTCGAGAAAACGACGCTTCGTGCATTGGCAGAAGACGTCGCTGTCGGAAGCTCTTATTTGAAAAGATAGTTTTTTTTACCATAATAAAGGATAAAAACATCCTCTAACTTTTACTTTATGAACAACTCATTATTTGGCGAGTCGGGAATTCAGATTACCCTCGTGCTGATTTTGCTGCCGATTTTGGCGGGTTTGGTGATTGCCATCATCAAAACCTATGGAAATTACAGGGAACTGAAAAGCCGACGCGAACTCCTGGAAATGCAGAAAAAGATCAAGTCGCTTTCTCCCGAAGAGGTTCAGCGGTATGAGCAGCGCCGAAAGGAAATGGAGTACCGGCTTCCCGAAAACGAACTTTCAGGGAATTTGCCGCCATCTGATGAAAAGGGAATTATCAGCAATGTCAATACGGTGGAGGAAATCCGGGTGATCCCACACAAAAGGGGAGGGATTCCGCAGCAGTATATTTCGCCACAGTCGGCAAAACTCATTCTTTATTTTCTGGGTTTTTCCGTTTTATGGCTGATCGTGGGAACTTCAGTGGGTGAATATCTGGGAATCAAGTTTGTCGCACCCGATGCGGATCATGTGAGCTGGCTCAGTTTCGGCAGACTTCGTCCCGTTCACACCAATCTCGTTTTTTGGGGATGGGCTTCCTTTGCGATGGTCGGTCTGTCTTATTATGTAATTCCGCGAGTAAGCAACGTCGATATTTTCAGTTTAAAATTAGGGTGGTACACTTTAATCCTGATGAACACCGCAGTTATTTTAGGTTCGCTGTCTTTGATGGCGGGAATCAATAATGCAGGAGGTGAATATAGAGAATACATTTGGCCGATCATGGCGCTTTTTGCAGCAGGAATCGGGATATCTTTATACAATTTCCTGAAAACCATCGCGATGCGCAAAACCAAGGAAATCTACGTTTCCAACTGGTATATCGTTTCAGCGGTGATGTATGTGATTGTAATTCTGCTCGTTGCCTATCTTCCGTTTTGGCAAGAAGGTTTGGCGGAAACCATTATCCAGGGTTATTATATGCACCAAGGAGTGGGAATGTGGTTCATGTTCCTTAGTCTCGGACTCATGTATTACTTTCTGCCACAGCAACTTAACAAACCGATTTATTCATACAGTTTAGGGATTTTAGCATTCTGGACACAAATTCTATTTTATACATTGATCGGAAGTCACCATTTTATTTTCAGCGCGATTCCTTGGTGGATGCAGACTGTAGCCATCGTAGCGAGCGTTGGAATGGTGATTCCTGTTGTTGCGGGTTCCACTAACTTCATCCTCACTTTCAATGGAGCTTGGTATCAGCTGAAATCGAGCTACACTTTGCCTTTTTATCTGATCGGGATTATTTTCTACTTCACGGGTTCGCTTCAGGGAACGGTGGAAGCATTCAGATTTACCAATTTAATTTGGCACTTCACCGACTTCACCGTGGCGCATTCGCACATGACGATGTACGGAATCATTACCTTCATGTTGTGGGCGTTTACGTACACGCTCGTTCCGCGACTTACTGGAAAGGAACCGCCGAAATTCTGGGTGGGAATTCATTTCTGGCTGGCTTTAATAGGTTTAATGATTTATATAATGTCGTTAATGATCGGCTCAACAGAAAAAGGGTTGCTTTGGATGGCGAAAAAACCATTCATCGAAAGTGTGGTGATGATGGCACCATACTGGTTATGGAGGGCGATTGGTGGAACGATGATGTGGATTTCGCACTTTGTTTTCGCCTACAATTTTTATAAAATGGTGAACAAAAAACAGGACGTGGTGATCCCGAGAACTCCCGCGGAAATTCTTGAAGCCAAGAAACAACTTCAGAACACCGAATTTATCCCAACCAAATAAAGACAAACATGGAATTCTATAATAATCATAAACTGCTTTTCTGGACCGCGTTGCTGTTTTTCCTGTTCCTCACGCTGAATATCGCGATTTTACCCGCCATTCAGAATCAGCAGGTTTACAAACCGCTTCCTGATGCAAAACCTTTAACCAAAGAACAGAAAGCCGGAAAAGCACTGTATGTGGAAAACGGCTGTATCGCCTGTCACACCCAACAAGTGAGAGGTATCGATATGGACAAACCCTTCGGAAACCGACCAAACCTTCCTGCAGATTATGCCATGAATGAAAGAATGGACGTATGGCAAAATACTGCAAATCTTTTAGGTTCCGAACGTACAGGTCCCGACTTGACGAATATCGGCGAAAGACAGCCAAGTATCGACTGGCATTTGCTGCACCTTTACCAACCGAGAGCAGTTGTGGAACAATCGGTGATGCCTGCTTATCCGTGGCTTTTTGTGGAAAAAGACTTTGTTGAAAAAGGCGATATCGAAGTAAAAGTTCCTGCCAAATTCCTAAGAAATAAGAATAAGAAAATCGTAGCCACAAAAGACGCGCTGAACCTCGTTGCCTATCTTCAGGCACTGAAACAGGTTAAACTTCCCGACGGAACTCCGACTCCAGAGTTTCTTTACAAGCAGAAGGAAAAGGCAGTTGCCGCAAGTGGAGGTGGAGATGCATTACCAGATGGAGGAGATATTTACAACGCCAACTGTGTCGCGTGTCACCAAGCAAACGGTGAAGGTTTGGCTGGAGCGTTCCCTCCTTTGAAAGGAAGTCCGATCGTTTTGGGTGAAGATTTGAAGCTATACGTCACCATCATTATGAAAGGTTACGACGCCCGACCAGAATATGCGACGATGACCGATGTGGGAACTGCAGCAAACTTTACTCCTGAAATGGTTGCCGCGCTCATCAACCACGAAAGAACGAGTTGGGGAAATCAGGGTAAAAAAGTGACCGCCGAAGAAGTGAAAAAAATAATGGACGAAATCAAATAAAAACTTATTATGAAAAACCTTAAATATATCATCGCCGTTATTTTCCTTTTTGTTGCGGAACTTGCTTTCGCCTGTGAAGCGTGTAAACAGCAGCAACCTCGGTTAACTCAGGGTTTCACACACGGAACAGGTCCCGACAGCAGATGGGATTGGCTCATTGTGGCGGTCATCGCTTTGATTACGGTTTATACCTTGATTTATTCGATAAAATATATCGTGAAGCCGGGCGAAAAAGACAAAAACCACATCAAGTACACTTTTTTAGAATAACCATTGTAGTTCCTTTACCTCAACCTCAACCAGTAATGCAATGACCAAAGATAAAACCTCAGTCCTTTTATTCATCGACGACGATCCCAAACCGATTGCCGAACTCGAGACGCCGATTGTTTTCGATTTCGACACCTCGAAGCTGGCCGACGGTGACCACGTGCTGAAAATCATCAGCAAATCCCCGAAAGGAAGGGAAGGAATCAGAAAGATCAAGTTCACGGTGAAAAACGGTCCCTCGATCAGTATCGAAGGATTAAAGGAAAATGATATTGTGGACGGCTCTTTTCCGCTGATGATCAATTCCTATGACAAAGACAGCCAGAAAAGCTTCGTGATCGAAGGAAGCGAAACGCCGCAGACAGTCCCTGTTTGGATGTGGGTGATCATCATCCTCATCGCAGCTTGGGGCGCCTATTACGGGATTACTTACTTTAACGGACATCCATATTAGTTTTCATTTTTTAATTGTGAAAACGGCTTCAGAACTGTTACTGAAGCCGTTTTCTTATTTTATTCGTAATGTCTCCTCAAAGAGTAGATCTTAACAATTTCGTCCTGAACTTAGTACACGATGCGGTGCAACATCTTCGGGTTTTACCCTTGTATATTCTCCTCTTTCATATTGAGCCCGACTTTCAGAAATCATTGAAAAAACTCTGGATTGTAAGGTTTTTCTTCTTTTTTTTCAATCTCAAACTTAATCTTTAATGCTTTGAGAAACGCCTTCAATGCATCCATCTGGGATTTATCGGTAATCTGAGCGGTGATATTTACAGTTTCCATTTTGAGATGATTTTCAGATTCAACAGTGCGGATTTTTGTTTGAAAATTTTAAGCCAAAAACTCGATCTGTTTGTCCTTGAAGCTGTTTTTGTCTACGATCTTGTTCATTGTTTTCAGCATTTTCTTTCTTAATGCCGCAATTTTTCTGATGTTTTTATCCGCGCTGTAGTCGAAGATATTGTCCTCAAACGAAAAGGTATCGCCCTTCTCGAAAGTGATGTTGTTCTTTTTCATTTCCTTCAGAAGCATCAGGTTTGTCATCGTTTCCAGCAGGTGATGTTCAGAAAATGCAAGGTTTTTCAATGATTTCAAAAGCTGTTTTTTATATTTTTTCTTAGCGCCCATAATTTTGTATGTTTAAATATTTTTTGCAATAGTAGGAAAATTAAAGTTAGTGAATTTTCAGAACATCCATAAATCTTCATGAAATAAATCAGTTACTAATTTCCTAATCTCCTAATCTCTTAATTTCTTAATCCCTTAAATTTAAATGTTTCCCTATCTTTGCTCAAATGGAAAAAAACCAGCTCCTTTCCCTCATCTCTCTTGCAAAACTAAAAGACCAGAAAGCACAAACCAAGCTCATCAACGCTTTTTGGGTGGATGTTTTCAGTTTTGTGATGAAGAAGGTGCAGGACGAAAATGTTGCCGACGAAATCACGGTTTCCGTTTTTTCTAAAGTCCTCGCAAAACTCGAGATGTATGACCCGAATTTCCAGTTCAAGACGTGGGTCCTAACCATCGCTCAAAATACGGTCATCGATTACTGGCGGAAAAAAGCGCGCGAAAATGAGGACGCTTTCGATAATTTTGAGGGAATAAAAAACCAGTTTGCCCGCTCTCCCGAAGAACTGTTGATTTCCGAAGAAGACCAGAAACAAATCCTTGCCGTGATCGAAAGCTTGGATTCCAATTATCAGGATATCATAAGGTTACGTTTTTTTGAAGAAAAAAGCATCAAAGAAATCGCCGAGGAACTGAACCTCACCGTCGCCAATACGAAAGTGCGGATTATGCGCGCCAAAAAAGTACTGGCCGAGTTACTGAAAGATACCGAATTCAACGACTGATCCGCTAATATTTTAATTCGTAAATTTGTCGTTTACCAAAAGAAAAATGCCAGAAAATACCACCGAAACTTTAAGCCAAAAACCCAAATGGATCCGAGTAAAACTTCCCACTGGGAAAAATTACCGCGAGCTGCGAACTTTGGTCGATAAATATAAACTCAACACCATTTGCCAAAGCGGAAGCTGTCCGAATATGGGCGAATGTTGGGGAGAAGGTACGGCAACCTTTATGATTCTGGGAAATATCTGCACCAGAAGCTGCGGTTTCTGCGGGGTGAAAACAGGAAAACCACTCGACGTCAACTGGGACGAACCTGAAAAAGTGGCGCGTTCCATTAAGTTAATGAAAATCAAGCATGCCGTGTTCACTTCGGTTGACCGCGACGATTTGAAAGACATGGGTTCCATTCTTTGGGCGGAAACGGTGAACGCCGTGAGAAGAATTTCTCCAGGAACTACAATGGAAACGTTGATTCCAGATTTTCAGGGAATCCACAAACATCTTGACAGAATGATCGAAGTTGCTCCCGAAGTCATTTCGCACAATATGGAAACGGTGAAAAGATTAACCCGTGAAGTTCGTATCCAGGCGAAATATGAAAGAAGTTTAGAGGTGCTGAAATACCTGAAAGAAGCGGGACAGCGACGAACCAAAACCGGTTTGATGCTCGGTTTGGGCGAAGAAAAAGACGAAGTTTTCGAAACGATCGAAGACATCCGAAAAGCGAATGTCGATGTGATCACAATCGGGCAATATCTGCAGCCGACGAAGAAACATCTTCCGGTGAAGAAATTCATTACTCCTGAAGAATTCAATGAATTCGGGGATTTTGCGCGACAGCTCGGTTTCCGACATGTGGAAAGTTCACCTTTGGTGAGAAGCTCCTACCACGCAGAAAAGCACATTCATTAACCGTACGGACAAACCACGATTTGCCTAAATAAAGGATTGTCTTCTATACAAATCACAGATTAGATGAAGCCATTTTATTAATCAATTCGTGCATTAGTGGTAATCTTTTGTGATCTTTTTTAAAAACATTAATCCAAAAAATTAATTATCTTTAAAAACCCATTCAAAAAGAAATAATTATGAAAACATTCCGAATCTGCACTTTTGCCCTCGTTTTTCTTTTCTCTTTTGCCTGTAAAGAAAAAACTACCTCTGAAAATGCGGTAACTACAAGCAATCATGAAACATCCGGCAACATCAAAACCGAAGAGTTGAAAACAGAAATCAACGGAGTTACCCATCGCTCGTTTGCTGCCTATAATCCAGATTTAAAGGGAGTTTTGCCAGTAGTTTTCGTACTTCCCGAATGGTGGGGTTTGAACGATTATGCCAAAAGACGCGTGAAGCAACTTGCCGAACTCGGATATTTCGCGGTGGGAGTTGATTACTACGGCGACTCCAAAGTGGTCGATAATCCCGAAGAAGCCAACAAACTTTCTTCGCATTTCTATGAAGTTCCGATCGATGCGAGAAGAATGTTTGATGCGGCGAAACATCAGGTAATTCTTTCTGAAAAAGCAGATTACAGCAAAATGGCGATCATCGGCTACTGTTTTGGTGGAGCTCAGGCGCTGAATATGGGCAGGATTTCTGACGATTTCAGAGGTGTCGTGAGTTTCCATGGGAATCTTGAAACGGGAATCCGTGCAAAAAACAAAAAAGTACAGTATCTCGTGCTGAATGGTGAAGCGGATTCTTTTGTTCCCGCAAAGGAAATTGAAGCGTTCAAAAAAGAAATGGACAGCGCAGGAACCAAATACAAATTCGTGAATTATCCAGGTGCACTGCATTCTTTCACCAATCCTGATGCAACCGAAATGGGAAAGAAATTTAATCTGCAGATCGGCTATAATAAAGATGCCGACGAAAAATCCTGGGAGGAAATGAAGAAGTTTCTGGCGGAGATTTTCAAATAATATTCCTTAAAAAGGCGAAAAAATCACATTCACAAAAAAATCGGGCGCAACTTAATCACGCCCGAAATTTTTTTATATATGGAGCTTTCCTTCGACTCCATCGCTGTTGTCGGTCTTTTTTCCTGAAATTGCAGCCGCAGCAAAAGTCAGAAAAGACACCAGTTTCCCTGCTTTCGTGTCCCAATAATACGTTTCATCGGGCGTCACCCGAATCACCGAAACCTTCGGATCGTCCTTTCCTTCCTCGAACCACGCGCTTGCAAGCGGCGTCCATTTTTCCTCAATCGTGGCTTTATCGCGATAAACAAACGCTTTACCGAAAACCGAAAGATATTCCGAATTCGAATTATTCATAAAAAGCAGCTGAACACGGTTGTCTTCCGCAATTTCAAAATTCTTGTTGCTGTCCGCACTGCTCAGGAACCACAGGTTTCCATCCTCGTCGGTTTCGCGCAGACTCATCGGTCGCGCCGCAATTGGCAACGTTTCCAGATTGGTGCAGAACATACACATTCTTGCGCTTTCCGAAAGCTCTTTCAATTTGGCTATCGCTTCTTTTTGGCTTAAATTTTCTGTTGACATAATAATATTTTTTGTGTTGGTTTTTATTTGGAGTAACAAGGTTTTTGCTTTCTTCCACTTTCGGACCGCTTTCCGCTTTATCTTTTGCTGCACTTCGTTACGCAAAAGGATGCCGCTTCAATCGGGACTAAAAGTTCATTCAGTTTCTCTTTCGACGGAAACTATTTCTTCCAAACAACAATTAAACCATAACATTAAAATTTGGTTTTCATCTGTTAAATAAATCTTAAAACATTTTTATCGATAATTTTTAAGTTCATAGTTGTTAAAGATATATTTAAGGCGCAGTTTTTGTAAACACTGACAGAAATAAACGTATGGATCTCAAATCAAACGAACCTTTCTGGCTCGTAAAAAACGGAATCATTTCATCCTATCCCTCCCTGAAAAACGACGAATCCTGCGACGTCCTCATTATCGGCGGCGGAATCACAGGAAGCTTAATTGCGCATCAAATGGTGAAAGACGGCCACAAAACCATCCTCATCGACAAACGGGAAGTTTCCAACGGAAGCACTTCAGCAACCACTTCCATGCTGCAGTACGAAATCGATGTTCCGCTTTACGAACTCATCCAAAAAATTGGTGAAAAAGGTGCGGTTGAAAGCTATAAAGCCTGTTCGGAATCCATCGATCAGCTCGCAAAAATTTCCAAAGAAATCAAATCGAAAGCGGGTTTCACCAAAAAAGATTCGCTTTATTTTGCTGCAAAGAAGAAAGATGTTTCCTGGCTCAAAAAAGAATTTGAAGCGAGAAAGAAATACGGTTTCAAAGTAAGATGGCTCGAACCTGAACAGATTTGGAAAAAATTCGGTCTTCAAAAAACTTTTGGCGGGATTCTTTCCGAACAGGGAGCAAGTATCGATGCTTTTAAATTTGCACACGAACTGTTGGAATTTAATGCCAAAAAAGGACTGAAAATTTTCGACAAAACCGAAATGAAATCTGTGAAATACCACAAAACATTTAACGAAGTTTTCACCACCGAAAATCACAAAATAAAGGCAAAGAAAATCATTTACTGTATCGGCTACGAAAGCAAAAATTTAATTAAGGAAAGTTTCGTAAAACTGAAAAGCACTTACGCCATCGTTTCTGAAATCGAACCAAAAAAATTAGGAAGTTTAAACAACACTCTTTTTTGGAATACCGATGAACCATACCTTTATATGCGGACAACCGACGACAACCGCTTATTAATCGGCGGTGGCGACGAAGATTTTCAGAACCCCCAAAAACGCGACGAATTACTCACAAAAAAGGAAAAGGAAATCCTTAAAAACTTAAAGAAAATTTTGCCCGATTTTCAGTTTTACACCGATTTTACTTGGGCAGGAACTTTCGGCGAAACCAAAGATGGACTTCCTTATATCGGAACACACAAAAATTTCAAGAATTCCTATTTCGTTTTAGGTTTTGGCGGAAACGGCATCACTTTTTCCGTCACAGGAATGGAAATGACGTCTGATTTTATGAAAAACAGGAAGCATCTCTTGACAGAATTTTTTAAATTCGGTAGATAATATGAAACTCGTCGAATTCACCAACAAAGGCATTTACTGCGTCCCTGGAAAGTTCTACATCGATCCGTGGCGTCCCGTTGATTTGGCGGTGATTTCCCACGCACACGGCGATCACGCAAGATGGGGAATGAAAAAATATTTGTGCCACCATTTTACCAAACCCATTTTAAAGCACAGAATCAGTGAAGATATTGAAGTTCAAAGTGTGGAATATGGTGAAGAACTCAATATCAATGGAGTGAAAGTTTCATTTTTTCCTGCGGGACACATCGTTGGTTCCGCGCAGATTAGGATGGAATACAAAGGTTTTGTTACCGTGTTTTCAGGCGATTACAAAGTTCAGGATGACGGACTTTCCACTCCTTTTGAATTGGTGAGATGCAACGAATTCATTACCGAAAGTACTTTCGGTTTGCCGATTTATAATTGGCTTTCTCCCGATCAGTATTCCGAACAGATGAAAACGTGGGTATCGAAAAATCGCGAACAGGGAAAAACCTCTGTATTCATCGGCTATTCATTAGGAAAAGCGCAGCGGATTATGAAATCTTTGGAAGGTTACGGAAAAATTTTTGTCCACCATTCCATCGCGAAAATTAATGAGGCGATTGAATCTTCTGGAATTCAACTTCCTGATTATGAAACTGTTTACTTTAATGATGATTTAAAAAAACTCGATCAGGAAATTGTGATTCTTCCGCCTGCTTTGCTGGATTCTAATTTAATCAGGAAAATTCCGAACCGAGCGACAGGTATCTGTTCAGGCTGGATGCAGGTTCGAGGTTCCCGAAGATGGCGTTCTGCGGATGCAGGTTTTGCCGTTTCCGATCACGCCGATTGGAACGGACTTCTCGAAACCGTAAAAGCAACGGGTGCCGAGAAAGTTCACGTCACACACGGACAAACAGAGGTTTTTGCAAAATACCTGAATGAAATCGGAATCAGTGCCGAACCTGTAAAAACCATTTTCGGCGACGAAGAAACCGAAGAAAAAGAAATTCTTGAAAACCCCAAAACAAGTGCCGAAAGCGGAACGCTGAAAGCCGACAGTAAAATTTGAAATATTTCGCCCAACTCATATCATCACTGGAAAGCACCAATAAAACCAACGCAAAAATCGATGCGATGGTTCATTACCTACAAACCGCTCCCGAAAATGACAAACTTTGGTTTCTTGCATTGTTCACCGGAAAACGTCCGAAAAGACCCGTGAATACGAATCTTTTAAAATTATGGGCGTTGGAAATTATTCAGCTTCCCGAATGGCTTTTTCTGGAAAGTTATTCTTCCGTGGGAGATTTGGGCGAAACTTTGTCCCTAATTTTACCGCCTCCCGAAACCGAAATTGATAAATCTTTATCGCAATGGATGTCGGAACTCATTGATTTAAAGGATAAAACCGATGACGAAAAGAAAAGATATGTTCTCGAAAGTTGGAACGGTTTGGATTATACCGAACGTTTTATCTTCAACAAATTAATTGGCGGAAGTTTTCGGATTGGCGTTTCCAAAAAACTCTTAATCAATGCGTTGTCGAAATATTCCGAGATTGACTCCAATCAGCTGATGCACAGTATTATGGGAAAATGGAATTTGGATGAAGTTAATTTTGAAGATTTAATTCAGGGAAAAAACATTAATCCCGATAATTCAAAACCGTATCCGTTTTGTCTGGCTTATCCGATTGATAAAGAGATTCACGAACTTGGAGCTCCCGAAAATTGGCAAGCGGAATACAAATGGGATGGAATTCGCGGACAGTTAATTAAAAGAAATAACGAAATTTTTCTTTGGTCGCGTGGAGAAGAATTGGTGACGCCGCAGTTTCCCGAATTGGTTTCCGCAATGGAAAATTTCAACGGAAATTTCGTTTTGGATGGTGAAATTTTGGCGGTGATGAATGATGAAGTTTTAAATTTCAATGAATTACAAAAACGGCTCAACCGAAAAACCATCACTGCAAAAATGCTGAAGGAAATTCCCGTGAAAGCCTTTGTTTACGATGTTTTGGAATTTAATGGAGAAGATTTACGTGAAAAACCTTTGTCGGAAAGAAGAGCAATCCTTGAAAAATTGGTCACTGAAAATCCCCACGAAAACATTAGGATTTCTGAAAAAATTCAGTTTGAAAATTGGGATGAATTAACCGAAATCCGCTCCCAATCAAGAGAAAACAACAGCGAAGGTTTGATGTTGAAACAGAAAGATTCGCTTTATCATTCAGGAAGAAAAAAAGGCGACTGGTGGAAATGGAAAGTCGATCCCTTAACAATCGATGCCGTTTTGATTTACGCCCAAAAAGGCAGCGGAAGAAGGAGCGGTTATTACACCGACTACACTTTCGCCGTGAAAAAAGAAGATCAATTGGTAACGATCGCAAAAGCATATTCTGGACTTACCGACAAGGAAATTATGGAAGTCAGCAAGTTTGTGACGAAAAATTCTCTGGAAAAATTCGGGCCGGTTCGAACGGTGAAACCCGAACTGGTTTTTGAAATTGCCTTTGAAGGAATTGGTTTCAGCAACCGCCACAAAAGTGGAGTAGCATTGCGTTTCCCGAGAATCGTTCGTTGGCGACGAGATAAAACGGTGGATGAAATAGACGATATTGATGAAGTGAAAAAACTGATTCGCTAAGATTATTTTCAAATGAGAATTTTCTTAGTTCATCACAATCAGCCAGTACATTTAGCTTAATATTTATTTAGGTTGAATTAGAAGGTTTTATAAGAGACTTTGTGTAGCATTGTTAAACGAAGTGCCATTGTTTATCTTAAAATATGCGGTTTTTTGTTAAAATATCTCTTCGCGATCTTTGCGAGAAATATTACTCGCAAAGCCAAACCAAGTTTAATTGTTTTATTATTATGCTCCAGCCAAAAGCAAAACGAAGGCGCTATCGATTATTAAAGACAAACATCGACTAAAATGCATAAGTAAAAAAATTCAAAAGCAAGAATATGCCCGAAAATTTCCAAAATACCGAAGGTTTCAAAATCATCCAAAATTGGCTGGATGAAAAAGGTTTTGCGCCTTTCGGTTTTCAGCAGGAAACCTGGGAAAAATTTGGAAAAAATTACAGCGGAATGGTCATTGCTCCAACTGGTTTTGGGAAAACTTTTTCTGTGTTTTTGGCAGTGATTATTGACTTTCTGAACCATCCCGAAAATTATAAGGACGGCTTAAAATTATTGTGGATCACGCCGCTTCGAGCTTTGGCAAAAGATATTGCAAAGGCAATGACAGAAGCGATCGACGAAATTGGTCTCGACTGGAAAGTTGCCGTAAGAAACGGAGACACGCCACAATCTGAACGGGTTTCGCAGACCAAGAAAATGCCCGAAATTCTCATCATCACTCCCGAAAGTTTGCAGCTGCTTTTGGCTCAAAAAAATAATCAGAGGTTTTTTAAAAATCTAAAATGTGTCGCAGTTGATGAGTGGCACGAACTTCTCGGCTCGAAACGCGGCGTTTTGGTGGAACTCGCTTTGTCGCAGATTTTGGCATATCAGAAAAATGTGAAAATTTGGGGAATCACTGCAACCATCGGCAATCTCGATGAGGCGATGGAAGTTTTAATTCCGTATAAAATCAGAAAAACAAAAGTAGTCGCGAAAGAAAAAAAGAAAATCGACATTCTGCCGGTTTTTCCCGACGAAGTTGAAATTCTTCCGTGGGCAGGACATTTAGGCGCGAAACTCGTCGATAAAGTCGTACCGATTATTTTGGAAAGCAAGACGACTTTGGTTTTTACCAATACGCGAAGTCAGGCGGAAATGTGGTACCAAATGCTGTTGAAAGAACATCCCGACTTTGCCGGACAAATCGCGATTCATCACAGTTCTATCGACCGCGAACTCAGGATTTGGATCGAGGAAAATTTGAGTTCCGGCTATTTAAAAGCCGCGATTTCTACCTCCTCTTTGGATTTGGGTGTGGATTTTAAACCTGTTGATACCGTAATTCAAATCGGTTCGAGTAAAGGTGTTGCGCGATTTTTGCAACGTGCCGGAAGAAGCGGTCATTCACCTTTTGAAACTTCAAAAATTTATTTTGTTCCTACCCATTCTCTTGAATTAATCGAGGTTTCGGCGTTGAAGGAAGCCATCAAACAGAAAGTAATCGAGCCCCGAATTCCGCAGGTGATGACGTTTGATGTGCTTGTTCAGTTTCTGATGACTTTGGCGGTTGGAGACGGTTTTGAGGAAAAAAAGCTTTTTAATCAAATCAAAAATACTTTTGCGTTTCGGGAAATTTCTGAGGAAGAATGGGCAAGTTTGCTCCAATTCATCACCGTTGGTGGCGGTGCTTTGAAAAATTATCAGGAATACCATAAAGTGGTCATCGAAGACGGAATCTATAAAGTTATCAACCGCAGAATTGCGATGCTTCACCGAATGAATATTGGTGTAATTGTCAGTGATTCAATGCTTAAGGTAAAATTTGTCGGCGGTGGTTATATCGGGATGATTGAGGAATATTTTATTTCACGACTAAAACCCGACGATAGATTTATTTTGGCAGGTCGCGTTTTGGAGATTTCGCACATCAAGGAAATGACGGTTTATGTAAGAAATTCAAAAGGTAAGGCGCAGATTCCGAGTTATTTAGGTGGAAGATTGCCGTTGACTTCTTATTTGAGTCAGTTTTTAAGGATGAAACTTTCGGATTCTTTACAGGCGAAATCTTCAGAAAAAGAACTGAAATTTCTGCATCCGCTTTTGGCAGATCAGGAAGAAAATTCGCACATTCCGAAAGATGATGAATTTTTGGTTGAAATGATTGAAACCCGCGATGGACACCATCTTTTCATCTATCCGTTTGAAGGCAGACTGATTCATGAAGTGATGTCGGCTTTGATTGCTTTCAGGATTTCGAAGATCACTCCGATTTCGTTTTCTATGGCGATGAACGATTACGGTTTTGAACTGTTGAGTTCGCAGGAAATCCCAATTAATGAAGAGAATTTAAAGAAAATTTTATCCAAAGAAAATTTAATTCAGGATGTCTTGAGCAGCGTAAACGCGACGGAAATGGCAAGAAGAAAATTCCGCGATATCGCCGTGATTTCGGGAATGGTGGTTCAGAATTATCCCGGAATTCAGAAAAACAATAAAAGTTTGCAGGCAAGTTCGGGTTTAATTTTCAATGTGCTGGAAGATTACAATCCCGAAAATTTATTGCTGAAGCAAGCCTATACCGAAGTTTTCAACCAACAAATCGACGAACACCGTTTGATGGAAGCATTCAAAAGAATCGAGAATTCCAAAATTATTCTGAAATTTGCGAACGCTTTTACGCCGTTAAGTTTTCCCATAAAAGTGGACAGTTTGCGCCAAAGTTTGTCAAGTGAAGATTTGGATGCGAAAATTTTGCGAATGCAGAAGGAATCGATGAAACGCCGGTCGTAGAGACGCGATTTATCGCGTGTCAAGATTCATCGCATGTTAAGATTTGTCACATTTCAAGATTAATCGTTAATCACATTTTTTAGTGTAAATAATTTTAAATTTTAAAACAAATAATATTTAATCCCTGTCAAGAAATTTCAGCATTACAATAGAAATTTCCATTTAAGAATGATTCAAACCCTTTCAAAAATTATCCAGAATGAAACCTTGATTTTCACCAACCAAAAAGCCATCTTTTGGGAACGTGAAAAAATGTTGATTATCAGTGATTTGCATGTTGGAAAATCGGCGCATTTCCGTAAATATGGAATTGCGGTTTCGTCGGAAATTTTGTTGGATGATTTGATAGTGCTCGAAAAGCTAATCCTTCAGTTTGAAGCTGAAAAAATTATGATTGTCGGCGATTTATTTCACGCCGGAGAAAACAGCGATCTGGAAATTTTCTGCGAATGGCGAAACCGTTTTTCACACTTGAAAATTATTTTGGTGAAAGGAAATCACGACCGAATTTCTGAAAAATTTTATCATGAAAACTGCATTGATTGTGTTGAAAATTCTATCGAAATTCCGCCGTTTACTTTTATTCACGAACCTGAAAATGGCAATGAAAAATTCACGATTTCAGGTCATATTCATCCCGGAATTGTCTTTTACGGAAAAGCGAAACAGGCGGTGAAGTTGTCGTGTTTTGCAATTTCTGAAAATCAGATTATTTTACCTGCGTTCAGCAAATTTACAGGTTTGGACACCAAGACACTTAAAGACAATTTTAAATATATCGCATTTACAAAAGGCACTGTTTTTGAAGTTTAGGTGAAAAATATTCTATGAAAAATTTTACAAAAATTGCGGTTCCCGTTTCTTTGGGAATTTTAGGTCTGCTCATTTTTAATTCATGTTCGGTGGGAATTCCTGACGGTGCAAAAGCTGTTCAGAATTTCGATTCTAAAAAATATCTTGGGAAATGGTATGAAATTGCGCGTTTTGATTACCGTTTCGAAAGAAATATGAACAACGTCACCGCCACTTATTCTTTGAAAGAAAACGGAAATATCAAAGTCGATAACAAAGGTTTCGATTACGTGAAAAACAAATGGAAAGAAAGCATTGGTGAGGCAAAATTCGTCAATGAACCTACAGAAGCACGTTTGAAGGTTTCTTTTTTCAAACCGATTTGGGCAGGTTACAACGTGATTGATATCGAGGAAAATTACCAATATGCCTTGGTTGCTGGAAATAATCTGGATTATCTGTGGATTCTTTCGCGTGAGAAAACCATTCCTGAAAGTTTTAAACAACGGTTTTTAGAAAAAGCCAAAAAACTCGGCTACAAAACGGAAAACCTGATTTGGGTGGAACACGCTCAATAAATTTTTGCCACTAATGCACGAATTTTTTTCAGTACAATTTTAGCCATAGAAGCTATGTTGAAATATACGTTTTTTGTTCTTTTGAATAGCTGCATTATTCAACTTATTCCTTTGTGACTTGTGGTCAAAAAAAAATTGCAGTATTAATTTTCCTATTTATGGATTAAAATTCGTGCATTAGTGGCAATTTTTTTTGATTATTGAATCACAGTTTTCAAATAAAGCCGAAATTTGTGGAAAGTTTTTTATGAAGGCAGCACTCATCACGATCGGTGACGAAATTTTGTCGGGAAATACCATCGATACCAATTCTAATTTTATTGCATCGGAACTGAAGAAAATCGGAATTCCGGTGTTGCAGATTTTTACGGTTTCTGATGAGGTCGATACGATTGTCGCTGCTTTGAAATCTGCTTTTGAAATGGCGGATTTGGTGATTACTACAGGTGGAATTGGACCTACGAAAGACGACAAAACCAAAGCTGCGTACGCTCAATTTTTCAATGACGAACTGGTTTTGGATGAAGAAACTTTCGAGCATTTGAAAAAACTGCTCATCAAAAGAAAGCGCGAACATCTTTTGGAAATCAATAATAATCAGGCGGTGGTTTTGTCGAAAGCGAAAGTTATCCAAAACGAAAACGGAACCGCTCCCTGCATGATGATCGAAGAAAACGGGAAGATTGCTTTTTGTCTTCCAGGAGTTCCTTACGAAGTGAAACCTTTAATCAAAGACAGAATAATTCCCTTTCTCGCCAGGAAATTTTCGCTCAACCATATTCTAACGAGGATTGTTTCGGTGGTCGATGTTCCCGAAAGCTTATTGTCGCAAACCATCGAAGATTGGGAACTTGCGCTCCCTGAAAATATTTCGCTTTCTTATCTTCCGATTGGGAACCGCATCAAACTGCGAATCACAGGAAGCGGAACTGATGAAAAGGAACTTGAAAAAGAAATGGATTTGCGGATCGAAAAACTCAAACCCTATATTTCGGAAAAAGTGATTTCCTGGGACGGTAACGATATTCAGGAGATTCTGAAAGAAATTTTGACTGAAAAAAAACTCACTCTCTCTACCGCGGAAAGCTGTACCGGCGGAGAATTGGCGCGGTTGATTACTTCGGTTTCGGGAAGTTCAACATATTTTCTGGGTGGAATTATTCCCTATGACTATCACAAAAAAGTAGAAATTCTAGGCGTTTCCGAACAAACGATTGCGGACAAAACAGTTGTCTCCGAAGAAGTTGCGCAGGAAATGAGTTTGGGTTGCCAAGGATTATTCAAAACCGATATTTCGCTTTCCACGACGGGAGTTTCGGGTCCGAATTCTGATGAATTTAATAACGAAATTGGAACGGTTTATTATTCGATTCGAGTGAAAGATTTTGAAAAAACCAACCGACTTTACCTGCCGCATTTCGAGCGCAATGATTTTGCGAATTTCGTTTCACAGCGGGTTTTACAGGATTTGGTAGCAATTTTGGTGCACCATTGAAATGGCACTTCTACAGAAACTCAAAGAAAAAGCAAGGGAGCTGAAAAGCAACGCCATTCCCGTTTATCTCGCTTTGTTTGATAAAAGGACGCCACTTTTAGCCAAGATTTTTGCAGCAGTTACGGTAGGATATTTACTAAGCCCGATTGATCTGATCCCTGACTTCATCCCAGTTTTAGGACTATTAGATGACTTGATATTGGTTCCTGTTTTAATTAAAATTACCATTTCATTAATCCCGAAAGAAATCATTGAAGACCTTAAAACGAAATCTGAAGACAATGAAAAACTTCAGAAGAAATGGTTTTACGCTTTGCCGATAATTTTAATCTATGTCTTTGTGGTGGTTTTTTTTTATTTAAAATTCTGGAAATAAGCTTAATAAGAATAGGCATGTGAATTTGGAATTCTTTAACCGCAAAGATTCACTTTCACGCTTCACATTGAGTTAAGCGAAGATTGCAAATAAATTTGCTGATTAAGCGAGCGCTGCATTTTTGCCACTAATGCACAAATGATTTCTTCATAAAAATTCAAACTCAAAGATTATTTTTCACCATCCAGATTTAGTTAAGCAAAGATTGTGGATAAATCCGCTAATTAAGTGTGCACTTCATAATTCGTTTTAGTCAACTTTCCACGTAGAATCACAGGCAATATTTACATCCCTACGTAATAGGAAACTTATTGGAAATTACAAGTTTTTAAAAAAGTCTTAATGCAAAAAAGTTTTCAAAAAAAACTTACAGAAAACCGTCATGTTTTGTCGTTATGCACTTTGACATTAGCGTCAATTATAAACAATAAATTATGGACAGTCATTTATCCGATATGAAAGTTTTTCACGACGATGTGCGCTTGAAACCCTATGAAACCTATATTGTTTTAGTTTTAGTTCCAAAATTTTCAGATTGCACATAGAAATTCACTCGAAGAAATTCACAGCGCAGCGAACTGCCATTCACGACTTATCGATCACCCATTACTCATTTATTGACTCACCCACACTCCAATTCACCAACTCACCATTTTCCGTCATCGGACCTCGGACTTTTAGTACGAATCCTCATGAACAGAAACCACAGCTCTTCCGCTTGGATCGTTCATTTTTTTGAATGCTTCGTCCCATTCTAAGGCGATAGGAGTGGAACAGGCAACCGATGGAACTGATGGAACCGTCGCTGCGGCGGTTTCGCTTGGGAAGAGTTCCTCGAAAATGGTTCTGTAGCGGTATTCTTCTTTGTTTTGCGGGGTGTTCAGCGGGAAACGGAATCTTGCGTTCGCCATCATTTCGTCGGAAACTTCTTCTTCGGCTTTTGCTTTTAGGGAGTCGATCCATGAATAGCCGACACCGTCGCTGAACTGCTCTTTTTGGCGCCAAACGATGGAGTCAGGAAGCAGATCTTCGAATGCTTTTCTCAATACCCATTTCTCCATTTTTTCCGTGGGTTTGTCCACCATTTTGTCTTTTGGATTGATGGTCATCGCAACGTCGATAAACTCTTTGTCGAGGAAGGGAACGCGTCCTTCAACACCCCAACTCATCAATGCTTTGTTGGCCCTTAAACAATCGTAAAGATGCAGCTTACCAAGTTTTCTCACGGTTTCCTCATGGAATTCTTTCGCGTTCGGAGCTTTATGGTAATAGAGGTAGCCACCAAAAAGTTCGTCACTGCCTTCGCCTGAAAGTACCATTTTGATTCCCATCGATTTGATGACTCTCGCCAAAAGATACATCGGCGTTGAAGCGCGAACCGTCGTTACATCATAAGTTTCGAGGTGGTAGATAACGTCTTTCACCGCATCCAGTCCTTCCTGAACCGTGAAGTGGATTTCGTGGTGGATGGAGCCGATATGATCCGCCGCTTTCTGGGCCGCCACCAAATCGGGTGAACCTTTCAAGCCCACCGCGAAACTGTGCAGCCGCGGATACCACGCTTCCTGAGTGTCGCCGCTCTCAATTCTGTTTCGTGCGTATTTTGCCGTAACGGCCGCGATGATGGAAGAATCCAGTCCGCCCGAAAGCAAAACTCCATACGGAACATCGGTCATCAACTGGCGGTGAACCGCATCCTCGAGTGCTTTTCTGATTCCTGAAATATCGGTTTCGTTGTCCTTGACATTTTCGAAATCCTGCCAGTCGCGGTGGTACCATTGCTGCGTTTCGAAACCGTCTTTGCTGTAAAGAAAATGACCGGGAAGAAATACTTCGATGGTTTTGCACACTCCTTCCAGCGCTTTGAGTTCGGATGCGACGTAGTAATTTCCGTTTCTGTCCCACCCTTGGTAAAGCGGGCAGATTCCCATGTGGTCGCGACCGATGAGGTAGATGTCGTTTTCAATGTCGTATAAGGCAAAGGCGAAAATCCCGTTGAGTTTTTCGAGAAAGTCCTTTCCATATTTTCGGTAAAGGGCGAGAATCACCTCGCAGTCGGAGTTGGTCAGGAATTCGTAATCGGGGAATTCCTTTCTCAGTTCCTGGTGGTTGTAGATTTCACCATTTACGGCGAGAACCACTTTTCCATCTTTGGTAAAAAGCGGCTGTTTCCCAGAAGTGGGATCCACAATCGCCAGTCGTTCATGGGAGAAAATTACTTTTTCGTTTTGGAAGATTCCGCTCCAGTCGGGACCGCGGTGGCGGATCTTCTTCGACATTTCGAGTATCTGTGGTCTTAAGGTTTCGGTTTTTTGTTTTGCATCAAACAGGCATACTATTCCGCACATAAATCAATTTTTTGTTTCAAGTTCCGAGTTTCCCTGCTTGCAGCAGGCAAGAAGTTTCAAGTTCGTTTCAGTAGAAGTTTCGGAACTAAAGTTTTGTTTGTTAAAATTATGATGCAATAATAAAGAGAATGTTTATGTAATGAAATAATTATTTTCAAAAAGTTTAAAAAATATTATAATTATATGATATTTAGAAATAATTAAAGGAATGGATTGTTTTTCCACCTATTTTTGGTTAAATTTTTTAAGTTGAGAGAATGTGGAGCTTTTAATAAAGTTTAATACTTCAGTTTATTTTTTGTAAGATCAATTTTAATATTTGCGGGTAGTAAATATTTTTTAAATGAGAATAAATCTATTAGCTTACAGTGTTTTGCTCTTAAGTTTTACACTTGCGACAGGAATCAGCATAAATGCACAGACTGCACCGCTCAATACAAGGTTGATGCAGCTCAATTCTAAGAAGGGCAATATGTTGTCTTGGGTAGAAACTACCGACAGCCATTTGCAGTAGGCACGACGAACTCTTCTGAAATTGGAATTAACGGATTATCGGCAAATCCTGTTGGTTTGGATGATCTTTTTGTTCTGAAATTAGCAGTTTCAGATGGTTCTAATGTATGGGCAAAGACATTCAATGCTGGTAATAAAGGAATTATCACTCCCAGATACGCACATGTAGATTCATCTGAGAACATCTATGTTTACGGTCAGTTTTCCGGTAGCATTAGTGCGGGTAGCACAACGATTGCCTCTACACCAAATGCTCAGTCTTTCCTTCTCAAAATAGACAGCAGCGGTAATGCGGTTTGGGTGAGTCAACTTGCGGGTGATTATTTTTCGGGAAATCCAAAGGTTAAATGCGTTACCGACGGACAGGATACCTTTATAATTTTCAATGCTAAAATCATCATGGCTCCAACAACCAACGACACTGGAAGTAACCGATCTGCAAGCGTATTGTTTTCGGGAACTGGAGTACCATCTAAAACAATCACTGTAACCCAGACATTCATTCTTGGTACGGGAGAGTCTAAAACTTTCATTGCGACGCTTTATCCAAACCCGACATCAGATATCCTGAACATTCAGACGGACCAAAAAATTACAAAAGTCGAGATATACGATCTCAGTGGAAAGATGCTTACCGCAACTGAAAATAATGTGAAGAAAATACAGGTCTCAAACCTTGCAAAAGGATTGTATATCATTAAACTTCAAACAGAGAATGGAATTATAACTTCCAAGTTTATCAAGAATTAAAAGACAAATTGTAATAACAACAAACCCTTTCAGCAATTCCTGAACGGGTTTGTTTTTTTCTCAACCTCAACCTCAACCTTAACCGTAACCTCAACCTATTCAAAAATATTCATCTTCTCATCATAGATCGGGCTTTCTATTCCAAGGAAATTTAAAACGCTGTGGAAAACATGATTTTGGGAAAGATTATTGTTGGGTTTCAGTTTTTTAGAATTTTCGCTTACCCAAACAATGAAGGGGATTTCGATTTGTTCCTTTGGTGCAAAACTCATCGGAACGCCGTGCATATAGAGATTTTTCTCGCCCAATGATTCACCGTGGTCAGAGACAAACATCATCGTGCTTTCAAATCCGTTGAGTTGTTTCAGATCCTCGATGATTTTGTGAAGCAGATAATCAGTATAAACAATCGTGTTGTCGTAAGCATTGATCAGCTCTTCCTGCGAACATTGCCCCAATTCCACACTGTTGCAGACTGGCTTGAAAGTTTCGAATCTCGCAGGATATTTCTTGCTGTAGGTCGGTCCGTGACTTGTACTGGTATGCAAGATGATCAGGAATTTGTCTTTGGTGCTTGAAAGAATCTGCTCTTTGAGATTGGTGAGCAGGATTTCATCGTAGTTGCAGTTGGTTTTACAGTCGCGCGAAAGAACTTCCGTCGTCTGGTAATTTTTGATGTGTACAGGCGGTTCTCCCCAATTGGTGGTGCGCCAAACGACATCTACACCGTTTCTGTCGAGATAATTCGGCAGAATTTCATAGAGATCACCCGTATCTTTGTGTTCGAGAATGCATTTCACTCCCGCCGTTGTGTAGGTTGCACACGAAGTTGCATTAAAATGAAAAACATTCTCCGTTTTGGAAAGAAGCGGGTTGGTGTTTTTTCCGTAACCATAAAGAGAGAAGTTTTGGCTTCTGGCTGATTCACCGATTACCAGTACGACCACCGATTTCTTTTTGTCTTTGATGGTTGCATTTGGAAGCAGGATTTCCTTTTTGTTCTCCTTGTATTTATGGATTTGGAAAAGGGCAGCATTTACCGAATAAGACCACGGCATTGCCAAACCGCCGAGTTGCTTGGAGTTTTTGTCGATCCATAGCCAGTTTGCCGCATTGATGAAAACTGCGACCAACATAAATAGGAGCGTTAAACCAATATTGATGAAAAACCTTTTTACGGTCGGTTTAATGATTTTTGCCTTAATAATATAAATAGAGGGTAGGATTCCAAAAAAGATGACATACGCCACAAATTTCCAGGAGAAGAAACTGCTTGCCTCGCTGTATTTGGTGTTAAAGACATTCCCGATCATACTTTCGTCGATAATCACGCCATAAGTGTTGATGAAATACACCGATATCGAACTGATGATGAAGGTGAGAACCATCAGAAATTTTCCGACAGGTTGTGAAATAAAGAGAAAAAGGTAGTACACAAACGCGTTTGCGACCACCATCAAAATGATTAAGCTCACGATCATTAAAACACCGTTAAAGCTTTTGTAGTCGAGGTTTGTGAAAACGTACTTAAAAAATGGGTAGTGAAAAAGTGCAAAATTAATCACACTCATAATCAGCGAAAAGCGCAGTAAACTGATATTATTTTTGAACATATTTTCGGGTGATTAAAAACAGTGCGACAAGCAGACTGAAAGTGGAACAGTAAAAAACGGGCAAGTTGTTTTCTGTAATTTTAATAATGGTTATGATGGCACAAACCAGGAACAACACCATAAAAATCGGGTAAAATTTTCGGTTGCCGATCCAGCTGAAGATTTTATATTTCCTGCTGATGAAGATTCCTGAAATTCCTGAGATATAGCCGATAATTCCGCCAATGATGGTGTCGAGCGGGTAGTGTGCTCCAACGCCGACTCTGGTGAGAACCAAAACCAATCCTAAGATGATAAACGGGATGAACCAAAAGATTTTTAGAAGAAGTTTTTGCGGCATAAAACCGAACATCAAAACAGTGAGCATCGTGAAAATGGTGATGGAATGTCCCGATGGTAAACTGCTGTGTCCGTTCAACGTTTTGCCGATAATCTCGAAAGTGCTGTTGTCGAAAGCTGCAGCCGGTCGCGGAACGGAAAATAGTTTCTTGAACAGTTGAGAGAAAAGTAAAGAAACCAGTGATGCAGACACTACGGCTTCCCAAATTTTAGGGGCATAAATGACAAAAACCGCCAACAATGAAAGAGAAATCAGCGAGTCGCCGATCTGCGTGAGGTTGAATTCCGTTTCGGGGAATTGTGACAGTTCGCCATTCATGGAATAGAACCAGTCTTTCTGAATGTTGATATAACCCTCTGTGGAAAGCGAATGTTGCGAATAAAGATAAAATGCAATGGCGGCCAACAAAAGCAGAGGCAAAATAAAAAGCGAATATTTCAGCTTGTCATAGTTGTCGGTTACTGTATTGTTCATAAGCATTATTTTGGCCAAATTACAGATTATTGAGTTCTTTCGATCAGCGCCATATAAAATCCGTCGAAACCTTCACTCGGCATTATCTTCTGGTCTTTTACTAACTGGAATTCAGGATTGTTTTTCAGAAAAACTTCAACCTGTTTGTTGTTTTCTGAGGGTAAAATGGAGCAGGTCGCATAAATCATTTTTCCGCCTTTCTTCAACATTTTCGAGTAGTCCTGCAGGATTTGCTGCTGTTCGCCTTTAATTCTGTCGATGAAGTCCTGGTCAATTTTCCATTTGGAGTCGGGGTTTCTCTTCAGCACTCCCAAACCTGAACACGGCGCGTCGATCAGGAGACGGTCTGCTTTTTCGTGAAGCCGCTTGATGACTTTATTGTCTTCGATGAATCGTGTTTCAATATTGTGAGCTCCGGCTCTTTTGGCGCGGCGTTTCAGTTCCGCCAGTTTCCACTCGAAAATATCGAGGGCGATGATTTGTCCCTTGTTTTTCATCAATGCCGCCAAATGCAAAGTTTTTCCACCTGCACCTGCGCAAGCATCTACGACGCGCATTCCTTCCTTCACATCGAGGAATTCGCCGATTTTCTGCGAGGAAGCATCCTGAACTTCAAACAAACCTTCCTTAAAAGCAGAGGTGAGGAACACGTTTTTCTTCTCCTCGAGCTGCACTGCGTCGGGATAGTTTCTGATCTGGAAACTTTGAACGTTTTCTTCCTTCAGTTCTTCCACGAGATGTTTCGGCGTCGTCTTCAAGGTGTTTGCACGAAGGATTGTCGGCGCCTGTTCGTTAAGCGCGTCCATTTCCTTCTCCCAGTTTTTGCCGAGTTCTTTTTCTAAAGTTTCGGCGAGCCAGTCGGGAATCGAGTATTCGATGGCTTTGGTGGGAACGGTTCCTTTCTTGAGTTTAGTCAGAATATCGGCAATCTTGATTCCCTCAAACTCCTCAAATTTTTTGTAATGGGTTTTGCTCCACAGCAGATACGCCAAAATCAACTTGTAGATATTGCCTGGTTTCACGCCTTCTCCCATATAATACTCCAATCGTCTTTTCCAACGGATAATATTATAGAAAATCTCCGAAACCACGGCTCTGTCCTGGCTTCCCCATTTTTTGTGGGATTTCAGGAGCCGCTCGATGACTTTGTCGGCGTATTTATTTTTTTCGAAGAAGGTTTCCTGCAGCGAGTCGTGGATCCCGATCAGGAGGTTGCGGTGGATGAGTTCCATTTGTTATATGCTTTCGGCAGTCGGCAATCAGCTTTCTGCAAATTTCTGCAAAAATAGGGTTTTTGGGTGGAAGTTGGGGCGGGAATTGGAAGGGTAGGAGTTTGCTGGAATTTTGTGTGGAATGTGAAAAAAAGCAAAGCCGCGAGTGGCGGCTTTGGAACGATATGTGAATGATTATTTTTAGTAGTATATTATTTCCCGTTTGGTAGATACGGTTTCGAAAAGGATTTGCAGTGCTTTCTCGTACTGTCCTAAACCAATTAGCGTGTTTCCATAGTTCAGGTAATCGGTTACGAAATGCTTCTTTTCCAGCTTGTTTTCATTAATGGTATTGGTGATTTTCTCGTAATTTTCCAATGCAAGTTGATGGTTTCCTTCGCGGGTCTGCAGATATCCTTTAATGGAGTTTATGGTAAACGTTGTTAGAGGAAAATTTTTGTTCGGCGAAAGGTGCTTTTCAAATTCACCGATTTTTTTGTGGCAAGTTCCGTGTTCCCTTTGATGATGTCGATATACACTGTGTTGACCTTCACAAACTGCGAGTAATCCTCATTATTTTTAAAAGTTTCACCAGCTTTTGCGAGTTCTCTTTTTAGCAGTGCGGTATCTGCTTTTTTCACATAGTGGTACAATAGTGATTTCTGTGTATAAATATCGCTGGGGTTTTTCTTCAGAATATTTTGCAAACTGTCTTGAGTTCTGTCTTTTTGGGCAAATGCATTCACGGAAAGAAGAACCGGCAGCAGAAAATAAAGCAATTTTTTTAATGCTACTCATTGAGGTTTTACATGGCGAACAGGTGGAAATTGATGATGAAATATAAATTTTATTGAGTGTAATTCAAGATTAATTTGTTTCAAGGTAAAATCTACCGTTTTTATAAAATTGTTAACATTTGATTGATGTAATAATTATCTTTTAGATTTCAACTATTGAGGTTATCAACTTTGCCAAAGTTCACGATCAGCGCAATCCCTGCAATCCCCGCAATCTGCGAGAATATAAACTGCAAAGAATTATCTAAATCATTCTTTATTTTAAGATGGCAAAGTCTTATCCGCTAAAGCGAATTGATGAAGCGCGCTAATCAACGGATTTATCCGAAGACTCTTCTCGACTAAAATTTGAATGATGAAAATGAAATCTTTGCGATAAAAGTTTTGAAATCATCATTCGTGCATTAGTGGCAAATAAAATAAGATCAGCGTAATCCCCGCAATCCGCGAGAGAAACCACACAAAATTTCCCCGGTAAACCGAATTATTGAAGCGAGGTTAATCAACGGATTTATCCGCAATCTTTGTTTAACTTTATTTTGAGTCTTGAAAGAAAATCTTTGCGGTTTATTATTTTGGATTTTTCATTCGTGCATTAGTGGCAAGATTATAGTGGCAAAATAATTTCATAATCTCTTTGAAGCGGTTTCCACTAAAATTAAAGTCCTATTTTTGCAAAAAAGAAAAAAATGAGCGACACACTACTTTGCCCGAAATGCCAATCGGAGTTTACTTATGAGCAGGATAATCTGATGGTTTGCTCCCAATGTTTCCAAGAGTGGGATCCAAAGGAGACCGACAGTGCCGAGAAAGTTTTTGATTCAAACGGAAATGAGCTGCAAAATGGCGATTCCGTGACGGTGATTAAAGATTTGCCGGTGAAAGGTGCGCCCAAACCGGTGAAAGCGGGAACAAAGGTGAAGAACATCCGTCTCCGCCCAGATTCCGACCACAATATCGACTGCAAAATCGACGGTTTCGGTTCGATGGCGCTGAAATCTGAATTTGTGAAGAAAGCATAAAAAAACCGAAGTTTTGCTCCGGTTTTCTGTTTTTATTTTCCCTGATAAACTTCCGTGATCTCAATCGGTTGTGCGCCGCATTGAGACATTCTTCTTAATGGTTGGTACGTAATCCAAACTTTTTGGCCGTCTTTCAGTCCCACAATTCTTGAGGTGATGTTCTGAACTTCGTATTGTTGCTGCGACTGATCTTTCAGCAGAAACTGGCATTTGTCTTTCTTAATGGCGGTCATTTCCGTAAATTTTTCCGGACCAGGATTTGTGCTGACTGTGTTCTGCGAAATTGTTGTGCAGGAAAATACTGTAAACAGGGAACACAATATTACTATTTTCATCTCAATAGGTTTTAAAAAAAAGCTGCTGAATTTCTCAGCAGCTTCTTTGGTTAGTATTTCACATTAATTATTTTACCAGAATTTTCTTCGAGAAGTTGTTGGTTCCGTCGGAAAGCTTAACGATGTAAAGTCCTTTCGGAGCATACGACATATCGAATTCTGTAGAGTATTCGCCGGTAGTTTTGTTTAGTCTCTTAACCAAAACTTGTTGTCCTGCACCGTTATACAGGTTCATGTTAACGTTTCCGGTAATGGCTTTGTCTTTCAATATCACTTTGAATTTGTTGTTTCCAACGTTCACTACCTGCACTTTATTGCTATCAACATCGGTTTGGGAAACTGCAAGTACTGCATCGGAACATGGTTCCAGTGACCAGTTTAGTAACTGTCCTCCGTCCCCGTTTGCTTTGTCGGTGATTCTCAGTGTCCAGTTTCCGGTGATTGGTTTTCCGTTGAAAGCAGAAAGTGGTGACTCTGGCTTGAATGTTCCCGTAAAAGGAGGGGTTCCAGAAGAAATGGCAGTTGTAGCATCGTCATCAAAAATGGTATTCGTGTAGTTGTCTCCAGAAGAACCTCTTCTGTTGGCAAGCATTACCTCGGTATTGTCTGGTCCGATTAATTTCATTTCAACATCTCCAACCCAGGTGTGTGTAAGGTTCACTTTTACTTTAACCTTAGTAATATTACCAATACCGGTTTGGCTGATTACTGAATTCGTTACCACACCGGAACCTGGTCCAATCGGGTATTGGGTATTATTGGTAGAGGTGTAGCAAGCAGAATTCACAACCGTTTTGCTGATCTCGTCATTGGTTGGAACAGAATCATTTGGTAGCATCGTTTTCGCGGTCACATTGTAGGATTTGATCTGCGAGAAATTAAACGGTGCAGTGAAAGTGTAATCAAATGTTCCACCTGCAGGAATCGGGGTTGTGATGGTTTCGTTCACCCATGATCCGCCGTCCACATTATAAGCAACAGGAAGACTGGTAATGGTTTGTGTTCCTTTGTTGGAAACTTTCACCTTGATCGGTTGTGAGTTCAGGAATCCGCCGGAAACTGGAGCTGTGATTTCGTCCATGCTCGCATCCCATTGGAAGACGTGAGTTACGTTTTTAGTAATACCATTATTGGTAAGGTCTTCGTCACCTGCGAGAGAAGTTTCCGCCGCGATTGCATAAGTCTGTCCTTCAGTGCTGAGATTTGCTTTTGCAGTAAAGGTATAGTCAACAGTTGCAGCTGGCGCGATAGTTCCTGTATAGGTTTCTGTGGCAATTGTGGCACCATTAACTTTGAACGAAACCGGAATGTTAGATTGTGGGTTTTCACCGAAATTATAGATTTTAACTTTTACAGTTTCAGCATTGGTTAAAGCTCCGGTTACCGGAGTATCAATACTCACCACGCCTACATCTTTCAAATAGTTAGGCGCGATCTTGAAAACACCGATCACGTTTTTTCTGCCGTTATTCATGTATTCGGTGTCGTACCACATCGTCTTGTTGTCGGATGGGTCGATGTCGATTTTTGAGTAGTCACCATATCTTCCTCCAGGAATATTTGCGTTTCCTTCTTTGATGATGGTTTCAGCAATAGTCATTGTTCCAAGTGGATCATTGGCTTTTCGGCCAGTATAGTAGGAACCGACAAACTTATTTGCTGTTCCGCCCATTGCGGTATATCCCATACCGATATTTCCCTGCATATCCATAATCAAACTTGCGTTCCATGCATGTTTTCCTGCGGCTGCAGTATAGGTTCCTTCTTGATAGAGCGACCAAGGTTGTCCGTCTCCCGACTGTCGAAGTTCAATCCATCTGATTCCCGCTCTTTTTGCGGCAGAGGCATCTGTGTCAACCACGAAATTGAATACTGCGGAGTTATGGGTCGCAAATTTTCTGAACTGCGCCTGATTCATGATAGTTGCCTGAAGCGCATCAATCGTTGCTCCTCCATTCGGCTGCACCAAATTATAAAAACTTCCTCCGTCAAAAACACCAATAAAAGGTTGGATGTTAATCTGAACTGGTTGAGAAATGGTCGAACTCGCTGGAGTTGCCCAGTTTACATTAAGATTCCATAATTTGATATGATCCTGCGATACTCCGCTCCAAGCATCATCCTGCATATAGACTACAGGCACATTTCCTGGAGACGGTGCGTTGGTATCAGAAAGTGTCAGAAATTGTGGGCTGAAAAATCCTGAAGTTACGATTCCCGGTAAAGGAAACGCAAGGATTTTTGCTGCCGGATCACCTGCAAGCATTTTTTCTCTTTCGAAAGCATAAATCTTGTTGGTTGATGAGGTGTTGTCTGTCATATAATATCCGTCGCTCCACACAGAAAGTTTCTGGTAGTCGTTCACTGCCGAATACTGGTAAACATTCCATTGAGTAGTTACAGGATTGCTGGTTTTCGAAACAGCAACATAAGCACCATTTCCAAGAAGCGATACAACCCATCTTTGAGCAACATGGTCATAAGAAGCAGTAAGGTCGCAGCACCCGTTGGTTCCGAAAATGTTTGATGGGGTCAATTGACCGGTCAAAGCAGTTCCGTTTTTGTCATAAATAATGAAACCGGTGTTGAATACCACAAATACGTGATCGGGTCCCACTGCTAAGGCAGGGTCTGTTGGTTGCGAAGTAGAAGCAGCCGCATCAAAAACAAGACTTGGCGTTTTTCCGGGGATCTTTCCTTCAAGTTCGTGACGGTTCAGTACGAAATGGTCGTCAGTTTTCTGCGGGTCTTTTCCCGGTACGATTTCGTGTTTGTAGAAACGTCGGTCTTTCATTTCTTTTTCCACACTCACGAAGACCTCAGGATTCTTCAGCGTGGAAATTGCGGGAGCAACAAACATTTTGTCGGCAGTACCGATGAAGGTTGGTCCCTTTGCATCTTGCGCGCTGAACAAAGCAACCGTGAGGAATGCAGCGAGCGTTAGCAGACGGTAAAATTTTGTTTTCATAGAAATATTTTGGGTTAAATTAAAGTGCTCTAAATTACGGTTTTTTTTCAAAAGTTCATGATTTTTTATGCTTTAAAATATAAAGCAAATCAAAAAACAGCAGAAAACACAATGGTTTAGCACAGTTCTTTAGGAAATAAAAAAAAAGGAAAGATTTGGACAGGGTTCCATTTCTAAAGACTGGTTGTCGAGTGCATCGAGCTAATTTCGTCTTAAAGGCAGAAAGAGAATTAACCAAAAATTTCCTTATTTGGGAGGAATAAAGATACAAATATTTTTCGATTTTCAAAAAAGAAATCCAATTTTATTTGAACAAAAGATGTACAGAATCTTTCAGTTGATGTTCGCTAAAAACAGTCAAGGTTTTGCCGTTTGCCGAAATCTTGTTCCAATAGTGGTTTCCGCCGAATCTGCTTTCAACAACTTCAGCTTTAAGCCCGTTTTCTGCAATTTTGATTTCGGTAGGGAAGTAGAAGCTTTTCTCGACTCCAAATGCTTTCTTTTCTTCATCGTTAAAAACATTCACCTCGCCGAAAAGCCGTGCTACATATTCGTTGTACGGATTTCGGTACGTTTCTTCCGGGGCGTCGTTTTGGATTAATCTTCCATCCTGCAGCACCACGATTTGGTCCAGCCACGGCATCACTTCCTGAATTTCGTGAGTGGAGATGATTAATGAAATTTTCTTTTCCTTCACATACTTAAAAAGCCGTTCGCGAAGTTCAACTTTCCGCGAATAATCGATATTGCTGAAAGGTTCGTCCAGCAAAAGAAGTTTCGGCATCACCGAAAGAGCGCGCGCAATCGAAACCCGTTGCTGTTGCCCGCCGCTCAGATATTTTGGGAGCACATTTTCATATTCCGTCAAACCCACCACTTCCAGAAGTTCTTTCACGGTTTGCTTTTTTTCGTCCAAATTAATATTCGAAAGAAACTTTCCGACATTTTCTGCAACGGTTGCATACGGCATCAAATCATAATTCTGGGCCACAAGTTTCATCCCGCTTTCTCCCGGAACGATGTTTTTCTTCGGGCCGAAAAGCTTTTGTCCATCAAAGATAATCTCTCCTTTTCCCCAATCGAGCAAGCCATAAATCAAGCTGATTAATGTCGATTTTCCGCATCCGCTTTCACCGGCAAGTGCAATGGTTTTTCCTTCATCAATCCTTAAATTGAGATTTTGAAAAAGCGGCTTCTCTTCAGAATACGAAAAAAATAAATGGCTGATTTCTAAAAGCATCCTGCAAAAATAAGATATTTACGGTTAATTCGGTTTTTTTTGTTATTTTAGCGACTGTTATAAAACTTTGTTCCTGATGAAAAAAATAATTTCAACAACTGCGCTTTCAGCATTAATTGCAGGCGGTGTTCTCATTTCTTGCGGTAAAGACAAACCTGTGACCAGCGAAACCACTGAAGTTACCACGACAACCGAAGGTAGCGGTTACGTAATCGATACGCTCAACAGCAAAATCGAGTGGAAAGGTTATAAAGTCGTGAAAAGTGATAATACAAGCCATTTCGGTACGATCAAGTTTGAAAGCGGCGACATCACCGTGAAAGATGGAAAACTCGAAAGCGGAAAATTCGTGGCAGATATGGCTTCGCTCGAAAATGTCGATATGAAGGATGATGCGGAACAAAAAGCAAAACTCGAAGGCCACCTGAAAAGTGGCGACTTCTTCGAGGTAGAAAAATTCCCGACCGCTTCCTACGAAATTACCAAGGTGACCAACAATGATACTGGTGATTATAACACAACTTTAGACGGAAATTTGACGATCAAGGGGATTACTAAACCTGTGCAGTTTAATGCCAACGTTTCCGTGAAAGAAGGCGAAGTGAGCATCGCAACAGAACCGAAAGACATCAACCGCGAAGAGTTTGGGGTGAAATTCCAGATGCCGGTAGCAAACGGTGTCATCAAAGATGAGGTGAATGTGCAGATCCTGATCAAGGCGATGGAAAAGAAATAGAAAGAATTAGTTAAGTTAATATTGATGTGAATCCATCTCGTTTTTTATGGGGCGGATTTTTTATTGAAAAAAAACTCGGGTCACCGCAGAGAACTGAGAATTGCGTTCTAAATAAACCTAAATTTGCTCCTTTTAGGGTCGGGGTAATCAAATTTAGGTTTATTTAGAAAATCGAAAATTTAATAAAGTTTGGAATATGTTACAGAAGGATTAAAGCAATATTTCTAAATACAAATCATCCAAAAAATCACTAAATTTGCACACTTACCAAATGCTGACAGCAGTTCCGATAATTATCGGAAGCCGACAGCAGAAAGCAATAGATATGACTTCACAACAGATACGCCAGCAATTTTTAGATTACTTTAAAGAAAAAGGACACCAGATTGTACCTTCCGCACCGATTGGTCTGAAAGACGATCCAACGCTGATGTTCTCCAATTCGGGGATGACGCAATTCAAGGATTACTTCCTGGGTTACAAAGAACCGTCCAGTGTTCGCATTGCCGACACGCAGAAATGTCTCCGCGTTTCGGGGAAACACAACGATTTGGATGATGTAGGTCGCGATACCTATCACCACACGATGTTTGAAATGTTGGGGAATTGGTCTTTCGGAGATTATTTCAAAAAAGAGGCGATCGAATTTGCTTGGCAGCTGTTGACGGAAGTTTACAAAATCCCAAAAGAAAACCTGTATGTGACGATCTTTGAAGGAGACGCTGCTGAAAATCTCGAAAGAGATTCCGATGCCTACAATTTCTGGAAGGAACATATCGCCGAAAACCGCATCATTAACGGAAATAAAAAAGATAATTTCTGGGAAATGGGCGAAAGCGGTCCTTGCGGTCCATGTTCCGAAATCCACGTGGATCTGCGTTCGGAAGAAGAAAAAGCAAAAATCTCCGGTCTGGATTTGGTCAATAACGACCATCCGCAAGTGGTGGAAATCTGGAACCTCGTATTTATGGAGTTCAACAGAAAAGCAGACGGATCGCTCGAAAAACTCCCGAAACAGCACGTCGATACAGGAATGGGATTTGAGCGTCTTTGTATGGCATTACAGGGAAAAAAATCAAATTACGATACCGACGTTTTCACCCCTTTAATTTCAAAAGTGGAGGAACTTTCGGGCAAGAAATACGAAGGGATTTTAGAAAACGAAAAAGACATCGCGATCCGAGTCGTGGTCGATCATATTCGTGCCATTGCTTTTGCAATTGCCGATGGACAGCTTCCTTCGAACGGTGGAGCAGGTTACGTGATCCGCAGAATTCTTCGTCGCGCGATTTCGTATTCCTATCGATTTTTGGGGATGAAGGAGCCGTTTCTTTATGAACTTGTCGCTGTCCTTAAAAATGAGATGGGAACATTTTTCCCAGAACTCATTAAACAAGAGAAATTAGTGACCGAAGTGATTAAGGAAGAAGAAACCTCATTCCTGAAAACCATTGAACACGGTCTGAAAAGAATCGACCTCATTATTAATGAAACCATTGCAAAAGGGGAGAAGACACTCCCTGGAACTGAGGTTTTCGAACTCTACGATACTTACGGTTTTCCTGCGGATTTGTCGCGGATCATTGCAGAAGAAAAGCAGTTAACCGTGGATGAAAAAGGTTTCGACGAGGAGATGGAAAAGCAGAAACAGCGATCCAAAAAATCTTCCGCACAGAAAGTGTACGATTGGGAAATTCTCGAAGAAAAACCAGAAATCTTCGTCGGCTACGACCAAACCGAAGTGGAAACCTATATCACCAGATATCGAAAAATCGAGAACAAAGACGGCGAGTTTTACCAGATCGTTTTGGCGAAATCTCCGTTCTATCCAGAAGGTGGTGGACAAATCGGCGACCGCGGAATCCTCATTCCAAGTTATACCGAAGGTTTCGACATCGCGAATCCAAGTGTTTTCGATGTGACGAACTGTTCGGATATCATCGAAGTTTTAGACACAAAAAAAGAAAACAACCTGATTGTTTCTTTGATCAAAGAGTTGCCGAAAGATGCGGGTGTCGTTTTCTTTGCGAAGGTGAATCACGCCGACAGAAAAAATACCCAGGCAAACCATTCCGTGACGCATTTGCTGCACGAAGCGCTGCGTGAAGTTTTGGGAACCCATGTTGAGCAGAAAGGTTCTTTCGTGGGCCCCGATTATCTGCGTTTCGACTTCTCGCATTTCTCGAAAATGAGCGAGGACGAACTGAAGTTGGTAGAGAATAAGGTGAATTCCAAAATCAAGGAAAATATTTCGTTGGAGGAATTCCGTGATTTGCCGATTGCCGAAGCTACTGAGAAAGGCGCGATGATGCTTTTCGGTGAAAAATACGGAGACAAAGTGCGAATGATCCAGTTTGGAAGCTCAAAAGAACTTTGCGGAGGAACCCACGTGAAATCAACAGGCGAAATCGGACATTTCAAAATTCAGACTGAAAGTTCCACTGCAGCGGGAATCCGCCGAATCGAGGCGATTTCTGGGGACAAGTCTTCGGAGTATTTTATTAATCTTGAGAACCAGCTGAAAGAAATTTCATCTTTATTAAAGTCTAAAGATCTCGCGAAATCGGTTGAGAAACTATTGGAGGAAAACACCTCGTTGAAATCCGAAATCGAATCCCTAAAAGCGGAAAAGACAAAATCCCAAACCGCAAACTGGAAAAACGAATTTACAGAAAGCGGAGATAAAAAACTGTTGATTAAAAAAGTTTCCTTAGATGCGGGAAGCGTGAAAGACATCGTGTTCCAGCTGAAAAAAGAAGTCCCGACTTCGATAACTGTAATCATTTCCGATGCGGGAGAAAAGCCGATGATCACTGTAGGAGTTTCCGATGATCTGGACGGAAAATACCACGCCGGAAATATTGTAAAAGAACTGGCTAAAGAAATCCAGGGCGGTGGCGGCGGAAATCCTGGCTTCGCAACTGCGGGTGGGAAAAATCTGTCGGGAATTGATGCAGCGGTAGCAAAAGCGTTGGAACTGTAATCAAATAATCTTCAAGGATTCTAAATCTTTGAAGGTTATAAATAATAAAAAATCCCGCTTCGAAGCGGGATTTCTATGTTTAGGGAATTAATTATCCTTCGTTGTTTGCACCTTCAGGTTTTTGTCCCTCGTTGTTTTGAGGGCGATCCTGTCTTTCAGGTCGGTCCTGTCTTGGTTTTCCTTCTGGTCTTGGTGGTCTTGGTAAAAGTACTTTTCTTGAAAGTTTCATTTTCTTACGGTCGTCGTAACCCATAAATTTCACTTCCACTTCGTCGCCTTCTTTATAAGGAACTTTGTCTAATCTTTTCCATTCGATTTCAGAAATGTGAAGAAGACCTTCGGTTCCTTTAGCGATTGCTACGAATGCACCGAAGTCCATCACTTTCACCACTTTTCCTTTATAAACTTCACCTACAACCGGAACGAAAGTAATTTCATTAATTGCAGCGATGGTTGCATTGATGCTTTCTCTGCTTACACCGGAAATTTCGATTCTTCCAATCTCGCCGATTTCTTCGATTGCAATTACGGTATCGAAATCTTTCTGCATCTGCTGGATGATTTTTCCACCAGGTCCGATCACTGCACCGATGAAGTCTTTCGGGATTTCCAGAACTTCCATTTTCGGAGCGTGCGGTTTCACGTCGGCTCTTGGTTTGTCGATGGTTTTCAGGATTTCACCAAGGATGTGGAGACGGCCTTCTTTTGCCTGGTTCAAAGCGGTGGTCATAATATCCATCGTCAATCCCTGGATTTTGATGTCCATTTGGCAAGCCGTGATTCCGTCCGCAGTTCCGGTCACTTTGAAGTCCATATCTCCAAGGTGGTCTTCGTCACCAAGAATATCAGAAAGTACGGTGAATTTGCCCGACTTCGGATCGGTAATCAATCCCATCGCGATTCCGGAAACCGGTTTCTTGATCTGGATTCCCGCGTCCATCAAAGCCAAAGTTCCTGCACAAACTGTCGCCATTGACGATGAACCGTTCGATTCCAAAATATCGGAAACAACACGAACTGTGTATGGGTTTTCTTCAGGAATCATATTCTGGAGTGCTCTCTGAGCAAGGTTTCCGTGACCAACTTCTCTTCTTGAAGTTCCTCTCAATGGTCTTGCTTCACCGGTTGAGAACGGAGGGAAGTTGTAGTGGAGGAAGAATTTCTCGTCGTGTTGGGAAGCTACCGAATCCACCATATTTGCATCTTTAATGGAACCTAAAGTTACTGCTGTCAACGATTGCGTTTCACCTCTGGTGAAAATTGCAGAACCGTGAGCTCCCGGAAGATAGTCGATTTCTGACCAGATCGGGCGGATTGTTTGCGGGTCACGTCCATCCAGACGGATTTTGTCGTTCAGGATCATTTGGCGCATCGCCTCTTTTTCTACGTCGTGGTAGTAGATTTTCGCGAATGGCTCAACTTCGGCTCTTTCTTCTTCAGAATATTGTGAAAGGAATTCCTCCAGAACCGCTGCGAAGTTGTCGTGTCTTTCTTCTTTTGCAGATGGGGTTTTTGCTACAGCATAAACTTTATCATAAGTTTCTCTCCAAACTTTTTCGCGGATTTCCTCGTTGTGTTCTTCGTGCGAGTACTCTCTTTTTGGGAACGCTTTCCCAACTCTTTCCGCCAATCTTTCCTGAGCGGCGATCTGAACTTTGATTTCGTCGTGGGCATATTGGATGGCTTCGATCATTTCCTGCTCAGAAACTTCGTCCATAATTCCTTCTACCATTACGATTGAGTCTTTTGTTGCTCCGACCATAATATCGAGGTCCGCCAATTTCAGGTTTTCAAAACTTGGGTTTACGGAAAGCTGTCCGTCGATTCTTACCACTCTTACTTCAGACATCGGTCCGTTGAAAGGAATGTCGGTAATTGCGATCGCAGCAGAAGCGGCTAATCCAGCCAAATCTTCCGGCATTGCTTCTTTGTCATAAGAAATCAGGGAAATCATCACCTGAACTTCAGCGTGGAAATCTTCAGGGAAAAGCGGTCGAAGAACTCTGTCCACCAATCTCATCGTTAAGATTTCTTCGTCGGAAGGTCTTGCTTCTCTTCTGAAGAAATTTCCAGGGATTTTTCCCCCTGCGTAGAATTTTTCTCTGTAATCAACCGTAAGTGGAAGGAAATCCACCCCCGGATTTGCGTCTTTGTTGGCTACAACAGTTGCTAAAAGCATTGTTCCGCCACATTTTACGACTACTGAACCGTTCGCTTGTTTCGCGAGACGTCCAGTCTCAATGGAGATTTCTCTCCCGTCTTTTAATTGAAATTTTTCAATAATTGCTTGTGGAGCATTCATAAAATTGTTTCGTCTAAGCACTCCGTATTGAGTGCGGTTAATATTTAATCTCTTTAAATTTTCGTGGGCAAAGATACGGAAAAATCTTGGTTTAGCCGACGGTGGTTTGAAGGAGTTTGAGTTGGTTTGAGTTCGTTTGGATTGCTTTGACGTTGTTTGAGATTTTCAGGTTCGATTGTTAGTTATGGCATAATATTGGAATCTTCGTTCATAAATCATTAAAAAATATTATTATGGGAATTTTATGGACACTTATTATCGGAGCCATCGCAGGTTGGCTTGGTGCACAAATTTTTAAAGGCGGAAGTCTTGGATTAATCGGAAATATCGTAGTAGGAATCGTGGGTGGTTTTATCGGATATTGGTTGTTAGGAACCACTTTCGGTACAGAAATTATCGGTCAGATTCTTACAGGAGCAGTTGGCTCAATTGTTTTGCTCGCAATCGTGAATTTATTTACGAGAGGTAAGGCAGTTTAATCTTAATAAAATTAAAACCTAACAAGTTTTTGAAACTTGTTAGGTTTATAAAAAAAAGCAACCCATTTCTGAGTTGCTTTTTTCAATTCTTTCGGAAGATTATTTTCTCAAACCAAGTTCAGCGATAATCGCTCTGTAACGGTTGATATCTTTGTTTTTAAGATAATCCAACAGTCTTTTTCTTTTACCTACCAGTTTCACCAAAGATTTTTCAGTGTTGAAATCTTTTTGGTTCTTTTTAAGGTGTTGGGATAAGTGGTTGATTCTGAAGGTGAAAAGGGCAACTTGTCCTTCCGCGCTTCCTGTGTCTGCATCAGACTTTCCGTGTTTTGCGAAGATTTCTTTCTTCTTGTCGGTTGTTAAGTACATTCCAATATTATTTAATGATTATTATGTAACGGGTGCAAAAGTACAACTATTTTTTTAATCTCGAAAAACTTTGTCGGTTAAGTTTTTAAAGCCACAGAAAATTGTGTTAAAAAAATCTTAAAATTTTCTTTGAAAATCCGCTGAATGGCAGTATTTTTGCAACAATACAGAATAATGAAAAAAAACTATTTCCTTCCTATACTTTCAGTTCTGATCCTTGCTGTTTTTACCGGTTGTCATCCGGCAAAAGCACAGGGTATTTTCAACAGGGACGCGAAGGTTCAGAAGGTGATTTACTTCAATCCTGAAGTTTTCCCCGACATTCCGGAAATTCAGGAACCTACCTATTCTTCATTTTTTTCTGCAGTTTCAGACCAGGTCGCAAAATTCAGGAATTACCGAATGCTCAGAGTTGACGCCAATATTCCTTTTGATTCCTCCGAAGTTCAGTCCATCAGAGAATTTTGTGAAAATAATAACGCAGATTTGGCGGTGGTTCCCAAAGTGAAGTTCTTCAAAGTGGGATTGGGGAAATATGTTTTCTCGAACCAGGTCGTGGTGAGTTTGAAACTGTACGACGCAAAAGGCAATTTCATCACCGAAACCGATTACGACACCTACAGAAAAAATGCGCGACTTTTAGGTTCCGCCGAGAACTCCATTAAAATCGGTACAAACGGTGCCATGAAAAATCTTGGAAAAAATTTGCGGAAAATCCGAAAAGATATCGTACCGCCAATCGAGAATTAACGATGCTTTAACTTTAAACACCCTTGATAATTCGGAATCTTTAAGATTTTGAGCTATTTTTGCAGTTCTTATCAAATTGCTGTGGAAACCCAGGAACTCATTTTCAATCCGGCAGATATCGCAGAAACGCTGAGCGAACTTCCCGTTAAAGAACGGGTTTTGTCGTTCCTGAAAGTTCCGAAACAGTACAAAGCGGAAGTTTTTTCGCACCTTGATCCCGATTTCCAGGAAGATACGATTAGAAATATCGGCAGCGAAGAGGTTTCTGAAATTCTGAACGCAATGACTCCGGATGACAGGACTGCACTTTTCGAGGATTTTCCCGACGAACTCATCAAGTATTCCATCAACCACCTCAATCCTCAGGAAAGGAGAATTGCCCTAAAACTTTTGGGTTACGATGCGGATTCCATTGCGAGGTTGATGACGCCGTACTACATCCAGATCCGAAAAGAATGGACGGTGAAAAGGTGTCTTCAGCAAATAAAAAAAGTCGGCAAAAAGGTGGAAACGATGAACCACCTTTACGTGGTCGATGAAAGAAACCGCCTGATCGACGACATCGCACTCGGTTCGCTGCTTCTGGCGGAAGAGGATGATCTGGTCTCGGATATTACCGACAATCATTTTGTGGCGATTACGACGACAACTTCCAAAGAGGACGCGGTACAGTATTTCGAAAAATATGACAGAACCGCACTTCCGATTGTTACCGAAGCTGGAGTTTTGGTAGGGATCGTAACGATCGACGACATTCTCGACCAGATCGAACAACAGAATACCGAAGACATCCAGAAATTCGGTGGGGTTGAAGCGCTTGATGATCCCTACATTCAAACCCATTGGTTCGAAATGATCAAGAAGCGTGGACTTTGGCTGATTGTGCTTTTCTTTCTGCAGCTGATCACTGCTTCTGTCATGGGTTTCTACGAAAATGAAATCGAAAAAGCTGTGGTTTTGGCACTCTTTATCCCGCTGATTATTTCCAGTGGCGGTAACTCCGGTTCGCAGGCGGCAACGCTGATCATTCGTGCGATGGCGCTTCAGGAAATTACGATTAAAGACTGGTGGAGGGTGATGCGCAAGGAACTGGTGACAGGATTTGTTCTCGGTGCTTTTCTTGGGATTATCGGTTTCCTCAGAATCATGATCTGGCATAAAATGGGATGGTTTGATTACGGTCAGAATTGGCTTTTTGTGGGGATAAGTGCTGGAATTTCTCTAGCAATGATCGTCCTTTGGGGAACGCTTTCGGGTTCGATGGTTCCCTTTATTCTGAAAAGGTTCAACCTTGATCCTGCAACTTCTTCTGCGCCGTTTGTCGCTACTTTGGTGGATGTGACCGGACTGATTATCTACTTCTCGATTGCCGGACTTTTCCTCACCGGAAAATTATTGTAAAAGCAGTTTCGTTTGTTTAATGATTGTTATCTTTGGATTTTCGAGATTTCCTCATGAAAATTATTTCACTGGTTCCGAGTATTACAGAGACGCTTTTTGATTTTGGACTGACCAAAAATCAAATTGTGGGAAGAACCAAATTCTGCATTCACCCGAAAAATTTGGTGAGAGAGGTAGAGGTCATCGGTGGTACAAAAAACCTGAACATTGAAAAAATAAAGTCCATCAACCCCGATTTCATCATTGCCAATAAGGAAGAAAACGAAAAATTACAGGTAGAGGAACTGGCAAAAGATTTCAAAGTTTGGGTGACCAACGTCGGGAATTTAGAAGACAATTACTATTTCCTGAAAATGTTGGGCAACCATTTGGGAATGGCGGAAAAGGCGCAACTCTTCAATCTGAAAATTCAGGAGGTGATGAATGTTGCTCCGCCAAAAACTCCACTAAAAGTTTGTTATCTGATCTGGAAAAATCCCTATATGACGGTTGGTGGAGATACATTCATTAGTGATGTTCTAACGAAGCTTGGGTTTGAAAATATTTTTAAAAACAGAAAAAGATATCCCGAAATTTCAGTGGAAGAAATGAAGGAAGCGGACTGTATTTTTCTTTCTTCGGAACCGTTTCCCTTTCAGCAAAAACATATCGACGAATTACAGGAATTGCTTGCGGGCAAGAAAATAATGTTGGTCGATGGTGAAGCTTTCTCATGGTTCGGAACGCATTTGGCGAAACGCGAGAAGTATTTTGATGACTTGCTAAAAATTGTTGCCACAAAACTTTAATCAAAAATGCCAGGAAATCGAAGATTCGACGTAGTCAATGCACGAATTACAAATACTCGTGCATTGGTGGCAATCCATTTTGGAAGTACTTTGAGCTTAATATTGGCTAAATCTTCGCCATTTCCTGTTTAATTCTTTCCTGCAAACCTGCACTCGCCGCAACCAGTGGAAGTCGCAGATAATTCTTGATGATTCCCTTTTCTGCCAAAACAGTTTTGATTCCCGCAGGATTTCCTTCCGCGAAAATCAGTCGGGTAATTTCGACCAACTTGTTGTGGATTTCGTATGCTTCCTTCACTTTTCCGTCGAAAGCGAGCTGCACCATTGTTGAGAATTCTTTCGGGTAACCCTGTCCGATTACGGAAATCACACCGTTTCCACCGGCTAAAGTTACCGGTAAAGTATATTCATCATCTCCCGAAACGAGATTGAATCCTTCAGGTTTTTGCCTTAAAATATCAAAGTACTGCAGAATGTTCGGTGCAGCTTCCTTGATCATGTACAGGTTCGGGAAGTCTTTTGCCAAACGCAGCGTTGTAGACGGCTCGATATTTTGCCCCGTTCTGGATGGAACATTGTAGATGATGATTTTCTTGCCAGTTCCCGCCAAAATTTTATAATGTTGGTAAAGTCCTTCCTGATTGGGTTTGTTGTAATATGGCGACACAGATAGCACCGCTTCGAATGCGGAAAGATCGGTTTCCTCGATCTGTTTTTTTACTTCCAAAGTATTGTTTCCGCCGATTCCCAAAACCAGGGGAACGCGTCCGTTGTTGATCTTCACGATATGTTCGGTTACCTGCTTTTTATCTTCTGCTGAAAGTGTTGCAGCTTCTGCGGTAGTTCCCAAAACCACGAGGTAATTGGTCCCGTTTGCAATATTGTAATCCACCAGTTTGGTCATTGAATCGTAATCAACCGATAAATCCTCATTGAAAGGCGTTACCAACGCAACACCCACTCCTTTTAAAATGCTCATTTTTAATTGAATTAATGTTTTCAAAATTACAAAATTTAATGAGAGAATTTGTGAAAAAAAAAGACAAGTTTATATTCATATCTTTATATTTGCAACTCAAGATTTTATCTAATGAAGAACAGATTTCTGATTCCTGTTTTGGCTTTCCTGGCGCTCACTTCATGCAGAACTGCTTTGTCGGTCGCGAATGCAGCTACTGAGAAAAATATTTTATTGACCACGGATTTGCCTGAAGATCCTGCTTTTAAAAAGGTCATCGAACCGTATAAAGTGGAGCTTGAGGGAAAGATGAATACAAAGATTTCGTACACCGCGGTGGATTTGAACAAGCAGGGAGACAACAGTAACCTTGGAAATCTTTTGGCGGATTACACCTTTGAAGGTGCGGATGACTGGGCGAAGAAAAACGGAATTCCTGGCGGAGTTGACGCGGCAGTGATCAATGTGGGCGGAATCCGTTCCACGATTGGTAAAGGCGATATTTTGATGAAGCATATTTACGAAGTAATGCCGTTTGAAAATGAAGTGATGATCGTAAAAATGAAAGGTTCAGATCTGAAGGGGCTTTACGATTATTATGCCAGAACACAGAAAAACAATCCTGTCTCCCGACTTTATATCGAGACCGACAACGGAATGTCGGTAAAGGAACTCATCAACGGGAAGGAAGTGGAGCCGGCGAAAAATTACTATATCGCGACATCGGATTATTTGGCGTTAGGTGGCGACAATATGGCTTATTTTGGTAAAGGTGAGCTGATCTCGACAGGAATAAAGTTGAGGGAGCTCTTCATCGAAAAATTCCGAGCGAATTCTGAAATCGTACCTCCGAAAGATATCCGCCTACTTTTTAAAAACAAGAAAAACAAGACCAATGAATAGAAAGCAATTCCTGAAAACGATTGGTGGCGGAACTTTGGCGATGACACTTGTGCCGAATTTGCTTTTGGCGGAAAATCTCAAAATTGTCGAGAAGAATTCCGCAAAAAAGTTGACTATTCTTCATACCAATGATCAGCACAGCCGGATTGAACCGTTTGATTCGAGCTACAGCAGAAATCCAAATCAGGGAGGTTTTGCAAGAAGAGCCGCTTTGATTCAGAAATTCAGAAAAGAAGAAAACAATATCCTCTTGCTCGATTCGGGCGATATTTTTCAGGGAACGCCGTACTTTAACTTTTTTGGTGGCGAACTGGAATTCAAGCTGATGTCGATGATGGGATATGACGCCGCGACGATGGGGAACCACGATTTCGACAATGGTTTGGAGGGTTTTAAGAAAGTATTGCCCAATGCGAAATTTCCGTTCATCTGCTCCAATTATGATTTTAAGAATACCATTTTAGATGGGCAAACCGTTCCTTACAAAGTTTTTGACAAGGGTGGAATCAAGGTTGGGATTTTCGGTGTCGGAATCGAATTGGCAGGTTTGGTTGGAAAGAAAAGCTACGGAGAAACTGTCTACCAAGACCCAATCGAGATTGCACAGCATTATGCGGATCTTCTTCGAAACGAGAAGAAATGCGACATGGTGATCTGTCTTTCGCACCTTGGCTACGAATTTAAGGATGTTCCGACCAAAGTTTCAGATAAAATCCTCGCTGCGAAAACAAGCGGTATCGACCTGATTTTGGGAGGCCATACTCATACTTTTTTACCTGAACCGCAATCCTTTACCAACAAAAATGGGGCAAATGTTTTGGTCAACCAAGTAGGTTGGGCGGGACTTCTTTTGGGGAAAATCGATTTTTATTTCGATAAAAACAAAAACGTGAAAAATATTTCATGGAGTAACCATGTTATAGATGATAGAATTATAGTTTAAAAGATGATGAAAAAAATACTTCCTTTTTTATTGATAGTTTGCTCGGTACATGTCTTCGCACAGACTATTACATCCAGCAGATGGAGCGACCTGTTTTCTTACAATAATGTTTTGGCAATTCGTGAAGATAATGGAAAATTGATTGCAGCCACGGAAAATGGGATTTTCTTTTACACACCGGCAACAGGCGAAATCACCAAGTTATCGAAAGCGAACGGACTACATGAAGTAAAGATTACCGCATTTGACTATAATCCTGCAACAAAAATTGGTCTCGTCGGCTATAAAAGTGGCGCGATGGATGTAATTACACCTGAAGGTATTACCTATGTTGTTGATATTCCTATAGCAACTGGTTATTCGGGTTCCAAAAAGATCAACCATATTTCGATTAATGGAAATTTGGCGGTAGTTTCTGCAGGTTACGGAGTTTCTGTTTTTAGACTGGACAGAAAGGAATTTGCAGAATCCGCATTTTTCATCAATAGCGGAATTTACGAAGCTGCGCGAGAAGCTGTAATTAGAGACAATAAAGTTTATGTAATAACAGCAACAGGATTAAAATCTCACGAAATTGACGTTTCATTTCCTGTTTATTCTACATGGAATCTAGTTCAGGCAGGAAATTTCACACATATTGCGGGTAACAGCGAAATGTTGGTTTTTTCAAATAAGAATTCAGTTTATTACGGAACGGGAGCTTCTTTTGTCACTTTGACTAAAAGTTTCTGGGAAGTAAAAGACATTGTAATCACTGATTCCGATTTCACTGTGAGCGGATTGCAGGAAATTACTGTTTTTAATTTTTCTGGTGCGAGTATTAAAGAGAGGACAGGTTCCCCTATTTACAATACGGGAATATATGTTGATTCGAAAATTTATGGAGGATCTGTAGATTCTGGTATAATCAGTGATTCCGGAGAACATATAAAACCAGACGGACCTTATAATAATATGTCTTACAAAATCAATGTCCAGGGAAGTCAAATTGTAATTTCAACTGGAGGTAGAGATGCGTATAATGATCCGCTTTACAATTATTTTGGATATTATCATTTCGATGGCACAAAATGGATATATCCTGATTTTTTTAAGACTTTTCCAGGACCACTCAATGTATTGGACGCCGCAATTAATCCGGCAAAACCATCTGAAATATTTTTTGTAAACTACTCTTCTTATGATGGACAGAAAGGAATATACAGAATGGAGAATGATGAATATAAAAATATTTATGCCAGTTCTGGAGGTTGGGTGAACCGTGTAGGAGGAATAACATTTGACGAAAATAATCAGCTTTTTGTATCAGTTTCTGCTCTCCAGGATGGTAATTCAGGATTTTATTATTATAATCCTTCACTTGACAGTTTTAGTTTAGTGGGTGTTGTGAATTCCGGTGCTGTACAGCGACCTTTTTCCAAAGAGGGAATTTTGTTCATACCTTCACCATTTTTTAATGGAGGCGGTTTAATTATTTATGATTACAAGAATACGCCGTCCTCATTGGGAGATGACAGGTTCAAAATTATTCGTAAAACCAACAACCTTCCTGCAGACGGAGTTGTAGCTGCAAGTATCGATAAGAATAACGATGTTTGGATCGGAACCAGGGTAGGTCTCCGTATTTTGCAAAACCCCTCATCTGCAATCAATGAAGACAATCCTAAAGCAGAACCTATTATCATAGAAGAAAATGGCTTAGGTGAAGAATTGTTTAGAGACAGCAGCATTCTAAGTATCGAAGTTGATGGAGGGAATCAGAAATGGATTTCGATTGATGATGGCGGTGTCTTTTACCTAAGTTCGACTGGAGAACAAACAATCCATCATTTTACAAGAGAAAACTCACCGTTGCCAACCAACAGCGTGACCGATATTAAGGTTGATAATAAGACAGGGAAGGTCTATTTCGTTACATTAGATGGTGTCGTAGTTTACCAAGGAGATGTGCAGGATGTCTCGGAAAATTTCGGTGATGTACTGGTTTATCCAAATCCCGTTGTGTATTCCAAATACAAAGGGAATGTAAGAATTAGGGGATTGGCTGAAAAAACAAATATCAGAATTACGGATGCGGCCGGAAATCTCGTTCACCAAGCCGTATCGAGAGGTGGTTATTATGAATGGAATCTCAATAACCAAAGAGGAGTAAGAGTAGCTTCAGGAATTTATTTTGTTCTGATGACCAACGCCGATGGAACGGATACTGCAACAGCCAAGATTGCAGTAGTAAATTAATGGAGAACAGGGATTGTTTCCTTTTGTCTTATGTAAAATATGGCGACTATGATGCCGTGCTTCATTGCTTCTCTAAAGAAAAAGGGTACGGAAGTTTTTTTGTTAAAGGGATTTATTCGCCAAAGAATAAGAAGAAGCCATATCTTTTTCCTTTGAGCCGTTTGAAGATTTCTCTTGCAATTCCCAATAAGGATTCTTCGGCAATTTCAACAGTGACGAAAATTGACGGAATTGTTCCCGAATACGCTGTGGATGATGTAAGACTCAGCTCTGTGCTTTTCTTTGTTGCAGATTTCCTCAATCAGATCTTGCGGGAAGAAAGTCATTTTCCCCAAGCATTTCAGGAAATTGAATTTTTCTGTAAGAAGATTCAGGATAATAATTCTGGTTTATATATAATCCTGTTGTTTAGATTCCTGAGAATTTTGGGGATTTCGCCTCTATTTCAGAACAGCAAATATTTGCATTCGGAATCCGGAACATTCACTGACGAGAATTCTGCTCAGGTATTTGATGAGGATATTTCTAATATCTGGAAGAAACTTTTAATCGCAGATGATCCTTACCAAGAAAAGCTAACACGCTCTGAAAGAAATCTGTTTCTGGACTCCCTAATCATTTATTACCAGTGGCATTTTAACGGCTTTAAAGTGCCAAATTCATTGTCGGTATTGCGGGATATTTATTCCTAAAGTTTACTGCAAAAAAAGCTCCCTAAAAAAAGGAGCTTCTATATTATTTTGCAAAAATTTACCGAGGATCAGGTGCTTCCGTAGTTTTATACACTTGGACGTTAAAAATAAAACTCCTGTTTCTGTAGGAAATCCCCGTGTAATTGAAATGCGGGTCCCTCGCAAACGCCGCTCTGGAAGGAACAATAATTAGTCCCTGAAGATTGTAGTTAGTTTCATCAGGAATATCAAACGACTTAAATTTCATCAGTCCCTCTTTGAATCCCTCTATTTCATAATAACTTCTCTGTTTCTGGATATCAGTGGCTCCCGCTTCCAATACTATTTTCTTTACGTAAAAATAAGATGGGTCTACTTCAGGCATTCCGGAGATTGCAATAGGGTTGGAAAAATTAGCGGGGCTTCTGAATTTTACTTTATCACTTTCGTTAGTCGCCACATAAGTAGTACTCACTCCCATAAGTCGAATAATGTCTGAAGAGCCGATCGTGGTCCCTGGATTCGGTTGTGCTCCCGGTCTTACTACATATACAACGCCAGAAGGCAGTGTAATTGGATTAAGATTAGCAAGTTTCACATTGGTGGTATCTCCTTCTTTCAATTCCTCTACTTTTCCTTTTGCATTAAAATAGTGGGTTTGCAAAAATTCTACTGCGGCTTGGTCGTCATAACTGTTTTGGGTTTCAATACTTACTTCCGGCGCGGTTTCGTCTACAGGGGTGTCCTTTTTACAAGAAATAAGTGCTATGGAAACCACGGCAAGAAACAGAAATGGTTTTTTCATATTTAATATTATCATTAAATTGCTAAAATTTTTATGGGGCAAAAGTATAAATAAATTATGAGAATTGATAAATTTTTATGGTGCGTGAGGTTTTATAAGACGCGGAATATTGCCTCTGAGGAAATTAAGAAGAACAGGGTGTCGATTGCAGGTCAACCCGTGAAATCCTCAAAAGAAGTTAAAGTGGGGGATGTTTTAGCCGTCAGAAAAAACCAAATAACTTATAAGTTACTCATTTTGCAGATCCCGGCAAACAGATTAGGGGCAAAGCTCGTACCGCTATATATCGAAGATCGTACTGAGAAAGAGCAGTACGAAATTCTCAAATTACGGAAAATTTCGCAGGATTACTACCGCAACAAAGGGGAGGGGAGACCTACCAAAAAAGACCGCCGAAGTATGGAAGACTTCATCAGCAGCGATAATTTAGCTGAAGATAGCGACTGGGATTTGTTTTTCAGCGATTTGGATTCAGATTCTGAAAGTGAATGAGAGCGACGATCTCGTTCACAATTTCTTCAGGAGTCTTCCCGTCGGTATCGACAATATACTTGGACTGATTGTAATAAACGTTTCTCTCGAAAAGATGTTTCCCAATAAATTCAGGCAGATCAGCATCTGGTATTTTCGCGATTAGCGGTCTTTTTTCTTTGTGCTTTAAAAGGCGTTCTGTCAAACTTTTTATAGATGTTCTTAGAAAGATGCTTTCCGAATTTTGGTTAATCAATTCCATATTGTCGTAGTAAGCAGGTGTGCCTCCTCCTAAACTTATCACAAGGTTTTCCGGTGCGTGCAAAATATCACCTAAAACGGCTCTTTCTTGCTTTCTAAAGTAAATTTCACCTTTTGTGTTGAAAATTTCGGAGATTTTCATTTTATTTTGACTCATAATTTCCCTGTCCAAATCGATTAATTTACAGTTTAATTTTTTGCTCAAAATTTTGGAAATGTGTGATTTACCGCTTCCCATATAACCAATGACAGAAATTTTCATTTTTGAATTTTTCACAAATTACTAAAAAAATTTTGAGATTTTAAAAAAAGCGCTATCTTTGCACCACTTTTTAAACAAGTGATGAGGCGGCATTCTTAAAGTCTTCCTCTCGCTGAAAAAAGTGGCCGACCTGGTAGCTCAGCTGGTAGAGCAATACACTTTTAATGTATGGGTCCTGGGTTCGAATCCCAGCCAGGTCACAAGCAAAAATTCCGTAGGTTTTACGGTTTTTTTTTGCCTGCGTGGTGAAATTGGTAGACACGCCATCTTGAGGGGGTGGTTTCCTACGGATGTGCTGGTTCGAGTCCAGTCGCAGGCACGAAATGAATGAAAAATTAATAATGAAGAATGAAGAATTTTTCGTTTATTAATTTCAAAAAAATAAATTGTTAATTCTTAGTTTTCAAATTATTAATTAACGATGACCTGGTAGCTCAGCTGGTAGAGCAATACACTTTTAATGTATGGGTCCTGGGTTCGAATCCCAGCCAGGTCACAAATTTACTTGGAATAGTAAATTTTTTTCATATTAATATTTTGTGATTTGGTGTTCAAGAGCTCTCTTTTGAGGGCTCTTGACGTTTTTGTCAGCCATCAGTCAAGATGCATGTTGTCAATCAGCCGTACCTCGCCCACAAAAACTACGATGAAGGCGCGATAATTTTGATCTTTGTAAAAAAAATCTGTTTCCTTTAGCGTTTTCTCATTCGCAATTTCGAAGTATTCGAGGACCATTCCTTTCTGGTTTTCAAAAATGTCTTTCACACGTTGGTTGATTTCAGGGATGGTCAGTACTCGGAACCAGTCGTTCACTTTTACCAAAGTTTCGTGGATTACTTTTGCCGCTTCTTTTTGTGAAATGCTTAACCGCTCGTTTCGGGAACTCATTGCAAGTCCGTTTGCTTCTCGATAAATAGGGACTCCGTGGATTTTTATCGGCAAGCTGAGGTTTTCGGTAAGTTTCTTGATGATGAGAAGTTGCTGGAAGTCTTTTTCGCCAAAGTAGGCGTTATCTGGTTTTACTTGCCTGAAAAGCTCTTCGACCACCGTTCCGACTCCGTTGAAATGTCCAGGTCTGTGTTTGCCTTCCATTTCCGTCTCAAGTCCACCGAAGTTGTATTCCTTACTTTCTATACCATTTGGATAAATGTCGGCAACTTCGGGGATATATACAGCGTCAACCCAACCGGTTTGTTCCAGCATTGAGATGTCTTTCTCAACATTTCTGGGGTAGGTTTCCAAATCTTTCTGGTTATTAAACTGGGTAGGATTCACAAAAATTGAACTGATGACCAAGTCATTTTCTTTATGTGCGGCTTCGTATAGGGAGAGGTGTCCTTTGTGGAGTGCGCCCATTGTAGGTGCAAACCCAATTTTTTTTCCCATTTCTCTCTGTCGCTCAATATAATTTGAAAGGTCTTTGCGGTTTCTGAAAACTTCCATCGTTTATTTTAATGTAATGTAAAAATAGAAAAATCTTACAGAAAACAAGCGTGATCAACTGGAATTTTCTTTTATTATTCTTTTTTTCTTTGCCCGTATTAAAAAATGTTAATTAGAAAATATTAGTTTAAAATTTTGTAATTTTGCACTGCAGTATATTCTGCGCCTAACTAAGAAGTACGAAGAATTTATGCCGAACCAAAAGATATTATATGTAACCACAGAGATGTTTCCTTATCAGGAAGACAGCAATATGGCGACAATGGTGAGTAAGATGGCGCTTAAGATGCATCAGGAAGGCAATGATGTTCGGGTTTTTATGCCAAGATTCGGACAGATTAGCGAAAGAAAGTTTCAGCTCCACGAGGTGATTCGTCTTTCGGGAATGAATATTATTATTAATGATCTCGATCAGCCACTGATTATAAAGGTGGCGTCACTTCCAGGGGAGCGGCTTCAGGTATATTTTATCGATAACGAGGAGTACTTCAAGCGAAAGCAATATTATTTCGATGATGAAGGGAAACCTTTCGAAGATAACGATGAGCGGGCAATTTTCTTTGCACGGGGAGTTATCGAAACCATCAAAAAATTGAACTGGGTGCCGGATGTTATTCATCTTAATGGATGGATGGCTGCGTTTGTTCCTATTTACCTGAAAACTTTCTATAAGACAGATTCATATTTCAATGATTCCAAAATAATTCTCTCCGTTTATAATGAGGAAGACGCAGCACTACCGGACACTGTTGAAGAAAAAATGAAATTCGACAATATTCAATCCCTAAAAGCGTTTAAAAAACCAACATTCCATAAGTTCGTTGCAGAAAGTATGGACATGGTAAATGTGGTGGTAAAAGGCGACGAATTTCTTCATGACGATTTAGGGAAGGCTTTCGACAAGACCAAAACCGAGAAATCCGAATACCTAAGTGCGGAATCAATCGATCAACTGTATTAAATCAACTTAATTTTTAATGACGAAAAATATTCAAAAGTTATTCAATATTACTGCAACATTGGTAATAGGAAGCTTAATTTTATGGAATTGTGAATCGGATGCAGATCGTCTCGGTTCACAATTTTTTCAGAATGGTGTGCAAGGTGCAGAAACCTCCTATCCGCTGATTGCTTTTACGGTAAATAACGGGGACAGTTTAAGAACTGATGCAGCGCGAACTACGACTGCAACGTTGGGTGCCTTTAGCGAACCTCAGTTTGGACTTCAAAAGTCATCTTATATCAGTCAGGTTCGTTTAGCGGAATACGCTCCCGATTTTGGTACAAATCCAATTCTCGATTCAGCTGTCCTGGTAATCAAGCCACAGTATGCATCTGACTCTGTCACCACGACGACAAATGAAGACTATATTTATCCCGATGGAGATGTCGCTTCAAAAAAAGTGGTATCAACCTATCCCGTAAAAAAATACGGCCGAACCAAGATAAATGGAAAAACTATTTTTAATATCAAGATTCACGAAGTGGGAAGCTTTTTGGGAGGGCCTGGTGATGAGTCGTTTTCGAACAGGGGCGTGACTTTGGCAAGCCAAATCGGCTCGAAGACATTTGACGGCAATATCAGTTCTGTAAAGATTACCAAGAAATCTGATAATTCGGAACTTTTTACAAGAGATGCCTCATTGAGGATTCCATTGGACAGCACATTCTTCCAAAACAGAATTATTCTCAAAGGAAAATCTCCTGAACTTGCTGACGCAGCATCTTTTATCAGATACTTTCGCGGGATCCAGTTATCGGTTCAGGAAGATGATGGATATATTTTTTATTTTGATCCGGCATCCATAGTCATAAATCTTTATTTCAAGAAAGATAAAGTTGCTGATGGAACCACTACTCGCGAAAAAGCCGATTTTGCCTTACATTTAGGAGCTGGTAATGCACATTTCAATAACATCTATTACGGTAGAGTAGGAACTCCTGCAGAAACTGCATTGGCTGTACAGGATACTATTATCGGTTCACCTAAAATTTTTATCCAGGGAATGGGCGGTCCTGGAATCGGTTTGAAGATTCCTGACTCAACCATCGCTGGAATAAGAAACAGATATCTAAATGAAAAAATTGGTATCATATCCGCGAAACTCCGAATTTACACCGACACGGAATCATGGAACAACAAATATGAAAAACCATCTTATTTTGTAGTAAGGCAGAAGGATTTGAAGACTTATCTTGAAGATATGTCGGCGCTTGCATATACCGGGGTTTACAGTCTTGTGAAAACTTATGATTTAGATAAGAATCCGACTTATTATGATATAGGAATTACGCAGTCATTAAAAAACATTATAGAAAAGGATAATACGCCAAAACAATTTATTAGGTTTAACCTTAATGTAGGGAACTATACTTTAGACACCTACGGCAGCTTGATGGGCTTGAAGTATCCTACCTACGCGCAAAATTTCAATAATAGAGCATTCACACCCCATCGTGCAGTACTTGTAGGAAGTGATGCCAACAACGAAAGGAGCGCAAAATTAATATTGACTTACGGCAAGAAATAAAAATTATTAATCAATAAATACAAAGAAAAAAATGTGTGGAATTGTAGGTTATACAGGTTTTCAGGACGCATATAAAATCGTAATTAACGGATTGCGCAGGTTAGAATACAGAGGATATGACAGTGCGGGAATTGTTCTTGATTCGAACAACGAACCATTTTATTCGGCTAAAACAAAAGGTAAAGTTGACGATTTGGTTGCCATTTCGAAAGACCTTGAAGGAAAAGCTCATGTGGGAATGGGACATACTCGCTGGGCAACCCACGGTGCACCAAGTGACAGAAATTCGCACCCGCATCTTTCCAATAACGGCAAAATTGCTTTAGTGCATAACGGTATCATTGAAAATTATGATACCATCAAGACAATGCTTGTGGAGAAGGGGTTTGTTTTTCACTCAGAAACAGATACCGAAGTTTTAGTGAACCTGATCCAGTATTTTATGGATACCGACACGGCTCTGGATTTCCAAACTGCGGTTAGATATGCTCTGAACGAAGTTTATGGAGCTTATGCTATTACAGTGATGCATGACGACTTTCCGGGTCTACTTGTTGTCGCGAGATTAGGGTCACCATTAGCAATAGGTTTGGGAGAAAACGAATATTTTATTGCTTCAGACGCTTCACCGTTTGTGGAATTTACTAAAGAGGCAGTATATCTTGAAGAAGGTCACATGGCAACAATTTCTCTTGAGAATGGTGTGGAAATTAGAAATATCACAAATAACGAAAAAATCACCCCTCAAATCCAGGAATTGAAGCTGAATTTGGAACAGATTGAAAAAGGCGGGTACGAACACTTCATGCTTAAAGAAATATTTGAGCAACCAAAATCAATTCATGATACTTTGAGAGGCAGATTGCTTGTAGATGAAGGGATAATTAAAATGGCCGGAATTTGGGATCACTTAGAAAGAATAAACCAGGCGCAGAAAATCACCATTATTGCTTGCGGCACCTCTTGGCATGCCGGTTTGATCGGGGAGTATCTGATTGAGGAATTTGCAAGAATTCCTGTTGAGGTTGAATATGCTTCAGAATTCCGGTACAGAAACCCTATCATTACAGAGAAAGATATAGTAATCGCAATTTCACAGTCCGGTGAAACGGCAGATACGATGGCTGCAATTAAAATGGCCAAAGAAAAAGGCGCCTTCATCTACGGAATCTGTAACGTGGTTGATTCGTCAATCGCGAGAGTTACCGATGCCGGATCATATACTCATGCCGGCCCTGAAATCGGAGTAGCTTCTACAAAGGCGTTTACGGCACAGCTAACAATACTGTCTTTGATCGCTTTAAAACTCGGAAAACACAACGGGAACTTGAGCAACCAGGAGTTTATGAGATTGATTTCTGAATTGGATGCAATTCCGAAGAGAGTTGAAGAAGTTCTGGAAAGCACACACGAAATCACCAAAGAAATCGCAAAAAACTTTGTAAATGCACAAAACTTCCTATATTTGGGTCGAGGTTACAATTTCCCTGCAGCTTTGGAAGGTGCACTGAAATTGAAAGAAATCTCATATATTCACGCGGAAGGATACCCAGCGGCGGAGATGAAACACGGGCCAATTGCATTGATAGATGAAAATATGCCGATTGTGATTATCGCTCCTAAACAGGGGCATTACGATAAGATTGTAAGTAATGTTCAGGAAATTAAGGCGAGAAAAGGGAAGGTTATTGCAGTAGTCAACAAGGGAGATACTCAGGTAGCATCAATGGCGGACTATGTAATCGAATTCCCGGAGACATCAGAATGTTTCTCTCCAATTGTTGCATCGGTTCCGCTGCAACTGCTTGCTTACTATATTGCGGTAATGCGCGGAGCCAACGTAGATCAGCCAAGAAATTTAGCTAAATCTGTAACTGTAGAATAAAAATTATCATCAGCAAAATAATCTTAATCTTTTTGCGTTTTGCAAAAAATTTGTAATTGTTTTTATAAAAAAATCATATATTTACCGCTTAATTTCAATCATAGTATGAAACGAATATTCTTTGTATTAATATCTGCATCTCTTGTGATTTCTTCCTGCTCAAAAGGAGGAGGTTCTTCTGCCGGAAGACCCGGTGCGAAGTCCAAAGGAGAATTAGTGCCAACCGGAAGCAAAAAGTCTTTCCTTGCCGAAAGACCATACGGAATGGTAGCGATTCCCGCTGGTTCTTATGTGATGGGACTTGCGGATCAGGATTTCACCAATACTCCCGAAAAAGCAACTCTTAAAACAGTTACTGTTTCTTCTTTCTTTATGGATGAAACCGAGACGACTAATGCTGAATATAGACTTTTCATCAACTATGTTCGTGACTCAATTGCCCGTACTTTGCTTGCAGAAGCTGCTGGTGAAGGCGGTGGTGGAACAGGAACCGGTGCATCGATTGGGGATTATGCTTATGCCTCAAAAAAAGCGGGGGACACCAAAAATGCGTATCAGGAATTTATGGAGTCGCAAGGCGGTCGTGATGGTTACAACGAATCAAAAAAGTTAGATTGGTCCGTGCCTTTGAAATGGAAAACTTCAGATTATCCAGATGCGCAGTATGCAGAAATATTAGAATCTATGTACTTGCCCGCTGCAGAAAGAATCAATAATGAAAGAATCATTGACTCGAGAAAATTAAAATATGCATATAACTGGGAAGATATCGATTCTGCAGTAAAAGATAAATCCAGAGGCACGCAATATTTGAAAAAAGAAAGCATCGCCATTTATCCCGATACCACTGTCTGGATCAAAGATTTTAACTATGCCTACAATGAACCATTATATGATGGGTATTTTTGGCACAGTGCATATAAAAATTATCCGATCGTTGGGGTAACGTGGGATCAGGCGAGAGCATTCTGTAACTATAAGACGAAAAGAAAATCAGACTATAACGAATCTCTTAAAAAGAAGAAACAAAAAGCAATGGCCTTTAGATTGCCAACCGAAGCAGAGTGGGAATATGCTGCAAGAGGTGGAAGGTCTAATGCCCCTTATCCGTGGGGAGGTCCATACCTGCAAGACGATAGAGGATGTTATTTGGCTAACTTCAAACCGAAGAGAGGTAATTATATTGAGGATGAGAAAAAAGGAACCTATACTTATACTGCACCTGTGAAAAAATTCCCAAAAAATGGGTACGGACTGTATGATATGGCTGGAAACGTTGCTGAATGGACCGAATCTCCTTACAACAACTCAACCTATAACTTCGCATCGACCTTGAATCCATATCTGTCAAGCCAGGCGTATAGAGAACCGAGAAAAACTGTTCGTGGAGGATCCTGGAAAGATGTTGGTTATCTATTGATGACGGGATACAGAGACTATGAAAGAAAAGATTCCGCAAGAAGCTATATTGGATTCAGAACCGTACAGGATATTCCGGAAGGAGCTGCAAAATTTAAAAGAAAAACAAGATAATAAGCTTATATAAGAGACATTAAAAAAATAATTTTAACTATTAAAAATCAAAAAACATGTTTAAAACTAAAGAAGCAACTTACAACTTCATCTACTCTATCGGAGCAGCAATCGTAATTTTGGGTGCACTTTTCAAACTTACGCACTGGAGCTTGGGACCACTATCAGGTAATATGGTATTGGCGATCGGACTTATTACTGAAGCAATTATCTTTACCATCTTCGCATTTGATGCACCTAAAGTAGAAGAGTCTTACGCATGGGAAAACGTTTATCCGGAATTGTTGGATAAGAGCGCAGCACCAAATCCAAAGCACTCAACCCTTGGTATTCAGTCTGCTGAAATTAAAGAATTGGAAACTTCACTTTCAGACAAATTAGACAAAATGCTTGCAGACGCTAAACTAGACGTTAGCCTTTTCGAAAGGTTGAGAACTGGGATCGACAAATTTTCAAATTCTGTTGACCAAATCAATCAAACAGTTGACGTATCTACTTCTACAAGCAAGTACAACGACCAATTGATGTTGGCTGCAAGTCATTTAGAAAGTATGAATGCACTTTATGCTTTACAATTGGCACACGGTAAAGAACAAACAGAATACAGCAAAAAATACGTGGAAGATATGAAGAGATCTGCAGCTCATTCAGAAAAATTCAACGAAGAATTATCAGGATTAACTTCTAACCTCAATAATCTTAACAGAGTTTACGGCGGAATGCTTAGTGCAATGAAATCTTAATTTCCTAACCATTATTTAAAAGTTTAAACTATTAACAAAATTTACTGAAAATGGCACAAGGAAAACAGACACCTCGTCAGAAGATGATCAACCTGATGTACCTCGTCTTCATTGCGATGCTGGCAATGCAGATCGACCAGGAAATCATCCGTTCTTATAACGATACAAATCAAACTCTAACCGACACACGAGCTTTAGTCGAAGAGAAAAATGATAAGATTTTTGAGAAAACTTTGGAAGCAAAGGCAGAAAACACGCCGGAGACTTACTCTAAACCATTGGAAGATTACCGTGGCTTGAAAGTGAAGGCAAATGATTTGGTTAGTTTTATTGAAGGCATAAAAACCAATTTGAAAAAAGATGCGGGTTATGACCCAAAACTTACTGTCACTGATAATTTTGTTGCACTCAATAATACAGAACCTTCATCAAAAACTTTTTTTAATAAAGGTGATGAAAACTCACCATCAAAAATTTCTGCTGATCTAAAGCAAAAAGTTGAGAACCTAAAAACTTATATCACTCAAACCTTCGGAAACAATCCGGATATGAAACCAATTGTTGACAGGGCAAATAAAACTCTGATTACAGAATGGGCAAAAGGTGAAAAAGTTAAAAGGAATAACAAGAGCTGGTTGCAGTATAAATTCTATGGCCAACCGCTGATTGCTGCACTCTCCAATTTAGAAGTGGTGCAATCAGAAGCACGAAACATACAATCTGACGCATTGATGAGTATGCTTCAGGAAAAAGTGGATGCAGATATCAAATTTGATGCTTACCAAGCAATTGTTTCTGCACCTGCAACTGTTGTACAGGGTGAACCTGCAGAAGCAAAAGTGGCGATCGGAAATTATTCGAGCAATGTACCCGGACTTTCGATGCCTGGACTTACTGTGCAGAATGGACAAGGTGTTGCAAAACTTAATACAGGTGCAGTAGGAGACCATAAGTTCAGCGGTAAAATATCTTTTACTGATGTTAACGGAAAAGTTATTGAGCTTCCTTACGACCATACTTACAAGGTAATCGCGGGAGCACAGGAACTGAAAGCCCAAAAAGGTGCAATTATAACTGCAGACAAGATGAACGTACTTTACCGTGGATTGCCAAACCCTGTTTCAGGTTCTATTCTTGGAGCAGATATGTCGGGAATCTCACTTTCTGCAGCAGGAGCATCAGTTAGTGGAAGCGGTGGTAAGTGGATCGTTTCTCCAGGAGCAGGAAATACAGTTAAATTGACAATATCAGGTAGAGATCCTAAAGGAGGAGTTATTTCACAAGCGTTTGATTTTAGAGTGAAAAATGTACCGCCACCACAAGGACAGGTTCAGGGTAAAAATGTTGTTGCAATGCCGGCAAGTTCTATTCCTAACCAGAATGTATCGGTGGCAATGCCAGATTTCGACTTCCCAGTTAGCTTCACTGTAAACAGTTTCTTGTTTAAAGTTCCAGGAAGAGCGGCAATGCTGGTGAATGGAAGTTCAATGAGCTCTGTAGCTGCATTAACCAAAAATTTAAGATCGGGTGATATCGCTGCAGTTTACAATATCCAAGCGACCGCAACGGGACTTGGTGGGCAAGCATTAAAACAGATACCACCAGTAATAATAAACGTACAATAATTACGTTATTGACTTGATAAACACGTCATATATAGATAGACAATGAAAAAATTCATATTAGTAATCCTCGCATTAAGCTTTATTTCGGTAGGAGCGCAAACCAAGAAAAAAAGCACCAAGAAAAGGAGTAAAGCCAAAACCACTAAAGTTGCTAAGAAGGAACCGGAACAAGCTCCTGTAGCAGAGATTCCTGCGGCTCCTGTGGGCGGAGTAGTAGAAGATGATACCCCAATCAATTCAATGTCAATATTGAATGCCAAATCCCCCTCTTCCTTTAGAAAGTATAGAGATATGGGACTTATCAAAAAGGGTGATTCAATGGTTTCCAACAAAATCGTTCCGCTGGAGTATGGCTTTATTGAAGATAAAGACATCTTAAAAAGTGTGGTGGTATGGGAGATTATTGATATGAATGATAAGATCAACCAACCTTATTACCATAATGAAGATGGTTTGGTGTCGCAAAATAAATCCCTCTACCAAATCCTTTTCGATGCGATCAATGACGGCAGAATCAAAGAAGTATATGATGACGAATTGTTTACGACCAGATTGAGTCCTGAAGCAATCGAAAGCAGGATCAAAAGTGTAAGGATGAGTGACGCAGGAATTGATCGTTTAAATGAAACAGGCAAGTTAACTGAAGCTGAAAAAAAGGAATTTACCAACGTTTATGAAACTAAAACGGAAAATGTTAAGCTTCTTAAGATCAAAGGAATGTGGTATATCGACAGAAGAGACAGCCAGATGAAATACCGTTTGCTCGGAATTGCAGCAATGGGTCAGGATCCTACAACAATGGGTCTGTTCGGACCTGATGGAGTGACGCCGTTGGTAGGTAAAGACGAGTTAATTGATCTGTTCTGGGTATATTATCCAGATGCAAGAAATGTACTAGCTAACTCTATCGTTTTCAATAGCAAAAACCTTTCATCTGACCTCAGCTTTGATGATTTGCTGAATGCAAGAAGATTCTCTACCGTTATCTACAAAACAGATAATGGTTTAGGAAATGGTGTGATTAAGGATTATATTCCAAAAGATGCCGATGCGCAGCTCGAAGAAAGTGAAAGACTGAAAGCACAGATCCTACAGATGGAGAACGATATGTGGAACTATTAATTTTCACTTGAAAATAACCAAAAACCTGAGTATATTTACTCAGGTTTTTTTATGATGAAAAATGTTGATTATATAATTGTTGGAAGCGGTTTCGCAGGTTTGTTTTTTGCCCACCAACTGATTAAAAACAAAAAGTCTTTTGTCAATTTTTCTGATTCACAAAAGAGTGCGTCAGAAGTTTCTGCAGGGATTATCAATCCGGTGGTGTTAAAGAAGTTCACCACTTTCTGGCTTGCCAAGGAACAGATTGTTTTTCTGAAAGATACTCTTAAAGAAATCGAAAAGTATACTGGAGTGAATTATCTTGTCGATCAACGGATTCACCGGATTTTCCACGATGAAAAGGAAAAGGAGTTGTGGCTTTCTAAAAGTACTAATGACGATTTAAAAGATTTCTTGAATCCCACATTCGAGAAAATTGAAAATATTCATAACGAATATGAATCAGGTGTCGTCAATCATTCTGCACGGCTTGACGTATCTGGGTTTTTTAACGATTTTAAAAGCTTTTTAAGATGTAACGGGTACCTCATAGAAGAAAAATTCAACTACAATATACTTCGTCAAAATACTTATGGGGAATTAACTTTCAAGAATATTGTCTTCTGCGAAGGAATGAAGGTGAAAGAAAACCCATTTTTTAAAGATATTCCTGTTCAGCCCAATAAAGGTCACCACCTGAAAGTCGCCTTATCTCAACCACTTTCCACAAAAGTTACCTTAAAGAAGAAGCACTTCCTTTTTCCCAGTCAGGATGGCTCCTATTATTACGGCGGTACTTATGATCGACATCAGTTTTATCCTAAAGTAGATGATTCTGCAAAAGAACAGCTTATAGAAGGTCTTGCTGAATTTTATCCTTATGATTTTGAGGTTTTGGAAACCGAATTTGGATTTCGACCGACGGTGAGGGACAGAAGACCGATTTTAGGTAATCTTGAAAACCATGAAAACTATTACGTTTTTAATGGGTTAGGAGCGAGGGGAATTCTCAGCGGTTGTTACTTCTCTAAAGTTTTGTTTGATCATATTGAAAAAGACGAACCATTACCCGCTGAAGTTGACGTGAAGAGATTCAACTTTTGAATTGAGCCAGGTCAAATAGTCGTATTTGGTTAATTTTACCGGAATAATTTTCTAAAATCGTTTAAAAACATTATTTTTGCAGTCTTCAATTAGAGAGGTGTCCGAGTGGTTGAAGGAGCCAGCCTGGAAAGTTGGTATATGGGTAACTGTATCGAGGGTTCGAATCCCTTCCTCTCTGCAAAAAAACCCATAAACGCAATGTTTATGGGGTTTTTATTTTAAAGGTGCTAATTTAGGTGCTAATTACATCTTATTTATACACCAACTTTTTCTGCTCCACATCATAACTATAATTCACAATTCCTCCTGAAATGATCAAATTAATAACTTCGTTGATTATTGATAAAGGAACTACAAACCATTCCCTTGGAGTAAGCCTTTGCTTTTTGTCATTGTATATATCAATATTCAAACAGCAGTTTCCGAAGAATCGGTGAATTAAGTTTTCAAAATTTTGTGTATTTAGATTGTAGCAAATGTATTTATCAACTATTTCTACATCATCAAATAAATAAGTCGCTTCTTTTGAAGCATTTTTTATTCTGTCCTCAACATTGGTGGTTGAGAATCCAATTTTATAAAGGTCTTTAATTTGGGAGATTTTGGGATTTTTAGATTTTGATTTAAGAATATAAATCCAACCACTTTTGACATCTTCTTCGGAAACCAATCCGGCATTTTTGAATAGATCTTCTTCGGTTTTTTCAGTCGGTTCGGTGATGAGTTTTCCGTTCTTCAAAACAGCTTTTCCTAACGATCTAATCAACATATTGGAAATCGTTGCATTTTCAAAAATCGTTACCGTTCTTCCTTCTAAGCGTACTCTGTCACCAGATTTATTTTCCTTCAGAACTCTTTCGGCATCAGAAACTTCAAGATAAGCTAAAATACCGTCAATTAAATAGAAATTACCTTCTTTAAGGTTCTCTTCCTCTGCATTTCCAGGCAGTAATTTTCTTTTTCCTTCCCTTAATTCACGGTGAACCTGCTGAAACATCTTTTCATATTTAGCAAACTCTTTTTCAGACATTGGTTTACGCTGTGCAAGAAAATCAGTTTTTGCCCTTTCTTCCTGTTTCGGAGTATGCTTAAAGGTATGAATCGACAAATCCGCATCCGTATCTAACAATCCGAACTCATCATCATTCAAAATATCAACAACAGAAATTTCGGGCATTTTAACCTCACCTAAGAGATTGTGTTTATCAAATGGCTTTAAAGTTATTTTATGCTTTTCATTTGTTCGGATTGATTTTAATCTCGACTTTAAACCATATTCCGACATCGAATTTGTGGAAGGTTCGCGATTGTTTTTTTCGAAAAATGAATTGATTTCCTGAAAAGAATCCAATAGCCGGTCTTCCTCTGTTTTAACTGCAGAAGCTTTTGGTTTTATATCCAACAAACCAAATTCGTCGCTATTGAAAATATCGTCTAAACTTAATTTCATTTTCTCACAACATTACCAATTAATTGGATTCCTCTTGCATTTTTCTACGCTTTAATTCCTGCAAAAACAATAATGCTTCCGCCATTCTCACTTCTTTTGGGTCGAATGATTGCAAATTTGGTGCTTCTCCAGTGCTTTTTCTAAACTCCAATATTTTTGGCCAAAGAATTTTGGCTTCGTCTTCAGTCATTTCAACTTTTGTGATATTAATGGTATCTTGAATTGCTTTCAACATTCTTACAGTTACATTTTTAGACAAAATCTCAAATGCTCTTTGGAATGGATTTATAGAATCAATCAAGTCAATATGAATATCATCAATATTCACAAAACTTCCCGCCATTTTGATGAACTTTTTGCCACCTTCTTCCACAACAGAACCTGCCTTTATCACTGAATCTACCACCACGTGTTGTCTTACTGCTTCCACATCTTCTTCGGATAAATCAGGATAGGTTTCTCGAATGATCTTTGGAATTAAGACCGTGTTAATAACTTCTGGCTCAAGATTTCCTGGCATTGCTTTTAACATAGTGTCGTCTTGAAGAATTTTTGCCTTTAAATCATTCAAATCGCTTTCGATAATATCTTTTGCTCTTTGAGAAGTCGGAAGTTTAAAACCTTCAATTTTTAAAGTGCCATCCACACCGTCTAAATCATAATCCAAATCCTCAGATTCATCATCTTTTGGCTTGAATTTAAAATTCGGTGCAAGAACCTGCTCCATTAATAGTGAAGCGGTAATCGCTTTCAACATATTGTTTACAGCAACTTTCACATCGTCATCTTCCGCATCTGGAGAAGCAATAAGATTTGTGAATTGCGCGTGAGTTTTATTTTCTGAATCGCGTGTTGCACGACCAATAATCTGAATAATTTCAGTAAGCGAACCTCTATACCCAATCGTTAAAGCATGTTCGCAAAAAGGCCAATCAAAGCCTTCTTTTGCCATTCCCAAAGCGATAATCATATCAATGTCTTCAGGTTTTGAAACTCCACGAAGATAAGCGACTACTTTATCACGGCTTTTCGGGTCGTCGTTTACCAAATCGGCAATTTTCAGAATCCGTCCTGTACGCCTACTTTTCACATACATGATTTTGGTTTCTTCATCCTGAAATTCCATTTCACCAATGCAGTCAACTATATGGTTAACTTCCTCATATTTTTGTTTGGAAGATTCCGCAGAATTTACGCTTGGAATATGAATAATTGTTTTTTTGTCTTCATCCAAAATTTCTTCAAGGGCTGAAATTTCCTTCTCTTCATCTTTTACCCAATATCTTCCACGATAGAAATGATAACCAATTCCTAAAGATTTTAAATAATCGTAACCATTTAATTGCTCGTAATAATTGTAAGTGACTTTCGTGAATTTCGCTTCATCTTCGGGGAGTAAAACAGGAACACTGTCGCCACGGAAATAAGAACCCGTCATCGCCACAATATGCGCATTGGAGTTTTTCATAATGCTTCGCAAAACTTCACCCAAAATGTTTTCGCCATCAGCAGAAACGTGGTGGAATTCATCAATGGCGATAAGACAATCATTCAAATCTTTTGGCTGAATTCCTTCGTATGCGAAACGTAGTGTCGCGTGTGTACAAATCAAAATCCGTTCATCACTTTCCAAGAAACTGATGAATGCTTTTACTTTGCTTTTGTCACTTCCCGCCGTACAAAGATTGAATCTCGGATTGAGTTCCCAATTGGCAAAAAATCCAAATTTCACCAAATCGGTCGGACTGAACGAACTTCCAATGGAACGTTCAGGAACTGCGACAATTACTTTTTTCACTCCCTGATTTATCAGTTTATCTAAAGCAATAAACATCAACGCCCTCGATTTTCCCGACGCAGGTGGCGCTTTCAAAAGTAGATATTGTGCGCTTCTTGCTTTGTACGCTTTTCTTTGCATTTCGCGCATTCCCAATTCATCGGTGGATTTGCTTTTCCCTGTTCTTGCGTATTCTACTTCAACTAAATTGATTGGCTTCAAATATTCAGGGTGATTGATTTCCACTTTTTCACGAACTTTTTTCTCTTTTGGTTTTGCAGGAATGAGTACAGAAAACTTCACGGAATCATATTCAATTTTTCCTAAAATTAAATTGATGGAATCGGAATATCTCGCATAATTAGAAAAATCAGCATCGGAAGGATAATTCTTTCCGTTGATGACCCAACCTTTACATTCAATCAGCATTCTTGGACTTGTGGTGCTGTAACCTTGCTGAAATAAAATATGCGTAATCGGCTTCATCGAAACATATTTTCCCGACTTATCTTTCTTGAAAATTCTTGATAAATAATGTTCGGTCAAATCACGATATTCAACGTCTTTCTCACCGATTCTGATTTCGTGCATATACTCTCCCTGCATCGTGAGATAAAGGATGTTTTCTTTTTTCAGACCAAGTTCGTCTATTTTATCTTGCAGTTGTTGAGTTAATTTCATTTAGTTTTTTTTCTAAAAATTTACTTTAAAACCTTGTCCCTTAATGGTAGCAAAATGTTCTTTAAAATTGTTTTAATACTGATTATCAACGTTTTACAGATTATTTTCTTTGTCCCTTAGTAGTGTTAAAATGTCCCTTAATGCATTTTATGCCAATAAATTTACGGTTTTTATCATAGAAAACCTTGTCCCTTAATTAAAGCGAGAAATTCCTTAAAAGACATTTTGCCTTTTATAATAAGGCAATTGCGAAGAGCAAAAACTGTCTCTTAATAGAAATAAAAAGTTCCTTATTCTTTTTTCAAAACATATAAGGCATTTATATCCCTCTGTTTCTCACTAAGTTTCTCCATAATTCCTAGTTCCACAAATGAGTTCAAATATCTTCTAATCGTTTTTTCGTTTGCTCCAATATTTTCTATAAAATCTGCCAAAGTTGCTTTATTCTTCAAAAACAAAAATTGTAGAATCTTTATTTGTGTCTCGTTATAATTATCCCAATCGTTCTCAATTGCTTCCATAACATTTTGGGAAATGGTTTTGGAATGTCCGCTAATCTTATTCCGCAATGTCAAGTAAACATTATTGTTCACTTCCCTATATTCGGGTTTGGAAAGCATTGATTTCTCCATCGATTCATAAATCCTTGAAACACCTTCATTAAGTTGTCTTACATATCCTAAATCCTCCAAAGTTCTTGCAACTCGTGGATTTCTTGCAAACCTTTCTGTTTTGATATTTTCAACGGTTACTTGCGCAGGCAACGGACCACTATTGCTAATTTCTATCCTGTCATCAAAATGTTTGATATAAACCGCGCTTCCTTGCACATTATAAGAACGGTGACAAAGTGCGTTGACAACACCTTCCAACCAAGCATCTTCAGGATATTCAGGCACTTTATTGAATTTTCCTGTCTCGATATTTAGAAAATAATAATCTTTTAGCGAAGTCCTTAAAAACGATTTTACGGTATCAATAAGATTCGGAATATTATCTTCAAAACGTTCGTCTTTTACCACATTATGCTTTGTACCCGATAATGCTTCCGTTCCTTCATACCGAATGTAGCGTACCGAAGCGGAAGGAATATATTTTTCAGGGTCTTTTGAAAACAATAAAACCGCCGCATTTTTGAAACCAATTTTGTCCTGTTGCTTTTTGGTTAAATGTCTTGCAGATAGCAAATCGATGACATCTCCTCGATAATTAATTTTCTCTTTATACTCTGCAAGCAATTGTTGGTCAAGGTCGGATTCTTCAAAATCTCTCGCAATTTCTTCCTCAAATTTTCGGATTCCTTTGTCGTATTCCAATTTCTTTACTTGGTCACGAGTTAATTCACGATTGGTATCAATAACTCGTAAATAAATTTTATCGTTGTCTTTTCTTGAAAAAATTCGTTCTGCATCTTGCTCTACATGATAAAGAAAAATCTTTTTTCCTTCCACCACAATTTCTTCTAACTCAATATTACAGGCAGGATGAATATATTCGAAAACCAAAGTTCTGTACTTATCCAACTCGTTTTCAATATCGGAAAGGTCTTGAATGTCACCATTATTTGTCACACCAAAAGCAACAATCCCTCCGTCTGCATTGAGCATTCCGATGAGTTCTTCTGCAATTTTGGAAGGTTTGGTTTCCTTTTCGCCAATTCCCTTTCTTTCAAAGTATTGGTTCTCTGCGTGAGTTTGGAGGTATTCCAAAGTTACTATCGTGTTTATTTTAGAAACGGCTACGTTCATAAATAAAATTTTATCTGCTTAAATATTAAATAATTTTTCACTTACTGACAAAATCATATTTTCCAAGTTTTAAAACACAAACTATCAGTAAATACATTTGCTCAATGTGGTATTCGTAAAAAGTCATTAATGAATGTGCAACTCGATGCCTTAAGTTTAATCCAACTTTTTCAATCAGTACATACTTCAAAAATAACAAATCGTCTTGTGAGATTAAATTTACAATTTCTTCTTCGTTTAGTAATTTATGAATATCTTTTTGCATTGAAACTGTCCTTCCTTTACCATCATCTTTAAACTCAAAAGGAGAAATTCCTTGAAATTCACAAATATCACGAATGATTCCTTCAATTTTTGTAGATAGACTATCAATGCATAGAATATAATTAGGAATGACAGTTGGACTGGTTAAATAATATTCTAAATTAACAAAAAACTCATTCAATGCGGGCGCAATTAGCGAAAGCCAATTGTATGGCCTTTCACGTTGACCATTTGCTGAAATCATTAATTCAGTTCCAAACCAAGAATTTCTATTCAAATATTCAAGTATTGATTTTGTTTTAAGTTTTTGCTTTTTAACTGACTCCAAAAAAATATAATGGAGCAATGGAATAGTATAAAATTGCAAATGCCAACTAAATAGTTTTAGAATTTCAAACTTCTTTTTCTCTGCTTCATCTTCATAATGTTGCACAGTATTGCCATTTGCATCTAATACTGAATTTGAAAAAAGTTCTTTAAAAAAATATTTACCTTTATCTTTCTCAAACTGTAATTCAAGTTGAGAAAATTTTGGATAAAGTAAATCATTATTCATCAAAGTATGAATGATACTTTCAGTATTTCCTGAAGTAATTTCACTTGCAAATTTTTGCAGAGCCTTACTATGTTCAGTGACATCTATCTCTTCCGAAATGGTGATTAATTGAATATCCTTTTTAAGCTCGTTAAATCTTTTTTCTAAAAATTGCAGTCTTTTTTTGTCCTTCAATTCTTTGTACAACAAGATTGAGATTTCTAGATATCTGCACTGAACAACTTTTTCCAAACCTTTTTCATTGGATTTGAGATACCACAAATTTGCAATTCTTCTATGATAATCAACATATTGCACATTCTGTTTTTTCTTAATCCTAATTATTTTTTCAAATAAGTTAATTGCTTGGTCCTTTTTATCTGGAAGTTTTTGCTTTGCTAAATTTTCTAATACTTTTGCAATTCCTATAAAATCTTTACTTTGAAAAAACTTTTTGTTTTGCAACATTATTTCTGATAAGTCAAGACTAATCGCAAATCTAGAAGAAGAGGTTAAAGGAAAAGTCTTTATTAACCTTTTTATTTCGGACTTTACTTCGTCAGTTCTGTACTTTACAGAACTTGATAATGGAAATAGATTTGAAAAAATATCACATATCTGTAGGCCATAAAGTTCATTAGGAAAAAGTCGGTCAAAATTTTCAACAATAGAAACAGACTCCAAATAAGAATCAATAGCAATTTTTGCAAAGGATATATTTTTTGCAGGACTTAGCCACAACAAATGCGAATAGGAGGTCTTTAGGAAAGGGGATTTACATGCGTTCAAACGTTCCTTCACATAATCAAAAAACTCTGAACCGAATTTTGCAATGCATGGATATTCAGTCTGCATACCTTTCTCATCTGTCCCAAAAAGGCATCCTGACAATTTGTTTTTTGAAATATTGAATGATAATGCATCAATTTCCCACTGAATAAATTGAATATTTTGCAACTCTTGTGATTCAATTAGTCTATACTTAATATCAAATAAATAACTCTTTATTTCAGAAATCGTTTTGCCTTCCAAAATAAGATTTTCAATTTTGTCATATACTTCTTGAATTACAATCATCTCTCAACTTCAATTTTTTAGGAAATATCCTATTTGAAAACTAATCGTTTTCATTGCTGTTTTTTAGTCTTCTTACTCTTCGCAAACAACGTATCCCTCTTCGTCATCTCATCATACATTTTAAACAAAAACTCCAATCGTTCGGCATCGCTTTCGAAAGGGCGGAGTCTGTAAATTCGCTCGATTGCCAAATCCAAATCTTGGTGGGCTTTTTTCAATGCTTTTGGCATGGTGTCGGGATTGTAGAGCCACGCCATTGTTTTTTCGGGGAATTTGGAACGCTCGTCCAAAACCGCAAAAACATATTGGCTGATGTGGTGTTTGTCTTTTTCGGTGATGGGCGGGAATGGAAAAGTGTTGTAGCAGAGTTTTGCGGAATAGCGATATCGTGTTTCTAATTTTCCGCCAACTGCATCTACCCAAACCATATGCATTTTGGAGTGGAGAACGCCGAAAAGCCAAGGTTGTGCGTCGTAAACTGCCAAAGCAGAATCTCCAATTATAGTTTCAGAATTTAAAAATCCTATCGGAATATATTCTCGATTTTCTGATGAATGCCTTGGAATTATTAAAGAATCTGAATCCTTGTGACGAACTTCACCGAATGCAAAAAAATTTTTTGCTAATTTTCTTGTCGCTTCTCTACTGCTTTTATTTCTAATTTCTTTTACCGCTTCTAAACGATTTTTAATAAAATAATTGTTTAGATAATCTTCATAATTTTCTTCATCTAACCAAATGCAGTATCTATCATTTCCATTTAAAAAATCGTCTGCACCTGCAAACTTTTTTATTGCCTCTGATTCTCCAAATTCTTCTTTAAATTTTTGAAATTCTAAAGAGTTCAAAATTAAATTTCCGCCGTCATTTGGCATGCTTCCGAAATTCATTTCAGAAATATCTGCAAGTGGTTTTGTTCTTGGAAAAATATAGGTTTCTTCATTTGCATCTAAAAGATAAGCATTGATATTTTTTGCTTCTTTTCTGATGTTTTCAGTATAAAGATATTTTTGTTTGGTTGATTTATTTCTTAAACCCAAAATAATCACGGTTACTCCTGCATTTTTCTTTGCATTATTATTCCATTTAAAAGAATGATGAGCGAAACTAATTTCGATATTCTCATTTAGAATTCTTGGCCATAAAAGCGAAACTTGCTCACCTTGACAAACCGAATTTGTAGAAACAAAAGCCAATTCCGCATTAAATTCTTCAATAAATTTTGCGCCTTTATAAAACCAAATGGAAATATAATCCAAGTTGTTTACACCTTTCTCTTTTTTGAAATTGATTTCAATATCTTCTTTTTGTAAAGCATCTTGAACTCTCGCTCCCAAATACGGCGGATTTCCAATCACATAGATTTCGTCATTTTCCTTTCTCGGACAAACCTTTTCCCAATCCATTCTCGCCGCATTTCCACAAACAATATTTCCCGATTCCTTTAAAGGTAAAATCGGTTCAGACCTTCCGTAATCCATCAATTCGGTTTCAAAAACCTTGTTCATCTGATGCTCCGAAAGCCAAAGGGAAAGCAACGCCATTTCGTGCGCAAAATCCTTAATCTCGATGCCGTGAAACTGTGAGAGTTTTATCGCGGTAAACTGCAATGGAATGGTGTGTCCTTCGGGAATTAAATCAATAATTCGCTTGATGATTTTTATCTCCAAATTTCGGATTTCCTTGTAGGTGATGATGAGAAAGTTTCCGCTTCCACAAGCAGGGTCGAAAAACTTAATCTTCGACATTCGGTGGATGAGTTTCTGCAAACCATTGGAATTGTTGAAGTTTTTCTCGAATTCCTCGTACAGTTCGTCCAAAAACAACGGCTTTATCAGTTTCAGAATATTGGGAACGGAAGTGTAGTGCATTCCCAAATCGCTTCGTTCTTCGGGGTCTGCAACCGCCTGAATCATCGAGCCAAAAATATCGGGATTGATTTCGTCCCAATTCAGGTTTCCGCAATTCAATAAAATTTCCCTCGATTTTCGGGAAAATTTCGGACAAATAATATCGTCTCGGAAAAGTCCGCCATTTACATAAGGAAAATCGGAAATGTATGCAGGAAAATCGCCTGATTTACTGTTGAGTTTTTTAAACAAATCGGTAAAAAAAAGATGCACATCGGAACCATTTTCTTTGGTGTGATTCGCAATGGAATCCGAAAACATTCCTTCTGTTTCGAAAATTCCTGTGTCTTCCGCAAAGAAGCAAAACAGCAATCGGGAAAGAAAAATATTGAGTTGATGCGAATTTCCGTGCAAAAGTTCCGCATTGTCTTCGATGAGGATGTCGTAGAGTTTTGCCAATTCGTAGGAAGCGTCTCGGTCGGCTTTGTTATCGTTGGTCGACTTATAGATTTCCGCTCCTGTCAACGGAAGGAAAAACGCAAAATGTTTGGAAAGTTCCGCAATCGGAAATTCTTTATTGACTTTGGTTTTTAAATCTTTGGCAACCAAATTTTCATAATCGGTAAGAATGATGAACCGTGGATTTTGTTTCAGAATTCGTTCATCGTTTGCCAAATTTTCAGACTCCGATTTCATAGAACCTGCCTTGCCTCTTCTGAAGAAAATTTTTCCTTTATACAAAAGTTCGCCCTCCACTTTCGACATATTGAAATCTCCTTTTTTCAGTCGAGCAACCGAAGTTTTGGAAATCCCAAAAGCGAGAAGAAAGTCATAAATAAATTCTTCCGGAATTAAATTTTCCGTGATTTTGGCGAGATTGAGTTCTATTTCTTTTGAAGTCATTGATTTTGAAGCCGTTTTTTTGGCGTAACTTCAAAGATAGGAAATTGAAGGGAGGAGAGGAAAATTATTTGAGTTTGTTTGTGATGAGTGGGTTCATGCCGCGCATATATTTTTTGATAAAGTAGTCCTGCATTTCTTTGATTTCCATTTTTTTGATTTCGGCTTTCGTTGGTTTTGGTGGAGTGGGTTTTTCGATAATCTCGGATGGCAGTAACTTATCCAATTTTTCGAGGATGGTTTTTATAATGTAATTTTTTGAGGATGAAAACGAAATTCTGTCAAGAAATATTTTTGATTTGTAAAATTTTTGAAAACAAAATGGCTTTTGTGGTGCAATCCAGGTTCTTCCGAAATAAACTAACCCGTCCATAATTTTTCCAAATTTTGACAGGACAGCTTTTATCAATGGCTTTTCATCCTCCCGATTAATCTTTGCTTATTGAATCCAGCAATTTGTATAATCTGGTCTCTCTTTTTTCTTTCCACAAAATTTGTGTATAAATATCTTTTAATGTACTCACGAAGAATACATTGCGCAAGATAATTATCTCTCACATCTTCAAATAATTTGGAGAGTTCCTTTGTGTCTATTTTATCGTAGTAAGTTTTAATTGCAAAAGTTACCAATTTTGAGGCAGTTGAATCTATATTTAAATTAACTTTTTCGAACAACTCATTTTGACCTTTTGTGCCAACTGAAAACATTAAATTGGTCATGCTGTCAACGCAAATTCTCCAAGAGATAAACTGAAGCATCTTTTTAACTGCTCTTTCAATTGCTTTTACATCTGTAGTACGCTGCCATTTTTTGTTTTCTTTTTCCTTAATATTCTCAACAATAGCTTCAATTAATAAATCTTTGTCTTTGACTAATATCTCGGAATAAAAACCGAGAAAGCGAAACATGGTATTATAAGCTGCTTCTACAAGTTTTATGAGTTTTTCTTTTTCAAAATCACCACTTTGATTTTTAACAATTTGACCAATTATTTTTACTGTTCTAAACGCTTGATTCATTTCAATTACCTGTTCGGGTAACACGCTTTCATTTGCTTGATCTTGATCTTCATTTTCTTCCTCATTTTTTAGATTTTTTCTTTCAAGTACATCCTTTTTTCGAAGATCTCTTTTGACCTCTTCTTTTGGATTAATTTCTTCAATTATTTCATCTTTAATTTCATTTGTAAACTCTGTAATAAATTTTACAAATTCGTCATCTTTATTTAAACTTAGAGGGCTGAAATTTTCAAACGGTATCTCACTTGTAAGTACAATATTGTCTATCAATATTTGCGCTTTTGAATGATGAGAAAGGAAAATCAATATATTAGCATTTACTTCTAGATGAATTTTATTACATAAATCATATATAAGTTCTTGATGTTTTTCTATTTCAGAAGAAATTTTTTGAGCTATTAGAAAATAAAATATGTATTTGTAGGAAAAACTATAATATTCATCATCAACCTTTAAAATATTAGAGTTACATAGAACACTTAATATCTTATCTGAAGTTAATTTTTGATGTCTAAAATATTTTTCTGAATACTGCGTAATGAATTCCTCAAAATCTTTAGCTTTAAAAACTGTGCTTTTTAAATCATTATACAAGTAAAACGCAAGCTCTTTTAAGATATTTAATAGACTTGTTAAAATATTGTCTTTCATGCCCTCTTTTAATAAACCTGCCTTAATAAGTACGAGATATATATTTGCATAAGATGTCTGCGAAAAGTTCTGTAAGTTTTCTTCCAAACTTTGAAGCAATGTCAAAATAAAAATAGGATAAGACGGCATTAATCTATTGCCTATTAATGCATCAATTTCATTAAACCTCAATTTTACTTCTTCTAATAACACTTCTTCTTGGATTGTAAGTTCATTTTCACCAATCAATAACCACTGTTCAATTAATTCGCTTCTTTTTTCATAACCCAATGGCAATAATTTAAACTTGGAATAATCTTTTAAACTTGTAGCTTCTTCTGTTACATTTTTTGTACTATACATATTATCTGACGTAAGAAATACAAATTGAAAGTTTTCATTGATGGAGTCAATCAATTTCTTTTTATATTTTGAATTTAACTCAGATTTATGAAAATTATCTAGCAAAAGTATTTTCGTTTCTTGCTGAAAAAACAAATCAACATTATTGTTATTATATTGTTCTTTAAGGGACTTCTTTACCAAGGTTTTAACATTGGTTTCCTTGCAATGTTTTCCTCGCAGATATATGGGTGTAAATCCCATTTCATAAAACCTTTTATATAATACAAATAAAAGAGTGGTTTTTCCTGATTGATCAGCTCCTTCAATTAATATATTGCTATTCTTTTCTTCTTTAATTTTTTCTATTAATTCGGAAGAATTTGGATATTGTACCGTATCGTCATCTACTAATGGTTCCAAATCGGGATATACAAATACATCAGATAGAACCAGATTTTCTTTCTTTGAATGCTTTAACGGAATGTTTAGTTTTGTAATTTCTTTTTCAAACTCATCTCTTAGGATAAATTCACGTTTATTTTTTGCAACAATTTTATGTTTATCTTCAAATTCTATAGAATAAATTTTTCCATCGTAATTGTATGTCTTTATATTTATTGATTTATCATTCAAATCAATTTCATAAAATGAAAATCCTGTTTCGATGATTTCTTTTTTATCAAATGCTTTTCCTCCGCAGAATACCACATTTTGTTTTTGCTGAATTATTCCTTTGGATTTACCTTTATCATGTTCATGCCCATAAATTACTAGATTAGAGCTGTTTATTAGGTGTTCTTCAAATCTTTGTTTGTTGTTTCTTTTTGTATTTGCAGATAACCAATCAATTGGATGATGAAAGACAGAGATTACATACTCTTCATTTTCGTTGTCAAGAAATTTGTTTTCAGGAACAATCAGACTTCCTTGTTTTTCATGGATTTCAGTTAGCCAGCTTGTATTATAACAGTTAAATGTTACTCTAAAATCTATATGAGGTCTGAATTCGTATTTATATGCAATTTGATTTTTTTCTTTGAAGCTTGTAACTTCTGATAAAAAATTCCAAAAATCAGCTTGAACAGCCATTGCATCTATAAAATAATCTTCTTCCTCAATAAAATCAGTTTTACAGTCATTAATTATTGATTTTCTTGTTTTTTTCTCATTGTCAAAACAACAATCATGATTCCCTGGAACAGCAACAACCTCTATTTGAAGTAGGCTTTTGTTGCATTTTACTTTTTCTAAAAGCTCTTTAAGGAATAATTTAGCATTTTCATACTCTGATTCTCTTCCATAATTAACAATATCACCTGAAAATACAATATAAAGATTAGATATCTGCTTAATATCATATTCTATTGCTCTTACAAGTTTTTCAATTCTTTCTTCATGTATTTCTTTATGTATGTGCAAGTCAGTTAAATGTAGAATTCCAATTTTCATAGTAATAATTAGGTTGATTTTATATTTTTTTTAATTGATTTTTTACACAATATTAAATATATAAATTGATAATCAACGAGTTATTAATTTATAGTATCTGATATGTTATATCCAAAAATAGTAAAAATTTCGCTTGTTAAATTGATAAAAACAATTTCGCTTTTGCATGAAGAAAAGTCATTAATCCTCGAATTTACATTATAACAGCAAAAAAAGACTCGATTTAATTTCTTCTAATACAAAGTTGTCAAAAAAGGTTTGATTTATTTTTACTTTCTCGAATCAAATCCTTCTTTAAAATTCAATAATTTACTGCCATCTTTTGGATTCCTTTTTATGAATTCCTTCATCATTTTTGTGTTGTTTTCCAAATTGTCTAAATATTCCGTTGAAACTACAGTTCTATTTTCTTTTTCTAAATCAATCAGAAACTCTTTTTTGGATTTAATCGCTTCTGAATACCATCCATACGACATTTTTTTAAGATAAAACAGATAGATTAAGGACATAAGGAAATACACTACGGAACTTATCACAACTATTTTCAATATATGAGATTTTCGATTTAGTTGTTCAAGTTGGCTCTTGCTGGATTCGGAAAACTGTAATTCAATTGTCTTTGGTAGAGTTTCAAGTACTTCTCTAAGAGAATCAGTCTTTTTTGAAATAAATGCTTTAATGATTCTCAATCGCTGTATGTCCCGCTTTAAGTTAGAATTATTGTTATTATTCTTTTTTAATTCTTCAAGTAAATTTGCTAGTAGTTCGGTTGGATTTGGTTTTTGTTCTGAATTTTCCATTTGATTGTATTTTTTTTTTTGTTAATTATCTTCTAAAATGACGACTTTCATCGTCATAAATTGACTTTCTCTTCTTCTTGAGCAAACTATCATCAGCTGAAACATAATTTGGTTTGATAAGACCTTTGATTAGTTCTTCCAAAGTAGAAATCACACTTTGTTCCTTGGTATTTTCATATTGATTTGTTGAAATTTCCAAATTCATATTTTCAATAAATTTCTTGGATAAACCTGGGTCTATTTCCGACAATTCAAAGCCCATTTTTTTATCACAGAAAAATCCTGATTTATTATTACTTATTGGCTTTATCCAAAGTTTTTCGATTTGAAGTTTTCCTATTGAAGTTGAATATTTGACTTTTATTTGTAAGTTTTCTTTTTCTGCTCGTTCTCTCAAATCAATAAGTGATTCGATATTCAAATTTTTCGAAATAAAAGACTTCACCTTGAAGATTTCCTTCATTTCTGCAATTTTCAATTTATTGGTAATTTGACTTAATGTAAATCCTGGAAGGTATATTCGTTCAGTCTGATCGTTGATATCATCGTGATGAACGATCCGCATTCCTGAAATTCCAATTTTTTCATTTTCTGATAATGTTACACGAAACCCTAATGAGTTCATTTGAAAAACAAGTTGCTCGAAATTGTTTGAAGACTGAAGACAATCTTTCAAATTCTCCAGCATTTCTGCTTTTTTTTCTATTCCAATTTCAACATCTGTTTTGATACCGTGTTCACGTAAAATCGCTCTCAATTCCTTTCCAAATCTATCTCCACATTTTGCGGATTTAATCGAGCATTTTCCATTGGTTTGGATACGGTTAACGATGAAGTGGATATGAAAATTTTTGGTTGAATTGTGCGAATCTAAGATTGCTTGATTGTGGTCGGTCATTCCCATTTTTCTTAACGCTTGCAAAGTGATTTCAGTGAGTTTGTCTGCTGAAATATTATTTGCAAAGTGCGGAACTGAAACATATCCTGTTAATGCCCATTTATAAACATTTTCATTTCTATCGGCAACCATCTTCATTTCTTGAAAGATCTGCTCAGGAGTTTTACCCAATAAATTTTGGGAATAAACCATTTTTGCAAAACCTTTATCATTACCATTGTATTCAATTGCGATGGAAGAAATTCGTCTTGTTGTGCAAGAGTTATTCATTTTCAATAAGTTTTTCAATTAGATATCTACGCATCAATTCGGTCACTTTTTCAATTTCTTGAAGAATGATTTTTTTGTTTTCAAAAACATTCCATTCACGATGTCGCAATAGATTTTTGATATGCGTAAAGTTATTGGCATATGACAATAAGGTTTCATCCGTTCTAAATTCATTTATTTTTAATTCTTTTTCCGTCAAAACCAACCTTATATATTCCGAGATTTTAAGGCTATGTTTTTTGGATAACTTCTGAATTTCTTCGAATTCATTTTCTGTAAATCTCACAGTGAATTTTCTCAAAAAATGAGTGGATGTCTTTTTCCGGAGACCACCTTTTCTACCAATTTCTCTAAAGAATTCTTTTCGTTTTTTTTCTGCATTTCTCATCTCTTCTTCTTTCGATATTCGTTGTACAAAATCGGTTAAAAAATCATTTTCCATAATATTTGTATTTAATGTTAAAATTGTAAATCATCTTGTTTACTATCCGAATTTTTAGTTCAAAAAAGTATTTTCGACGGCAGGAGAAAATCAAAAATCCCTACCGACGACACGCTAATGGTCGGACGTAGGGTACTTTTTGCACAACCTATCTGCCGATTTTGCGAGTCGTTATTTCACGCAGGTCTCTTTCTTCTAAACCTATATCCATTTCACGCAGGTTCCCACTGATTAAAAACTCATTTAAGTCTTTGTGATTTTTGAATAAAATCCGTTCATCAGAAACATTGGAATTTTGTTTTTTGAGGATTTCAGTTACGGAATCTCCTGTCCTGTCATTGTCCAAAAAGAGTTCAATATTTTGATAATTTTCGAGTTGATTTTTGACTTTTGAAATCATCGTTACGGAATTCAAAATGATGTAATCCGAAGGTTCTTTTTCGAGTGATTTTTCCAAAATTTTGAACGACAGATAATCTGCAAATCCTTCAAAAATCCTTAAAGTTTTGGATTGATTTTTTATGGAAGTGAGGTCTTTTTTTCCCAAGCAAAGTTTGATGTATGGATTTCTCATTTCGAATCCGTCCGAATCATTTTTGAATCCCAATCCGAAGTAATTCCTTCCGTTTAGTTCATAATGGATTTCTTTGAGTTCGGATTTCAGGGAATCGAGTTTTCTTGATTTTAGATATTCTATCAAACTTGGATGTTCGACTTCCTTGATTTCGAAAATCTGATATCCTGATTTTGGTTTGAAATTATCTGTTTCAATTTTCTGATTTGTCGGAATTGAATAATCAAATCTTTTCAAATATTCCAACGCTTCGGAAACCGAACATTTTTTGACTCCTTGAACCAAGGAAACATTGTCGTATTTCGCTCCTGTTCCAAAATCAAATGCGGTGTTCTTTTTATAGTTCACCGAAAGACTTGGTGTTTTTTCCTCACGGTCAAAAGCAAGATAAAAAGCGGTTCTTCGGTTGTCTTTGCTCGGGAAAAGAGAAAAGCTCTCCAAGATTTCCCTGATGCTGATATTTTCGTTTGCCTGTTTGCAATTCATTGTTTTGTTTTTATTAATTAAAAGCTGTTTCTATTTTGATGATTTGATGACATAGTTTTGTAATCAGTTGGGCTTTAAATGATTATCACGTCATCAGTACTTCATCATTTCATCAAATTGGTTTATTTCTATTCATCATTTTGTCATCAAAAAACAGGTTAAATGATTTTGATGAGGGTTTTGATGAACCATAACTGATTGTTTTTCTTTTCAATAGCAATTACTTCATCAAATCATCATACTTTTTGAGGATAAAGTCCTTTTCAATAGTAAAATATCTCCCTTTTGCATTGTTCTGATAAAAAACACCTGCATGGTCGATATCATATCGGATGTATGCGAGGGAATTGGATTGAGCTGTCAATTTCCAATGTTCTTTCAAAACATTGCGGACATCATTTCTCGTGAAGTATGTTAGTCTAAACATTCGGTTAAGCATATTCAAAATGTCCTGCGGAGCAACATTAATAGTGGTATCATCGATTGATTCAAAGAATTCAAAAAGAAGTTCTATAACTTTTGATTCTAGTTTGTTGTTATTTCGGAAGACAAGTTTCTGAAGTGCTTTGGTTTTGATGTCTTGAGGAGCGAACCACATTCGGCTCTTTTTTTGGGAATAGAATGACCTATCAATAAGATATTTTAGGAATAATGGAATTTCCTTTTTAAGATTATTGAGAAATTCTGTGTTCTCTGTCTTAATTGGATTGATTTTCAAAATCCAAAATCTGATTTCGTTTTCATCTATTTGAATGAAATTATCCTCATTGTTACTGCAGAGAATAAACTTTCCAAAGAAGTCAATTTCCTCTCGGTCTTTACCCTTATTCTCAAGTTTATCTTTGTTTGTCGTTGAAAGATATTTCAAGCGCTCGGTGATTTCTTTTCGGTCAAAAAACACTTCATCAATTGCGATTAGAAGCATAGAAGCCCAGTCTGAATTGAATTGACTATTAAAGGAATCTCCTTTAATGTAAGTAATATTTAGTCCGAAAATTTCCTTAAGCCATTTTATGAAAGTGGTTTTTCCTGTTGCTCTTTCTTTGCTTACCAAACATAAAATTGGAAGAATTTGTGTTGGGTTAATCAATAGGATTTTCAGATAATCAAGACCGAGGTCTATCTGTTTTCCAAAAATGTGTTCTAAAAACTGTAAAGGAAATGGAATGTCATCTATAGTAACTTTTGCAACGACCGGTTGGAAAGGAATTTCATTGTAGATGTTATAAAAATTTTCTACGTTTTGCTTGAAATTCAAATTGTCAGGAATGCAACAAAAACCATCATATTTTGGGATTTTAACCAAATAATTTCGCTCATGGTCTTGAATAATGGTTTCACGAGACCAGCGCGTTAAGGTAGAAATCTTATCACCGGAAATTTGTGGTTTCTGAATAATCTTATAATACACTGTCCCCACACGAATGTATGGAACAGGGTGATTCTGTTCTTTTTTCATCGTGTGAAGTTTAACGTTTGTATTTCAGAGATTTTACGTCGTCTAACGCGGACATCAAATCAAGATGATTAATTCGGTAGAATCTCCCGATTTTTTCAGCTTTGATATTCCCTTTAAGAATATGTGATCTTATGGTCTGATAGTCCACTTTCAGAATTGATGCGGACTCTCTCATTGAGTAGAACCTTTTCTTTAGTTCAAGTTCCGGTTCTTTTCGGATAGAGTAGAGAAGTTGTTTTACTTCGTCCAACTCATCTAGAATTGTTTGGAATGGATTTGTTTGCATAATTTGTACTTTTCTAATTATGCCAACAAAAATATTTTGGAGTAAAATTTATTTATGCAATTTTACTCAATTTCGTAAAGTTTAATCTTTGATTTTCAGTGCTTTTAATAATTCTTCCTGCATCTTTTTTTCACTATCACTTAGACTTCTTGCAATGGCTCTAGAAAAAGTGCCCTTATCAAAGATGGAGTTGTATTCGCGATCCATTATATCCATAATAGTATTCGCATTATATTCGGTATTAATGTAAGCCTCATCCTGCAATAATTTGTGCAGGCGAATGAATAATGATTTATTATCTACAATTAAATTTTGATTCTCGTCAATAAACCTTTTGTCAGTTAGAAATTTTTTGAGTTTTGTTTCTGTATTCTCACCAATCAAAATATCTTTCAATACTAATTTGCGATGTACTTTTTTATCCAATAAAAAATAAAGCTTAAGTGTTTTTTCAGCACCTTTAAGAAAATTTTCTTCAAGAATTACGATTCTGCTTGCGGTAAGATTTCGAAAAGATTCTCTCTTGTATTGATTTAAACAGTAGTCAATCATTCCCTCAAATGTGTGATTTCTTGATTTCTCTATATTTCTGAAGTGAATTGCAAAGAAATTATCTAGGCTTTCATATTCCAGCAAATATTCATCTCTATCTTTTATTGTAACTTCAGTGACTTCAGCAATTTTTTGTGCTTTTAGAATTTTTTCATGTAATAACGTTCTGATATTTTTTCCTCTGACCCTCGAAAAAATCAAGAAAGGAATGGCAAGTATTTCATCCCAAGGCAACCACTTTCCGTATATTTTTTTGTTATTATCCATTACTACTTAAAAACTTCGTTCATATAATTAATTTTATCTTCTTCACTCGGTCTATAATAAGTGTTGAAAACCTCCAAACTCGTATGTCCAGTGTACGACATAATTACTTTGTCTGGGACGCGATTGTTTTTCATTATTGTTATAAAGCTTCTTCTTGCGGTATGGGAAGAAATTCTCTCCCAAAATTTTGAAGTTTTTTCGACCAATTCGTCACCGTATTTCATAGTTTTTTTGATGTCTTCTGTGAACTCCAATTCCTTGAATACATCTTTTATATACTCATTCATCTTTTGATTACTGATTCGAGGCAATTCATAATCATATTTTTCCAAGATTGCTTTCGAAATACTATTAAGAGGAATTGCCAAGCTTTTAGACTTGCTTTTTAGATCAATTACCCTAATGAATCCATCTTGAATATCTTCTCTTGAAATTGCAGAATAATTTCCAAAACGCATTCCCGATGTACAACCAAACACAAACAAGTCTCGTACTCTTTCGAGCTTTTTATTCTTCGAAAAGTCGTGATTATATATTTGCTCAACCTGCTGATAATTCAACGCAATTTCATCGGTTCTAAACTTTGGTGGTTTCTTAAACTGAATAAAATCATTATTGTAAGTGTACTTATTATTTAATGCCCAATAAAGGAATGTTTTGAGCATTCCCACATCTCGATGTATGGTGTTTGCAGAATGATCTTTAACTTCAATACAGTATTTCAAAAATCGGTTATAGATTTTCTCATCTAAACTAGAAAGACTAAGTTTGATTTTTGTTTTATCCTGAAATTATTGCAAAAGATTTTTATTAAATTCATATCGTGTTTTTGTGGATTTGGAGATTCCCTTTCCTGTGTAGTCACTTTCTTTTTCTTCAATGAATTGTTCATATAGACGAAAAAAATCATCCTTAACTTTTACTTTTTTGAATTCTTCGTCAAATCTCTGTCTCAGTGCGTCAGTAGTGAGTTGCTCATTAATGTTCTTGTATCGATTTACAATTTCGGTAAAAGTGGAACTATACCTGTCTAATTGTTTTTTTATAGTTCGATGGTTATCCGATTTGGCGGTTCTGCCATTAAGGTCATTTGGTTGTCTATTCTTAAAATCCCACTCTGAAGCCAAGATATTTTCACCAGTGGAATAAATGAAATTTTTTCTTTCATTGCCAAAGTATGCACGAAAGTATATTAAAGTCAATTTATCTGATTTGGGTTCTTTAAGTTTAAAGGTGAAATTCACAGGTGCTAATTTAGGTGCTACTACTTCTATAATTAAATATAAAAACAAGTTATATCCATCTATGCAAATATAGATAAATTATTGATTAGTAGTATATTTATATATGAAAAGGAATGCTGATTCTAGAAAGGTTCATTTCCCTTCCTCTCTGCAAAACTTACAGAACCGCTGGGTAATCAGCGGTTTTTTTGTTCTCCGAAGTTGTCAAAAATTTATTTTAGCAATACTTTGGGGAACAAAAAATATGACAAATTCTTGTTCTGTAAGTTTTGAAACACACTCTTCGGGAAAAACGAAGTTAATCCCTTCCTCTCTGCAATGAAGACAGTTGCGATAAAACAACAGTCTTTTTTTATACAAGCATAACAAAAAATCCGCTCCAGAGTTTACTAAAGCGGATTTCAAAAAAACAGTGAATTTAGTTAAGGGTTTTCTCCAAAGCGATTGCTTTCGGGAAAAGAATGTTATTTTCTAAGTGGATGTGCTTGTGTAGGTCGTTCGCGAATTCTTCGATCATCTTGAAAGTCACCTGATAAGTTCCGCAACCGTCCGCTGGAATTTGGTAACCGTTGGTTAACTCGCTGATTTTTTCGAAACGCTCTCCTTCTAACGAATGGTCATCCTTCATCGCCTCGATTGGATCTTCCACGGTGCTGAACTGCTTTCTTTCCACACTTTCTCCTTTTCTTTCCGCATCAACCATTTTCTTGATGAACGGGAACAAAATGAGTTCTTCCTTCTTCATGTGTGCCGCCAAATCTCCTGCACTTTCCTTGAACAGTTTGGTGATCTCGAATAATTCAGGATGTCGGTCACCGTGCACTTTGCATAATTTTTCGAGATAAGGGATGATCATTAATGATTTTTCCTCGACATAGCGGTGATGCGTTTTTTCTACATAATCTGCCAATAAATCAAGCGGCCAGGATTTAAAGTCGATATTGGAAGAATCTGTTCTTTCACCAATTTTTTCGAGATCCTGATAAATTTTGCCGGCGTCGATATTTTTCTTTTCAGCGGCTTCCTCGATTGTTCGTCCGCCTTTGCAGCAGAAATCGATATTATATTTTTTGAAGACTTCGGCAGTTCTGTAATCTTCCGCGACATAATCGCCAATGGTTTTTTCTTGAGTCAACATTATAATTCTGATTTAAATTCTTATACAAATATAACAATTAATTCTTAAATAAGATAAAACTATCCGAATTAAATTAGTGACAAAAATCATTAATTTAATCACAGTTCGACTTTAGAAAAAAATACAATCGGCTAATTATTAGGTTTTCGTGATGACCTTGTCTGTCATTGCTAAACGACGTGCCTTCGTTTATCTTAAAACTATGCAGTTTTTAGTTAAAAAGTTTCTTTGCGATCCTTGCGAGAAAAAATACTCGCAAAGCCAAACAAAGTTTAACTTTCTTAATTGCTCCAATAAAAAGATAGACAAGGGCGCTATCGCTTATTTTAGATAAACAAAGACACAATTCCGGGATAAGTCAATCAATTTAAAGAAGAGAAGAGTTTGTATGAATAAAATACTGACTACTTAAGCCAAGCCAAACCATTCTCGGTCTTTACGGCCAAGTCGTAGAAGGAATATTTCTGGGTCATTTCCAGCAAACCGTTTCGGATCACGCTGAAATCGTTGTGAACGGGACACGGGTTTTCCGACGAACATTTGTGGAGCCCCAAACCGCAGTCGGTAAAGATTCCGTCGCCGTCAATCAAACGGATGACATCGAAAATTTTGATTTTTTTCTGTTTTTTTTCTTCAAAGATAAAGCCGCCCTGCTTTCCCCGGTTGGATTCTAGAATACTATCCCGGCAAAGCTGCTGCAGAATTTTTGCAGTGAACGCGACCGGCGCATTTACCGCGTCAGAAACCTCCTTCACATTCACCCGATGATTGCGGTGGCTTTGCTGGGCGATATAGATGGTCGCCTTTAAGGCGTATTCACAAGCTTTGGAAAACATAACGAACTGATTTATTTAAAAAACTGCCATTTCGGAATTATGGCGAGCAAACCTACGCCGATAAACAGAAACATATTGGTTACATCGGTATAGAGGAAGGTGGAAAGGAAATAACTATGACTGATAAAATGTCCTACCAATGCCGCAGGAAACAGAAATACACCAATTTTTCTGTAGAAAAAAATCAGCACCAATCCCAAAACCATCAGGAAATCGATGGTAAAGATCAGGTAGAAATACCACTCCGGAATATTGACCTCGGTATGTTGCGAGTATTCATCGGCATCAATCCCGATTCCCATCATCGTAAAGAAAAGAAGGGCAAAAAGCGACAAAATGAAACCCAAATCCTTTTTCGGACTTTCGTTGGCAAACTCGTTATTCATATATATAAAATTAAAAAAAAACTTTTGAACTGCTCCAAAAGTTTTATTATTTGCTGAGAAGTATCAGTTTAGATGGATACTGCGTCGATTAATCGGTTCTTGTCAGAAAGATATTCTTCCATCGAGATCATACTTTCCGTTCTCATCACATCCTGGATGTCGTCGATTTGGTAGATGATTCTCTTCGCGTCTTCGGTGTTTTTAGCTCTAACTTTGCAGAAGATATTGTATTTTCCTGAGATTACGCTTGCCTCGATTACGTTTGGAATTGTTGAAAGCTCTTTCAAAACATCCTGTGTTCTGTTGGATTTTGTTAAAAGAATCCCAATAAAAGCTGTGAAATGATAGTCTAATTTCGCGTAATCGATGTTTAATGACGAACCAAGTATGATTCCAGCGTCTTCCATTTTCTTTACTCTCACGTGGATCGTACCTGCGGAAACATCCATTTGTTTTGCGATTTCCGTAAACGGCATTCTTGTGTTTTCTACGAGAAAGTCAAGAATCTTCTTATCTATTTCGTCCAGTTGATAATTCATTTTTATATTTTTTATAATTTTCTTATACTTATTCGAATTTATCGGCAAATTTACAAAAAAATATTAAAATGAAAAAAAATCATAAAGTATTAACAACTTTTAACTAAACTTTTATGGAATGCATTGAAATTGTTACTTTATCGAATCATTTTTGATTGAATCTTTTTTCGATTCTGAACTTTTCTTTTGCTTATCTTTTTCTTTTCTTTTAAATATCGTATTAAAACTTTTGCTATAAACCACACCCACTCCGTAACTTTGGTTGGCTCCCGCGTTTCCAGCTCCAGCTCCGGTCAACCCAATATTTGACGGTTTCGAGTACGCGCGAAGAAGTCGGCTCCCGTCGTTATTCTTGGACCAATCGTATTCAATAATTCCTTCTCCGGAAAGATAATTGGTGTTGGTATTTTCTGTTTTAGAGATCGGCACTCCAAGTCCTGTTTTTACCTTAACTCTTGGTGAAAGCGCAAAGCTGACACTTGCATTCGCTCTGTCGCCGGTATTCGAATTGGTATCTCCGCGAAGATAATTTAAGTCTACCTGAAATTCGTTGCTAATGGTATTCAAAACAGAACCGAGCTGTTTGAATAGCATATTGTAACCCGAAGTTTCGAGCGTGTTTCCGAGATTGATGTCGAAGGCAGAGTTACCGACATTGAAGCTGTTAAGCACCAAGACAGAACCAAATTGGATCACTTTTTCATCCTCGTTACTCATTCTTTGGGCTAAAGTTTCCCGCACGTTACTCGAAACATCCTGCGCTGAAACTCCAAGTTCTATTTTTGGATTATTGAGGGTTTGAGTTATTTTTGTGGAAAGAAGAACGTTTACTGGCTGTAAGCTTTTCATATTTAAATATTGTCCAGCATTCGTAACTGTTCTGAGATAAGTCGCGTCGATGTCGAGTTCAGGCGCCATCGCATCACCATCCCACCGAATACTGCTTCCTTTGGTGATATGGAAAGTTCTGTTAAGTATCGCCTTTGAAACAAATGTTCCGTTATCAACAAAATAATTGCCGTTCATCGAAATTGCTCCCGTTCTGCTCATCACAAACCGGAGTTTGTCGGCATTTCCGCGTACCGAAATATCTCCCACATCGTCGCCAACCAAAACGTTCACCGTTGTACCTTTGTCTAAAGAGAGCGTAAAATCAATATTCATATTGGCTCCCGAAGATTTCTTGTCCTCCACGGAAATAATTCCCGCATCGTCCCTTTTCAGGAACCGAAGCATCTTAAATTCCTCAACATTGGAAGTGGAGTTGGAATTAAAGGTGAACATCGAGTTATTGAGCGCCCGCATTTCAGGAGTTGAAATATTGAGTGCGGAAACAGGTCCATCAACATACAGCGTCCCGTTTCCATAAATTCTTCCCCAGAACAGATCGAAATCTTTTTGGGTAGTGTTCAAGAGTAAAAGATTATCGGCCCTCATCACGAGGTTGACGCCCATTGACGAAAGCGTTTCAAACTGTATCGCCCCTGAAATCGATCCCTTCGAATTGCTCCTTCCATCTTTCACTCCGATGTCGTTCAGAATCGCCAAACCTCTTGAAAGCGAAATCACCGTATCGTCGAACGAATAATCTACGCCAGTGAAATTCAGTTTCAAACCGAACTGTTTCAGTGCAATATCGCCGCTGTAATCCACATCGTTCATCTTACCGCCAATTTTCAAATCTCCTGAAGCCTTCCCACGAAGGTTGCCGAATATTCCCTTCACAAACTCCTGGGTGAAAGCAAGGTCGAAATCCCGCATTTCCGCGGTGAGATCAAGCGTCGGTGAAGCGGTGTTATTATTAATGGTTCCCGTTAAATGCAGATTATTGTCGCCGATTGCGTCGGATCCGATCACCTTTACATCAACATCGAAAACGTTTGGGACCGCACTGTTTTTAGCCGAAACCAGAACTTTGCCCATCGCTTTTCCGTTCATAAAGATATTGGTAATATCCATATCGATCACGGGTTCCAGATTGTTTTTGTTCATCTTGATATCAAAGGTTCCGTTTGCGATTCCTTTAATATCCATACTGTTTTCACTCTTTGTTAAAGCAAAAACTTTGGCGATATCCATATTTTTCACCTCGCCTTCCGCCGAGAAATCTTTCGCAGATTTGAAAACGGACTGTCGTACGAAAAGCGAACTGTCATCAGAATAAACGCGAAGATTCTGTATCAGGAAATCGCCCTGTTTTTTTCGGTAGGTAATGGAGTGATTCAGTTCGGGATCGGTATCGATATTCCAAACTACATCATTAAACTTCACCGAAGTCGGCTCGAAGCGGAACACATAATCTCCAGCTGAATTTGTGGTTTGGTTAAGGTTTACAGCGTATTCTTTAAGCTCCTGCTTTATTTCTTCCTCAGGAGTTCCGTGCTTGAAATTGGTTGCAATATGTAAAACTTTATTGTTTTCGTTTCTACCGCTTAAGGTAATATCTTTCAGGATATTCTTGTCGTATTCAACCCTATCAATCTTCGCAAAAATCTGCTCGCTGAGATTCGCAGTGTTAATCCTCACCATGAGGTTGTCGATCATCGCGCTGTCTTTGGTTTTCTTGTCCTTATCGGTAATTTTATAGTCAGGATTTGCTTTTGCGAGCGCTTTGTCGGCTTCCGTGATTTCCTCTTTTTTGGTCATCACATATTTTAAGGTTTCAGCGTCGATATTCAATACGAGGTTATTGGAATTTCCGTCATAGGAACCGTTCACCGTCGCGCCTTTCGGCAAGTGCACATTCGGCTCAAAATAATTAACCAGCCCCTGTTTCACATCAAAATCCATATTGAAACTCTGACCTCGGTAAATTTTTCTCGGAGGCGGACCAACCAAGATTTTTCCGATCCCGTTCTCAATCATTCCTCCCAAATCACCGAGGTTGAACCTGCCCGCAATCTTTCCGTTTACCGCTCCAGGTGCGTCAACAGAGACGATTCTGTTTCCATTTTCGAAAAATGCTTTGACTTTAGCATTTGGAATAACATATTTTTGGGTGGCATTTGCAAAATTCACATTCTTCAAATCGGCGTCCAGATTCAGGTCATTGATGTTCGTCATTGAAATTTTTCCGTCAACAAGTCCGCTCACAATCTGGTTTCCTTTTGCTCCGGTGAAATAATTGATATTCAGGTATTTCACATCCGCAACAACGTCTGCGAAAAGTTTCTTGGTGCTAAAATCGATCAGTCCTTTCACATTAGCTTTTGCCTGTTCGTCGTTTACATTTACAGTTCCCGTATATTTTCTATGGTCAAGAAGTCCGTCGAGATAAACGTTGTTAATGACCTTGTCCATAATTTCAATCTTCGAAATTTCGGAAGTCGTTCTCAAACGCATGGTATTGACATCAAAGCTTTGACCTTGAAGATTAAACTTTCCTGAAATCAAACCAACTTCCTTACTTTTCGTAATCACAGAAGTATTGAGATCATTGACTTCAGCAAACCCTCGATATTTAGGAAGATTGGTGCTATAATCATCGAGATAGAATTGTGAAATTCTTGCCTGTCCGATTCCAGTGAACAGTCGTCCATTGGGAACATACACCTGCTTCGGATTTACGCGTGCTGCTCCGTCGAACTTCATCCTTCCGAAATCATCCGCAAAATTTTTCATCTTCTCGGAAATGAAAGTCGGCAGCATCGCCTTTAAATCTTTGTAGGTAAAATCGGTGGAAATAGTGTTGGACTCGATCTGAAAATTCCCGTCCAGAATATTCGAAATCTTCATCGTTTGTGTCCTGATATTTACATCTGGATTTCTGATGAGGAAGTCTTCGAGGTAGAATTTATTTAATGGCCCCGTCATTTTCCCTGAAATGTTCACGGGTTTGTAATTGTCCCAATTGGTCACAAAATAACTGATGTCGTAACCGCTGATCTGGCTTCCTTTCATCAAATTCATATCCCAAGCAACGCGATTGGTAAAATCTGCCCACGAACCGTTGTTCAGGTTGAATTTAATGTCGCCCTGCAAAAGCGAATGGTCGGTATTTAAAGTCAAATCTTTGAGGGAAAGAAATTCTTTTGTCAGCGAAAGGTCGCCTGAAAAGGTATCGACAAAGTGCTTTTTGCCCCATCTTTCGGTGGTAAATCGCATGTTGTTGATCTGCGCAAAAACGTTGGAGCCGTTCACCTTCAGTTCGGGAACAATCAAATTCACGTTGTCTGCCATCAACCATTTTCCTTCGTAGCCTTCGTGATTTTGGTTGACGATGGAAATTTTGGAATCGTTGACAAAAACCCTCGTTTTCAGTTCAAACGGAGGACGGGTCGGATCGGGCGCTTTACCGTCATCAAAAAGATCGATGTAGCGCACGAAATTCGAAATACTGTCGCCTTTATAAGTAATGACTTTCAAATCCATCTGATTCAAAGCCATCGATTGAAACTTCAGATTCCTGGAATTTGAAATAATCGAGAACCAGTCGGAATCAGCGTATAATTTTTTGGCTTTCAGAAAGGGATAATTTCGGTTGTCTTTGATCGCGACATTATGAATCGTGATATCCCCAAAATAATTTACATCCACACTGTCGAAAGCCATTTGGGTTTTCAGGTCCTGGTTAAGCATTTTGATCACCCGTTGAGCTGCCCAGTTTTTGGTTGATGGAAGATTGATGACTACTACGAAAGTGATAAAAAGAAATAAACCGGTCCAAAACAGCACGAGCAAAAGTTTCGCCCACCATTTGTAACTCGTGACATCTTTTGCGGCTTGCTCAACAAATTCACCTGCAGTATCCACGGGATGAGTAATAGCGTCCGAGGCGAGATTCGCAGCATCCTGCACAGTTTGTTTTACTGCATCCTGCACATTTTCCACGCCTTTCTGCACCGAATTACCGATGTTTTCCGCAACAGATTTATTGTTTTCCTTATCGTTATTATTCTCTAAATTTGCCATTTATGAACGAGTCTATAATTTTAGGGATCGAATCTTCCTGCGACGATACCTCTGCAGCTGTAATCCGTGGGAACAAAATCCTCTCCAACATTGCGGCAAACCAGGAAATCCACCGGGAATATGGCGGAGTCGTACCCGAACTTGCTTCTCGCGCCCATCAGCAAAACATGATCCCCGTTGTCGAAAAAGCAGTCAACAAAGCAAATATACAACAAAAAGATATTTCTGCCATTGGATTCACGCGCGGTCCCGGACTTTTGGGTTCGCTGCTCGTGGGAACTTCTTTTGCCAAATCGCTGGCAATGAGTTTAAATGTCCCTTTAATCGAGGTTAACCATCTTCAAGCCCACATTTTAGCCCATTTCATCGAAGATGCAAATATTATGCCCCCAAAATTCCCGTTTCTATGTTTGACGGTTTCTGGTGGACACACAATGATTGTTTTGGTTAAAGACTATTTCGATATGGAAATCATCGGTAAAACCACTGATGATGCTGCAGGCGAAGCTTTCGACAAAATCGGGAAAGTTTTCGGTCTCGATTATCCTGCAGGTCCTATTGTTGACAGATTGGCAAAAAAAGGCAACGAAAATTTATTTAAATTTAATAAACCGCGGTTAGAAAACTATGACTATTCCTTCAGCGGAGTGAAGACTTCGGTGCTGTACTTCATACAAAAAGAGTTAAAAAACAATCCTGATTTCATCAAGGAAAATATCGACGATTTGTGCGCTTCCGTTCAGAAAACCATCGTTGAAATACTGATGGAAAAACTGGAGAAAGCCGCGAAAGATTTGGACATTAAAGACATTGCAATTGCAGGGGGAGTTTCTGCGAACTCGGGTTTAAGGGAAGCAATGAAAAAGAATGAGGAAAAACTCGGCTGGAATATCTACATTCCTAAGTTTGAATACACGACAGATAATGCCGCAATGATCGCGATGGTCGCACAACTGAAATTACAGCGTGGCGAATTTGCGGATCTCTCAGTTTCCGCGACAGCGCGATACGAGTTAGAAAGTCAGGTGACAGAAGACGGAAGTCCGAAGATTTAACAACTGTAACAATCTGTAACAATTGCAACAACTGCAACAACTTGAATCCACATCAATGAAACTTTTTTTTGGCGAAATTTTTCCGAAAGTCATTATTAATGACGATGAACAGCAACACATCGTTAAAGTGCTCCGAATGCGTGAAGGCGAAGAAATTTTCGTAACCGACGGAAAAGGAAACCTTGCCAAAGGAACTCTGGTTTTCGAAGGAAAAAAAGTAATGCTCAATGTTTCTGACATCAAAGAAAACCTGCCTGATTTTTCGCCAAAACTTCACATTGCAATCGCACCGACAAAAAACATCGACCGGATTGAGTTTTTCGTGGAAAAGGCGACCGAAATGGGGATTTCGGAAATTACTTTCCTCAATACCGAAAAATCCGAAAGACGAAATATCAATATAGAAAAGCTGAGGAAACAGGCAATTTCAGCTTCAAAGCAAAGTCAGCGGTTTCATTTCCCGGTCTTGAATGACTTGGTAAAACTGCAGGATTTCATTAAAAATATCCCAACTGAAA